>CAZBOW010000004.1:98149-118478 GCA_964493635.1 uncultured Hyphomicrobiales bacterium
TACAACCCTTCTGGAGATGCATCATGAGCTCAACCACGAATTCAACCACGAATTCGACAGCGAATTCAACCACATTGCCGCTCACCATCGACATTCGCGACGTAACTCCGCCCACGCCGCCCGTCACGATCATCCGTGTTATCGGCTACCTTGATGCCCACACGGCCTCCGATCTTGAATCGACATTGAGGACCGTGGTAGAACGAGGCTCGGTACGGTTCGTTGTGGATTTTTCAGAGCTCGACTACATCAGCAGTGCAGGCCTTGGCGTCTTCATGGTCTTCATCGAGCCCGTGCGTCAAGCCGGCGGCGACCTCAAGCTGGCCGCGATGACCGATCGTGTGTACTCGGTGTTCGACCTGTTGGGCTTTCCGGTGGTCTTCAACATCTATGGCAGCACGGACGAGGCCGTAGCAGCCTTCCCGGACCTGGGCTCCAAGGGTGATTCATCCCATGAATAGTGTGCAACCCCACAGGGCACGATTTACCGTGACGGCGCAGACGGCGGCACTCTCCGGATTGCGACGGCAGATTCGTCATGCCATGGAGCAAGAGCAGTGGTCCGGCACGGTGATCGACGCCGTGGTCTTGGCTCTGGACGAAGCCTGTGCCAATCTGGTACGACATGCCTTCCACAACGATCCCCTGCAGGCCTTTACGGTGACGCTCCAGCTGGACGCCCATGCCGCGCACGTGGAGATTTGCGATACCGCAGCCCCCTTCAATCCCTCGGACTACCTTCCGCAAGATGTGTCGGCCTACCTCGATGAGCATCGGACCGAGAAGCCCGGTCATGGTCTTGGGATTGTTCTGATGACGGCCCTTATGGATAACGTGCAGTACACGCCGGCCACGCAGCCAGGTGGGATCAACTGCCTTATCCTCACAAAACGACGGGGATAACGTAGTTTTGCGTCATGAAGTTTGCCATTATGCTCGGGGCAACCGTTCTCGGAATCGCTCTGGGCCTGTATCCGTCGCTGTCGAAACCTCGTCCACGCTGGTGGCGCATCGTGGCTCTTGCTTCGGTAACCGTCGTTGTGATCATGGCGCTGCTTCCACCGACGGCGGGAACGGTCACGGACGCCGTGATAGCGTCCCGGGCGGATAGCACGGCTGTTGTTCCGGTCCTGCTGCGGTCGACGTTGCAGCCGGGAGCCGAGATTTCTTCGATCGTGGCCGCCGATGCTCGAGATCCTCGTGTGGTGGTCACCGTGATCCTCGGCCAAGCCATCGATCTGAGTGCCATGCCGGTGGATCAGCCAATGATCCTGCATCTCCAGCGCTATGGCAACGATGCACAGTTTGTCGCGCAGCGCCTCGGTGCTGTCGACCCTCTGGTAACGCTGCCGTACATCATGGGGCTGGAGGAGCGAGCTCGGATCATGTACTTCCATGTTCCCATGAGCTGGGTGGCGTCCATTGCCTACATCCTCGGTATGATCTACGCCGTAGCCTATCTCCGGACCCGCCGTCGGGAGTACGATACGCTCTCGGCCTCTGCCGCCCGCATTGCAACGCTCTACGCCATCCTGGCTACGGTCACCGGCGCGATCTGGGCCAAATTCAACTGGGGCATGTTCTGGAATTGGGATCCCCGGCAGACATCAATTTTTCTCCTGCTCTTAGTCTACGGGGCGTACTTCCTCCTCCGTAGCGCGGTGACCGACCCCACGCGTCGGGCCTCGCTGTCGGCAGCGTACTCCATCATTGCTGCGCCTACCGTGCCGTTTTTGATCTACGTTCTGCCGCGTCTGATTCCCGGCCTGCATCCAGGCAGTGCCAACGACGTAAATGCCGGACCACTTCTCAGTCCGCAATCTGATGCCATCAACACCGTCAAACAGCTGATCTTCGGCGGATCGCTGTTTTCGTTTACGCTCATCTTCTTTTGGCTTGTAAGCATCGATGTGCGGACAACCTTGGTATCTCTTCGAAAGCGTGGTGCAGCATGATGACGTTTCTCTCCGCGAATGCAATGTATGTCGTACTGGTGTGTGCGCTGACGGTCTGGGCCGGCATTGCGGCCTACCTCTGGCGCGTTGAACGACGACTCACCCTTCTGGAACAATCCCCATCTGAACGGATGCCATGATGAAGCCACGGTATATCATAGGGGCAATTGTTGCCACGGTCTTGGCCGTGGCTGCGTGGTTTGCCTTGGACTCCAGCTCCATCGAGTATGCGAACCTGCAGCGTGCCGAGCAGCTTGGCAGCACCGTTCAAGTTGTTGGCACGTGGGTGAAGGAACAAGGGCAGTCGTACGATGCCCAGGCCGACATCTTTCGTTTTACCATGGCCGATGAAGAGGGGCAACAGATTCCGGTGATCCTGCACGGAGCAAAGCCAAACAACTTCGAGATCGCGGTAAGCATTGTTGTGAAGGGTCGTGTCGAGAATGGCACGCTCCACGCCAGTTCGGTGCTCACGAAGTGCCCCTCGAAGTATGAAGGTCAACCCCAGGGAGCCTAACGCACCATGGTTCGTCGCATCATTCTGATTGCTGCCGTCATCGCCATACCGCTGGTTGTCACCCTAGCCATTCGGTACGGCCAGCAGCCCACAGCCACATTTGCTGAAGCGGTGGAGCAGCAGGCCGGCCAATCCGAGCAGGAACAGTCCGCCAAGGTGGTGATTGTGACCACCATCACCGAGAACGCCAGTGGTACCATATTCGGCGAGGATCGTCAAGGTCGGCGGTTCCGGATCGACTACACGGGCCATGAGTACGAAGGACCACTGATGGTTGGCTCGACCTATCGATTCGTTGGGCACGTGCACGGCACTGGTTCCGACGCCTATTTCCACGCAACACAGGTGTACAACGAATGATTGGACAAGTCCTTATCCATGTGCTGTTCGGTTTGGCAGTCGGGTCGGCCGTGAGCTATGTATGGTCATGGCTGAGGTCGGACGCTCGCCTTGCGACCATTGGGCGCACACTCTTTACCACGCTTAGCATCGGGCTCGTCACTGCCTCAGCAATGCTGATCATCGACGTCGTTCAGCATCGATTTGAATACACCTACGTGTGGAACTACTCCTCGACGGAGCTTCCGCTGCACCTGCTGATCGCCAGCTTCTATTCTGGGCAGGAGGGAAGTATTCTGCTATGGACACTGCTGGTGTCGCTCATCGGTGTGATGCTAACACCGTATGCGCGCCAACACCAGTACGAGACCGCCGCCATGAGCATCTACGGGCTGATCATGGTGTTTCTCACGTTGTTACTGGTGGCAAAGAACCCGTTCTCCTATTACTGGGAGACCTTCGCTGCCAACGGGATGACACCCGCCGATGTGCCGGCAAATGGTAAGGGGCTGAACCCACTCTTGCACAATGCGTGGATCACGATTCATCCACCGATTCTGTTCACCGGGTTTGCGTCGATGTCCGTGCCCTTTGTGTTTGCCATGGCAGGGCTCCTCAAGCGGGATTACCACCGATGGATCACCGTTGCCATGCCGTGGGCACTGCTCAGTACGGCGGTGCTGGGGTTTGGCATCATGCTGGGTGGCTTCTGGGCATACGAAACCCTGGGATGGGGCGGCTTCTGGGGATGGGATCCGGTCGAGAACTCATCACTGATCCCATGGCTGGTAAGCGTCGCGCTGGTGCACACGATGCTAGTGCAGCGCCGCACGCGTGGTCTGGTCAAGACGAATATGGCCTTGGCCGTGGTGGCCTTTGTGATGGTTCTGTATTCGACCTTCCTTACCCGGTCGGGGATCCTGGGGGATACTTCGGTGCATTCCTTTGTCGACCCGGGCAAGTTTGCATTTTGGATACTGTTGGCCTTCATGGTGGTTTTCTCCGTACTTGGCTTGTGGCTGGTGCTGATTCGTCGCACGGACATGAACGTCCACCGCGAGGACTTCGCACCCACAACCCGCGAATTCATGCTGTCGATCGGAGCTGCCATCGTCATGGCGTCGGCCATCTTCGTCACGGTGGGAACGTCTTGGCCGGTGATCATGGAGATTATCGGGCAGCCCAAGGTGGCGGTAGCGATTGCCTTCTACAACGATGTCCATCTGATTCTGATGCCGCTCGTGTTTATCGTGAACGGCTTGTCGCTGCTGGTGCAGTGGCGCTCAACCTCGGTGGGGCAGTTTCGCCGGAACGTGGCGGTGGCAGCCGGTATCACTGTTCTGCTTACCGTTGCAACGGTGATGACGGGGTTGAGCCCTGTCGAGCAGATCCTGCTGGCCGCCACGGCGTGGTTTTCGCTCGTGGTGAACCTGCAGACGGGATGGATGGTGGCTCGCCGATCGGTGGCTGTTGCCGGAGCATATGTTTCCCACCTCGGTGTGGCCTTGCTCATCTTCGGTGTGATCGCCACTTCGCAGTACGAAGAACGGTACCATGCCGTGCTGGTGCAGGGTGTTCCAACTACTGTCGGCGAGTACACGCTGACGTATCTCGGCAAGGAGCAGATCGAGCGCGAGTTCGTCGATCGTGAGAAGCTGCGCTACGATGTATCGATTGACGGGAAGGGTGAACAGCGCACGGTATCGGCAATCCTCTATTGGAGCGACTTCAATCAGCGCCAGAGCGCCTTCCTTGAACCGGGCATTCGGTGGGGCCTGACAAACGACCTCTACATCTCTCCGAAGGCAACGGAGTGGGAAAATGTGTGGAATGCCACCACCGTCATGCGCGGTGGCACGATCACCAACCCTTTGGACTCAACACAGTCGATCACCCTTCAGCGTTTCACGATGCCGATGGAAGAGGGGCAGGCAGAAGACGGCCGCATGCAGATGTCGGCAGTTCTTGAGATCACGGATCGTACGGGGGAATCACGTGAGCTGCGGGCTCGTACGCGGATCTCCACGGGCGATGGTGGGCCGTCCTTCGATCCCGAATGGGCCCCGATTCCGGGAACCGACCTCGCCGTTGGCCTGACGAACATCACCCGTAACAATGCCGACCCGACGAAGTCGACCGGTGAGCTCTCCTTCAAGCGTCGTGATCAGCCGGTGCCGACCCCGCGCGAAGTCTTCACCGTGGAGTTCAGTGTCAAGCCGCTGATGTCGCTGGTATGGATTGGTGTGATTACGATGGTGCTCGGCTTTGCGGTAAGTATCACTCGGTACCTGCGCTCGACGCCGTCCGCCACACCTTCTGCACTGTAGTGCGCCCATTGGCCGTTGTTACAACAAGGTTCAGGCCTTCCTGCAGCGCTGGGATCTCCTGACCGATGACGTTGTACATCCGCACCATCGATGCTGTCGGAGACAGGGGATCGAATAATCGTTGACGACCTCCCGCTTCACAAACATCCGTGATCGTCATCACTCCCGGCGTTGTGATCACCGTTGGCCTGACGACCTCTCCTTCCGCCGTGAACCACGTTGTTGCCACAATCGAAAGCGTGTCGGTTACGACGCGTCCCAGCACAGCTGTTCCCGGAAGGACTGCAACCGTATCGCCAACAGCGAGAGAATCGAAGGTGTGGGTAAACGCGATCTCGCCACGCTGGATTTGCGATGGAATCCCTGCCGTCTGCGGGACGAAGATCGTGCGGTCGTACGAGAGTGTTGCGCGAAGCGAGGCGATGCCAAGTGCGGAAACGCTCGGCTGCTGAAGAATGGTATCCACCACCACAACAACGTCCACCTCCATGCCCGGTGAAGCCTGCCGGTCTAGGACGCGTAGGGCAATCGTTGGCTGGTACAGACGCTCGAACGCCATACCTCCCGTGTACCCATAGGACTCTGCAGGCCCGTAGCCATAGGCGATCACGCCACAGAGCGAATCGCTTGCGATCACGTGCGAGCCACTAGCTACGGCCACGTGGGAGTATCCATAGGTGGGTAGGGATGGGAGGGGGGTTAGCGGCGGGATGGCTTGTCCGTCAATGGTCACTACTGCAGCCAGCGGCGCCGTGACGGTTATGAAGTGCTCGCGGTAGAACGGATTGGCCACGGTCCGTGGCTCGATGGAGATAATCCGATAGGACGTCAGGTGCTGTTCCTGCGGTGGCACGATGATCAGCGATGGATCACCGGAGAGGTTTAGTCCAGCGGTACCGCCGTTGGCCGTGCGATCGATGATTCCAACCAGGATGGGCTCTGAACTCTGGACCGTCAGTGCCTCGCTCAGCGGTAGATCAACAACCTCACCTGCTGCGATGGTGGCCGACGTACCGGGAGTGACGGTCACCTGCG
Organism: uncultured Hyphomicrobiales bacterium; assembly: GCA_964493635.1. Classification (GTDB taxonomy): domain Bacteria; phylum Bacteroidota; class Ignavibacteria; order Kapaibacteriales; family Kapaibacteriaceae; genus OLB6. The sequence goes on from CAZBOW010000004.1 coordinate 104,323, forward strand.
TTCCATCGGTGTGTCCCACGATCCGTAACCGTGGTGTGGTTGTACGACTTGCCGGAGCATCCGACGGCGGATTTAATGGTGGAACCACGAACGACTTTCCCCACGTGTCCACGCTGGGAACCTGCTCAACAAGCATATCGCGAGAAGCATTGTCGTTACGGATCGGAACTTGGGCTCGGCGATGACTGGCCAGCACCACAACCGGCTTGGAGCTCGTGATAAGTGATCCCGAGAGGTCGTCATTCTGGCGGGTGACGGTCACATCAGCCTGGACGAGGTAGGACTCACCTTGTTGAAGCGTGACCTGGCGGATGCTCTGCGCAGGATCGACGCGCGAACCTGTCGTCGAGAGTGTAATGTCGACGTCCGTAGAGTCGTCGGTGGCAACCACCACAAACTGCGACGGATACGCCGTTGTGAGAATGGGAATGAAGACCGTATCGGCTCGGGCATCGGAAGGGTAGGATAGGATGCGGTACGCTGTTCCCAGGGCGTCGGTCGGCAGCACGACCCAGGCATCGGAGGTGTTGAGCTCCCGCACGGACGCATAGACCGTAATCTCATCGGTGGCGGTAATGTGCACACTGGCTGGACTGGCAATCTCGGCATCACCGGTGCTGCCAGTAGGGTAGGAGGCTGTTCGTAGCTCCAACAACGACGGAAGAAAATCAACCTTCACAACACTTCCAGCATCCACGGTGAATGTGCGCTCGTCGATCTGTCCATTGCGCGTTCGTGCCCACACGGTGGCCTGCGTGGTGACATCCGACGACAGATACACGTTTAACGCTGCTTCATCAACATTCGAGGGATGATCGTTCGGGGGGAAGGCCAGCCAGAAATCCCGCCCCTTGGTGTCGCGTCCCTCGAGCTGCTGTGCAGGCATCACCACAACACCTGTGCACAGCGCCATCAACCATACGATCCACCGTTTAGCCATGTGTCTGCTTCCAAGAGGTGATCGTCTGCTCGCACAGGTCGAGCATCTCCCGCGCCGATCGCTCCCACGTAAAGGTTGATGCCCATGCCACGGCGCCCTCGCTGAGTCGGGTCCGTTCCGGATGATCCACCAGAACGCGCGTTAGCAAATGAGCCAGCTGTTCGATGTTGCCATACGGGTACAGGAGTCCGGAAAGTCCATCACGTACCGAGTCACGCAGGCCGGGCACGTCGGCACTAATCACCGGGGTGCCGCAGGCATTGGCTTCAATATTGGTGATCCCCCAACCCTCCTTGACCGACGAATTCACCATCACGTGGGCTGATGAGAGCAACCGTACCTTATCGGAATCATTAACAAATCCGTGAAACGTTACGGCGTCTGCCATATCATGGAAGTCTGCAAGGCGCTCCAACTCGGTGCGTTCATCACCGGTACCCATGATGTCGAGATGGGCTTCGGGCAGGGTTTCACGAACCATCGCCATGGCCTTGATGATATGATCGACACTCTTGTACTTCTTCAATCGGCCAAAGTATACCACACGGGGGTGCTCGCTCTTGATCCCGACCCGCATAGGGTAGGAGCGATGATCGATGGCATTATGGACCACCGACACCTGCGTTGCACGAAAGCCCCGTTCCAGACATTCCTGACGAGTGCTCTCCGAAACGGCCACCACCGGAGTGGATCGATAGACGCGGCCAATGCGATCCTCGAACATCTTCACGTAGGTGCCGGCCAGCCAGCCCGCCTGATTGAAGATGGCGTTGCCAAAGAAGTGATGGACAATGGCCAGCAGGGGTTGTTTGATGAACAGCGGTGTGAAGAAGGGGATCTTATTGATATCGTCGATGACGATGTCGAGCTTCATGCCTGCGCCATACTGTTTCCACCAGCGAGGCACCGAGTAGTTGAAGGTCGGGCGGTTGCCGATGCGGTACACATGCAGATCATCGAGCACTTCATAGGCCGGTGCTGTGCCGTGACCGCAGCACAACAGATGCACGTCGTGACCCATCCGCGCAATGCGCCCAAAGATTTCATGGAGGTGCACCTCGGCGCCACCCGCCTGGGGATGCGTGCGGTCCTGCCAGTTGATCACAAGGATTCGCATCAGGGCTGTTCCACCTCCACCGTGATCTCGACCGTTCGGCAATACAATGCCGCCTCCGGAGTACCATCGGCGTAGAGAGGAAGGCGCTGTCCGACTCCACGAGTTTCGGCCACCGGAAGCTCCAGTGCGCTGGCAACGTTGTTGGCGCGCCGCTGACTGACGTTCATGCTCACATCCGCTTGACCAGAAGCATCGGAATAGCCCGTGACCCGTACGGTGGCTCCCGGAGGAATCTCCGCACGGATCTGCTCGATGCGCTGCCGCTGCTCTGCAGACAGGTCGGCCGTGGTCGCGTCGCCAAAGAGCAGCGAATAGCGATCAATGCGTGTGGTTCGAGCATTCGGATCGGTAAGTCGTACTTCCCGGATGGGCAGTCGCTGCACCTCGGTTGGGACCACAACGCCGTTGGAATCGGTCACGGCCAGCAGAGCGCTCAACTCCGTGGTCCCGCGGCTTGTGGCTGCCGGCCGTGTGGCGATTCGCCAATCGACCGATGCTGCAAGGGGCTCACCGCCTCGTTCACTATGCACGACAACCCCACGCCGGGATACCAACACGCGCCAGTCGGCAATGGAGCTCGACGACACCGACGCCGATACCGCCGACGACACCGACGGTTGGAACCGTATGCCGGCTGGCGTGGTCACCCGCACCGTGTCCATGGAGCGCACGTCGTCGAAGACGGCTGCTGTTGACGCGTCGATTCGTACTTGTCGACCACCACCAACCGTACCATCAATGATAATCCGATTCTGATCAACGTCCCATTCGTCCACAAGGTACTCGCGAACGGTGGCAGCTCGCTCCATGGCCAGATCCATACCACCGCGCTCCTGAGCCGTAGCCGATCCCACGAGTGTGAGCGTCACGGTCGGGTCGTCCGTCATCCGACGGCCAACGATGTTCAGGACATGGCGGTAGGTGGTGAGCGCATCAAGGTTGTAGAAGTTCTCCATCGAGAACTGATCGCGTTGCTCGGGGGAGACACGGTAGTAGCGTTGGGGAAGGTCGTAGCTGTCGGTATCAAAGAAGACAACCGGAATCACCGGCCGCTGACGGTAGGAGCGGACTTCTTCGACCAGAATCTCCCGCAGCGGCGACTCGCTGCCATCCTCAGCCAGACCGCGCATTGCCAGGGCTACACGATAGGGCGCATCGGCACGACCCGTGAGGGATGCAGCCCGGTTCAGGCTGGTTTCAAAAACTTCCTGGTCCGTCGGATCAACAACAATCGACGGAGGTATAACGCTCAGAACGAGGCCGGCACGCAGCGTATGCTGGGTCCATGACAAACCGGACACAACGCCGATGGGAGAAATCGAGACAAGAAGTTCCGGGCTGAGCACCACCGACTTCTCTGCATTCAGTGGCAGGTCGTAGCTCGCCCCGATCGTGGCGCTGGCTGCATACGGCAGGGCATCTGGGACGTCGCCGCTTAGCACATTGCGTTCACGGGAAAGATTCCGAAACACGCCATCGATCGGATCGACAAGCACCTCCCGCTGGCTAAAGGTGGTAGCAACGCGATATCCCAGCCGTACACCGCCGAGTAGGGTTAGTCCCGGCAGCGGTTGCCAGCCAGCCAAAGGCTCGATACTGATCAGGCTGGATGTTGTTGACAGCTCATGGCGAATCGTTGCCTGCTCGGGTACTCCCTCGTCGGACACAATAGGTTGAAGCTCTAGCGACGAAAATTCTACAGCACCCGATTCCCACGACATGCGAACATGGAGGGACATTGCCGACGAGACCGGTTTAATGTAGGCCAGGCCCGCTCGCCAACCGGACGACATGGTATTGCCATAGGACGGGCAGCAGCTAGCAATTCCCGGCAGACCGCTAAACTCGGCACTGTTGAGCGTACCATCCCAGCTACCGAAGAGTCCAAAACGGGCGGGGCGCTCAGTAGACGAAAATTGGGCATCCATCGGCATGGCCCACATAGCACTGCAGAGCAGCATGGCCCCAAGTGCTCGGACGAGGGTTGATGGTTTCATTATCGCACCACCGTACAACGGTTGGACAACTTCTGTGTTCGTGTGGTCATGACCACCGTATAACTGCCCGTTTCAAGGTCGGCAGCATCTAGCGGCAGCAAATACTGGCCAGGAGCCAGCACTGCGTCAGCAAGGGTGGCCACAACCCGTCCGTGCACGTTGACCACCTGCACCAGCGTGGGTCCGTGTTCTACCACGGTGATCACCGCCGTGGCAGCATCGACAACGGGGTGGGGAATGATGTCCACGCCGATCCCTTGCTGCTCCGATCGTCGCAGGAAGAGTCGAGGGCCCCCTTCCCGACACAGATCATCAAGGATGACCTCGCCATCCGTGCCCGTTAGCACAACGGTGTCAGCCGCCCAGAGTGAGTCGATCTCGACGACGGACGATGTGTCGTTACCCCACGACGTCCGGAACCGCAGCGTGCCCAAGAGGTCGCCAGATGCGGGAATCGGCAGTGCGGTGGTGAAGATCCGTTCGCCATTGTCGAAGGTACTTTCGATTCCAAGTGGAGTAAGGATGGTACCGTTGACGCGGATGCGGGCATTGAGCGTTGTAATGGTTGTGCGATCGAAGTTGACCTTATTGAGCAGTCGCACGGGTACGTCAACCTCCTGACCAATCGATGCGCGAACAACGTCGGCTGCCACCGTGGCTCCGATATAACTCTTCACAGTTGCCGACATCGTGAGCACTTGTTGGCGCCCACAGATCGAATCGGTAAAGGTGTAGCTGGCAGTGTAGGGATTCGTGCGCGGTTCGCCACCTTTAAAACGGATCGTGAAGTTCGATGTCCCACCGGCGGGAGTAATGGTCGGCTCGATGTTCTCCAGCCGGAAATCGCCAAGGTCGATGCCTTGAGGGGGCCACTGCAGGCTGGTGGTGCCGGTGTTGACGATGGTCGCTGTCTGGGCCGCTTGCTGCTGGGCCTGGACGTTGTCGAAGTGGACATGGGGCACGGTGAGCTCGAAGCCAACACTGTCCTGACGCGCAATCAGGGGAATCTCCAGCGTGCTGCCTGCCACACCGATGCCGTTGGACGAGATCACTAATCGCGAGATGCTGGACCCAACACCCAACGGCTGAAAGGCCACTGATACTCCGATCTGTTCACCGGGAGCAATCTGTAGGGGAAGCGCCGAGGGCTGTGGCGAGGTAACGGCAAAGTCCACCGCTCGTGCACCGACAACACCAATGCTGTAGACCGTCAACGGTGCCGTACCCTGATTCAGGATGGTGGCCGTCTGCACGGTAGTCTGGCGTGCGCAGGGATCCGTCTGATAGAGCAAGGTGTTGGTGGTTGTTGCAATGCGGCCATCTCCCAGGCCCTCGCCATACAGGCGGATGGTCGTTGTTGAGCCGTCGGCCAGCGTGAGCTCGATGCGGGCCGCATACCGGCCTACCTGGGTAGGAGCGCATCGCACGGACATCGTGTGCACCGCCCCCGGAGTGAGCGTAAAGGGCGTGCCTCCCGACGTAATAGTAAAGGCACCACGTTGAACGCCGGCCAGAACAACACGGGTTACCTCCACCGTGCTGCCACCACTGGGCACCGTAAAGCGGATCGTTGTGTCGGCCTGCGTCTGTCCAACGAGCAGCCGACCAACGTCGATGATGCGATTCAGCGGCGTGGTCAGCAGTGGTGAGGCAACACCCTCACCGCGTATGACGGCCGTGGCACTGCCCACACCGGTTTCGATGTCGACAAGTGCCGAGCGAGGACCCACCGTGGTAGGAGCGCATGCCGAGCGCAGTCGTAGCGACATCCCGGCCTTTAACCGCAGCGGTAGCGTGGGTACCATTACCTGGAAGTCCTGCACGTCACCGGATACGACGCGAATACTGCGAAGGACGAGGTCTTCCGTGCCGGTGTTGGAAATCATGGAGGTGGTGATGTCGGAGCCAGCGCCCAGACGCACACTGCCGTGGTTGGCATCGGCAGTGGCCACCGTTCCTCCCACGATCGACCACCTACCATCACTGACGTCCTCGGTGGTGACCACCGATGCCACATTCCAGACAAAGGCCTTGGAATCGGTCGCTCCCGAGGCAATGCGTGTACCTTCGGCGTTGAATGTCGCGCTGTAGACCGATCCGACATGGTCGGCAAAACTTGAACGCAGGGTCAGATCGGTCGCCGACCAGAGCTTCACCGTGCCATCGCCCCCTGCAGAAGCGAGTGTCTGCTGATCAGCCGAAAGATCGAGATTCAGAATCGAGGCGATCGATGGCGTGGTCACATGTGTTCGAGCACCGGTGGTGGGATCCCACTGCGCGATGGTGAAGTCCGCACTGCCGGTATAGACCCGTGTTGTTGCATCGTCCACAACAACGGCGTAGACATCCGCATCGTGACCGGCAAAGGTTGTCCGCACCTCCGACAGCGAACTGCGTTCCCGCAGGCGCACAACGGATCCCTCGGCACTTACGATGCCAGACCCGTCCGAGGTATAGGCAACGCTCAAACAGCGACTCGCACCGGTGCTATGGGAGTCGATCGTTCGACCCGTAGCCACCTCTACAACGGAGAGCGAGCGCTCGGTGCCGATGGCAACCTCCGTGCCGGATGGGCTGTAGGCAACCGACCAGACGCGTGCGTCAGCCAAGATGCTTCGTAGGCGCACGCCGGTGGCAAGGTTCCAGATCGACACTACGCCGTCGTGTCCGGCCGATGCTACAAAGCGTCCGTCGGGGCTGACCGCCAAGTCCCAGACCCACGAGCCATGGCTACCGAGCTGTTGCAGGAACTCCCCGGTGTTGGCATCCCACACGCGGATGGTGCCATCGTGTCCGCCGGTAATCACCCAGCGACCCTCGTTGGCAAACACCGTGGCATACACCGGAGATTGATGTCCTCGTAATGTGACGATCGAGGTGTCTGGCAGGACGGTTTCCTGAATCCGGATGCGGGCATCGGTAGTAAGCTCCGGCCCCGGAATCCATGAATACTCCAAGCCCTGGGCCTGCTCGGCAATGGGGCGCCATGAATCGCCACCGTCGGTGGACAGATCGATTCGCACCTTTGTTTGCGGAAGGCTGTTCGTCCAGCGGATCGTGGTGGGTTCTCCGGCCGTAAGCACCTCACCACCGTTTGGTGCCACAACGGTAAATCTGTCTCCGGTTGTGGGCAGGCCTCCCCGCATGACATAGGTCAGACCATCACAAATGGGAACGCCCGACGACGTGGTAGCGATAACCTCCAGCTGGGCAAATGTCCCATCCGGATTGGCCGTGCGCTGGATCCGAAATGTTCGAGCGCTGCCAGGTAGGATCGTTTCGATGCCCACAACAGGGTTGAGAATGGTATACGCATCGGTGGATAGACGTGCGCCCTCGATGGTAAGGGGCTCTGGGCCGCGGGCAACGACGGTTGCCTCGAGAATCTGTTCGTTGGCTCCAGCCCCGAAATCTAAGCCCTCCGGAAACCACTCGAACGACGATCGGGCCAACGGATCCACCGATACCGCTGCCGTGCGGGTGGCGCTGCCAATGGTGAGCGCTACCGGCACCGATGGAGAACAGAGCGTTGGCAGGTCGAAGACGATCCGTTGTGATGGAAGCGTCTTTGCATGGCTAATAGCCGCCAGAACAAATCCGGTCATGGCGTCCGTTGTGCTCAGGTTATCGGCCCAGGCACCCCCGCTGCCCTCACACAGGCGGCGCACCGACGCCTCGACGTTCCCGTCGGTGCAGCCAACATAGACGGCAATCTGGAAGGTGCGTGCCAGTGCCAGCGTAGCATCAAGGTCGATAGCCGTGGTACTTGAGGTAAGAACAAGCAGTACCCGATGACGCGGAACCGTCTGCATCATGCGCAGTCCACCCATGGTAGGCTCCATCAAGGCGCGCTGCAGGTCGAACCCGGATCCGGGTGTGATCTCACTGGCCGCTTCGGTGTAGTTGGTCGCACTGGCATCGAAGCCCAGCAGCATCGTTGGAGAGCTATCAAACTCGGTTAGGGCCAGCAGATCGGCCGTGGTTCGCACGGCTGTTGGCACCACATCCACCCCGGCACGCAGCAGGGTGCGGGTGTCGGGCGCACTGGCTTCCGACGAGACGTCCACCAGTACGGCAACGGAGACGGTTCGCTCGGTGGTCTGATCATCCTTCTCCACGGTAAACGTCTGTGGCTGTCCATCCACTCGCAGCGCAACGTCCGAGGGATTCAGGTCCACTGGACTACCGTTAGCCTCGAAGGCGTAGAAGGGCACGGTTACCGTGCGCCCAGACGTCTCTACCGGACCCAGTCCAAAGATGGTCTGCGCATTGGCGACGGGACACTGCAGAACACACTGCAGAACACACTGCAGAACAACGAATAGCAACAGCCCAAGTGCTCGCAACATCTGGGTTCTCCGCGGTAGTGGCACGTATCCCCAAAAGTACAACGCAGAGACTGGTTTCAGACGCTCAAAAGCTCGTTAGCGACCACTGGCTTGTACTTCAATGATCACGGTGCGGTTGTAGGCCCGTCCCTCGGGCAGTCCGTTGGAGAGCAACGGACGCTGGGCCCCACGTCCAACAACCTGCTGAGCACCCATACCCAGAGTGCGGTCGAGGGCCTTGGCTACCGCGCGCGCACGTTGTTCCGAAAGCCGCATGTTGTGCTCCGTGGACCCCATGGTATCCGTCAGGCCAATCACGCGGACGGTATCATTGGGGCTCAGCCGCTGCTTCAGCGATGAGATCGTGCGGAGATGGTCGGCAGTGAGCTCTGCGCTGTTAAATGGAAAGAGCATCAGGCGGTATCGCTCCATGGGCCGGCTCTGTGCGGGTCGATTCTGCATGGGCACCGTGCTCACGGGCAGGTGGACCGTTTCGCGAACCGTGCGTCCTGCGCTGTCGACCACCACAATGGTGGCAGTTACGCCGGACGAGCTGAAGGCCTCTGTGCCGAGATCGGTCTCCGGTTGATAGGCACGCGCGCTGCTGCCTTCACCAACGGTGATGGTCGTGGAGACCACACCGGCATAGGAGACTACCGACGGGCGCAGACGAATCACTTCCGGAACGATTCGCTGCTCAACCGTACGAATTGCGTAGGAGGCCAGTACGTCGGGATCGGTGCAGGTGATCTCGGCGCGACGATTTTCCTGCTCTGCCAGAACCACTTCGTCCGCCTCCGCCGCCGCGGTGGGTTGCCGCGGTAGTCGACGGGCTTCGATCCGCAGTCGATGGGGCGGAATCCCAAGATTGATCAGCTCCTGACGGATCCGCTCTGCACGCTGCCGGGCCAACGACAACCCCTGATCGGCAGGAGTGGCCGACGTGGTTCCGGTGATGGTGAGGATTCCCGATGACTGCTGCATCCGTTTGGCTACAATGGGCAGGACGCTGTAGACAACGTCGGAGGGCGTGGTTCTTGGGCCGCGGTAGCGGTAGCGGTCGGGCAGCTCGGATGTCCCCTCATCGAAGTAGATGTGTCCCAGCACGGGAACGAGCTCGGTAACCTCCGTGCGTTCAACCGTGATGGCCTCAATCGGTTGGTTGTTGGCCACAACGGTGAGTCCCGCCAAGGTTGGAGGGGGCTCGGCAGCTCGTACGGGCGGCGCCGGAACGGGCGGCGCCGGCACTGGCAACGACGATTCCGGCAACGTTTGTACCGATGAGCGTTGCAGGGCCCAACCCAGCGAAACGCCGAGACGTAGCTCGGTGATCTTCCATCGAACGGCTGCAACATCCGTCAGTGGGATGTGCACGAACGCCTCGGGTGCCATGAAGAACGAACCATCGCGTCGAAGGGGGACCATCATCCGGGCTCCCAGCACCGCTGTTGCTCGCACCGACGACGCATCGGGAATGTCGGCCTGATGATTGACCCACGTGCGTCCAGCCCCAAGGTAGGAGCCATAGTCCTCGGGCTTGGTGAGTGTCTCGGTTTGTTGGAAGCTGTGGCCGAGCACGGCGGCCAGTCGGGCGCCAGCGAGCACGTCAACACCGTTGCCGACGCGTAGCGCCATCAGTGGTTCCACGCCCAGACTCGACAGGGAGGCCTTCAGCTCGTGGGTCATTTCTGCTTGCACAACACGGGCGCTGTCGCGCAAATCTGCCACGGCCACGTTCTCCACACTCACCAAGGTTCCTGGTTCGCTGGTGTAGATCAACCGCAGATGGAGTCCCCACCGACGCGAGAGGGGAAGTGTGGCAAAGCCGCCGATATAGCCCCCTACACCGGTACCTGTGGTGAACTCCGGACAGCACGAGGTATACGATCCCAACTGGGTGAAGGAACCCTGATGCAGAAGCATCGTTCCGCCTCCAACCAGGCCAACGGTTACCGATGTGTCGGCAGGCTGCGCACGCAGACCAGTGGCGGCCGACATCACCACGACGCAGCAGAGCAGAAGAACTCGCATGTCTTGTCGTGTCATCTACACGCTCCGATGGGACGATGGACAGTACTCGATAATCGGACAGACGTCGCATTTCGGGCGCCGTGCAATGCACGTTCGACGTCCGTGCGTGATGATCAGATGATTCCAGGTATTCCACCGATCCCGGTCGATGAGCTTCATCAGGTCGAATTCAATGCGCACCGCATCGGTCGAAGTCGTGAGCTTTAACAGATTGGACAGGCGCGTCACGTGGGTATCGACGGTGATTCCGGGAATGTTCCAGCAGTTGCTCAACACACAGTTTGCGGTTTTCCGTCCCACACCGGGTAGCGAAACCAGCTCGTCCAAGGTGGTAGGAACCTCACCGCCAAAGCGGTCGATCAGTTCTTGGCAGCAGGCCTGAATGTTGCGTGCTTTGTTCCGGTAGAAGCCGGTGGAATGGATGTCGACCTCGAGTTCCTCCACCGGTACGCGAAGGTAGTCCTGCGGACCATGATACTTCGCAAACACGTGCGGCGTGACCTGATTGACGCGCTCATCGGTGCATTGGGCACTGAGAATCGTAGCGATCAACAGCTCGAACGGTGTGGTGAAGTCCAACCCCACGCGTGCATCGGGGTAGGCCGCGGCAAGGGTGTCTACGATGGACACCACGCGCTCGCGCTTCCGTTGGAGGGACTCACGAGCCATAGACGGACGTCTGCTGATTGGGAACGTTACGATAGTAGCGATATGTCGGGTAGTCCGTCACAGCAATGGTCACGCCTGCCTGCTCTGCCCGCTCGAAAAAGAGGGCATCATCGGCGTAGGCACCTTCACGGAACGGTCCAACCGTGGGCAGGATGTCACGACGGATCACGAACGTTCCACCAACAACGCAGTCGTTGATATGAATCCGCTGTGTAGGATCGTGACGGTCAACAACCCATGGATCGCCAATGACGGTGAGGCCACCATGCAGGAGTTCGATCCGATCGTCCGACAAGAGCATCTCTCTGCGCGATGCTAGGTGCTCGGGAAGGTATTCGTCGTCGCTGTCGAGAAACGTCACAAACAGCCCGCGTGAATGCGTAATTCCAGTGTTTCGAGCCGCCGCCGTACCACCGTTGACCTCACGCCGGACATATCGCAGCCGCAGGTCGGTCTGGGCCAGGGCCATGGCCACCGCCGTTGTTTCATCGGTGGAGGCGTCGTCGACGATCACCCCTTCCCAATCCTGCTCGTCTTGCTGCGTAAGCGAAGCAATGGCTCGTGGGAGCAACTCAGCACGATTGTACGTGGGAATGATCACGGAGAAGAACGGTACCATACGGGGAATTTACGGTCTCCGGCAGCTAACTTGCATGTTCTATGGAACTTGTTGACGTCTGGACAACCTGCTCGGCCAATCACATCCCGCTTGAACGCGAGCAGATGGAAACGCTGGAGCGCTACCACAACGAACTGCGATACTGGAACGAGCGCGTGAACATGGTGTCTCGCAAGGACGTCGACCGTCTGTGGGAGCGCCACATACTCCATTCGCTCATGCTGTTGAAGTATGTCGCGTTCAAACCGAAAGCCCGTGTGTTGGACGTTGGGACGGGAGGGGGCTTGCCAGGGCTGCCCATTAAGATTGCCCGCCCCGATATCCTTATCACACTGGTCGACTCGATTACGAAGAAGACGACGATGGTTGAGATGTTCGCCCAGCACACGGAGCTCAAGGACATCACCGTCCTAACAACGCGAGTGGAAACCCTTGTTGAACACCGACACTACCGCCGTGCCTTCGACGTTATCATCTCGCGTGCTGTAGCACCAACGGGGCAGCTCTTGGAGTGGATCAACGACCTGCTGGCACTAGGAGGGACGTGCGCCTTCCTCAAGGGTGGCGACCTTGCCCAGGAGCTCAGCGAGGCCCGGACCCTGTTTCCCGATTGGTCGATTACCGAGCAGCCGATGGAGGCCATGGGGTTGCCGTGGTTGGCTCACGACGACAAGAAAGTGGTACTGTGTACTCGACAATAACCTTCCTGCTGATCATGCTCGCGACGTGTTCTACCGTGTTGGTAGCCCAAGACAACACGGACCTGTCGGCGTTGCGGATTGCTCGGTTGAAGTATAGCGGGGGAGGAGACTGGTACAACGATCCCAGCTCGGAAGTGAATCTTCTGCGCTACGTTGCCGCGCACACCTCGATACGGGTGGACCCTACGTACACGTTTGTGGATCTGTCCAGCGATCAGATCTATCAGTATCCGTTGTTGTTCATGACCGGTCACGGTACGGTAAACCTCGGCACCGGCGAGGCACGCCGCCTGCGTTCGTATCTGGAAAACGGGGGCTTCCTCTACATCGACGACGACTACGGAATGGATGCCTCAATCCGCAAGGAGCTCAAGAAGGTGTTTCCCGATCAGGACCTCGTGGAACTACCCTTCAGTCATCGCCTCTATCACTGTCACTTTAGCTTTCCCGCTGGGCCTCCCAAGATCCATGAGCACGATGGAAAGCCACCCCAAGGGTTCGGTCTGTTTCTTGACGGTCGGCTGGTGGTGTACTACACCTACGAGTCCAACCCTGCCGATGGCTGGGCCGATGCGCAGGTACACCACGACCCGCCGGAGAAACGGGAGGAAGCTCTCAAGTTTGGTACAAACCTTGTCGTGTACGTTCTGACGCAATAGTGGCCACCATCAACCATATCATCTCGCGGCTGCAGGCTACGGCCCGCAGGGAACAGTACTGGGCTGTGCTGCACGGCGTGCTAACAACAATGTGGCTCTGGGCAACGCTGCTACTGGTGGTGGTGGTTGCGGAGTGGTTGCTGCATGGCTCATCGGCCGTACGTACGGTGTTGTGGTATGCGTGGATCTTGGTGTCGGCGGCCATTGGTGGCGGCATGATGGGGCTGCCGGTTGCAATGTTGCTGGGCTTGGTGCGGTTGCCATCGGTGAACCACATTGCCATCCGTGTGGGAGAGGCCTATCCCGACGTCCGCGATACGTTGGCCAATGCTGCACAGCTCCATGCTTCTCCAACGGGAAGCAGCGAGCTTCGAGCCGCTGCCATCGAGCAGGGTTTGGCTATTGCTGGCCAGAAAGATTTCTCCGTGATCATCAACAAGCGACCGGCACGCCGTTGGTTCTGGTTGATGCTGCTTGCGTGGAGCGTGCTGGGAGGGGCCTTACAGGTTCCGGCCCTGCGCTCTGCCTACGAGCGTGTGGTACAGTACGAGCGATCGTACACGCCACCAGCCCCCTACACCTTGGCGGTGCGCTCCAGCGCCGACACAGTGCTGCGCGGTACGCCGGCGTGGTTCGACGTGACGGTCACCGGAACGGTTCCGGCGTCGGTAACGCTGTGGATCCGCGAGGGACAGTCCGAGCAGTTTGTCTCCTTCCCGATGCCGATCGACAGTGCTGGCACGTACCGGTACGAGATTCCGGCCAGCTCGACATCGATGGCCGCCTTTGCTACAGCAGAGTGGTATGATCAGGGCGTGGTGAGCGATACCCAGTTACTGATTGTGATTGATCGGCCCATTCTGCGGTCGCTAGCAGGCACGGTGACGCCACCGGCCTATGCCCGCAGTACGCCCACAACCATAACCGAGCAGCAGGCAGACGTAACCGCCTTGCGCGGTTCGGTGGTGGACCTGACGATGACGTCCAGCACGGCTCTTGCCGAAGGCTATCTCGAGCTCACCACCGACCGGTCCAACCAAGACCGGTCCAACCAAGACCGGTCCAGCCAACGCATCCCGCTGTCGATCTCGGGCA
>CAZBOW010000005.1:0-4138 GCA_964493635.1 uncultured Hyphomicrobiales bacterium
TGTGGTTCGGGAGGGAATTGAACCCCCGACACGAGGATTTTCAGTCCTCTGCTCTACCAACTGAGCTACCGAACCATGTAGCAAGATCACAAATATACAGAACGCGGGGTTGGTGACAAACGTCATAGTTCGGATGTACAGGATAGAGGTAGGTTGCGCCTACGGCATTATTTACATGGAGTACATTATGCGAAGCTACCTCTCACTTTTTCTTGGCGCAGCGCTCTTGCTGACCACCACAAGCTGCGGCTTGATTGAGTCTTCCACGGAAGGCCCGAACGAGCTTGGTGGAGATGGGAACATCGACCTCACAGAGGTTGGGAACAAATGGGGCGTCAGTTTTGACATGCAGTCTTTTGGACCCGGATTCAGTGGTGTTGAAGAGGACATCCAACTGGTGCAGAATGACAATGGCGTGATCACTCTTGACGCTACGCTCACGTTCGATACCGTTGCAACAAAGGCGCTCGACACCCTACTGGGAGTTCAGGAGCTTCCGTATTCGGTGAAGATGGGCATCCTGGATGTGTACCTAGCACGGTATGGCGCAACCATCGATACAACCAACAAGGGTTCGATGAAGCTCAAGGCAACCCTGCGCGGCAAGGTCACGGACAGAGGTATTCAAGAGTTCGTGAGCTCTGGTGGAAACACCTCACGCCCATTCACGATTGTCAAGTACGATGCTGCAATCGGAGACTCGTACGACTTTACACTTGACGACGGCACGAAGAAAAAACGCACAGTGATGTCGCGCTCTACGACCGACGATTACCCTGTTGCGTTCTGGTTGCTGAAGGTGATCAAGGTGAAAGAAGAAACCGTTGGATCCGACGATCCGCTCCTAGACGAGTTGTGGTACATCACCAACCACAAGTACGGACTCGTAGGTATTGAGGGCACGTTGAAAAACGGCAAGCCACTCAGGATTACCGTTTTCCCGCCTACGTTGTAGGGGGCTTTGAATCTGGGTCTAATCTGGATCTAATCTGGATCTAGTTCCAGGGTGTCCAAGCAAAGGCTACCGTGGGCACCACGAACGGACCTTGCACAATCGTAAAGCCGAAATCTGAAGCCACAGCACGGCTCGTAAGCCGCAGTCCCAGGTAGAGGGCCGTGTTGGCTGGCTTTGTAAGATCGGCGTTCCACAACTCACCCACGAAGTGCAGGTTGCGCATCTCTGGGAAGCGTGTGTCTAAACCGATCCCTACGCCGAACGTGCCATTCGGCAACGGGAATGCAGATGGGCCGAAGAAGTTGCCGGCCTTTATGGTGTAGTTGTCTTTACCCGCAACCTTGGCAAACATCATCAGTGTTGCCTGTGTGCGCTTGCCGGTAAACGTTGCCACACCATATACGTGGCCAAGGAAGTTCACATCATTCAACCAGCCACCGTTGAACCCAACCGCATAATACTGTTCGCCCCCTTCCACCAATCCGTGAGGGGCAGTATGCACGGTGAATTTGGCATTGACCAACGAGACCTGTTCACTCCAAGCAATGCCGGGTACTAGCGTTCTGCCGGCAGTGATACTCAGCCAATCGCCGACCCCTACTCCAGCATAGGGTAGCACACCCTCGATCAGTGAGATGAATGCATCCCCGCCTATTGGTACCGCCGTTGGGAGAATGTACCCACGGTGACGGTGACGGTAGTCGGCTTCACTGGAATAGATGGAGTGGATCTCAGCGGCGTAGATCTTTGCCCGTCCCACAACCGATGCAACACGCACATAGGCACCCGTTTCATCCTCGGAAAACTCGACGATCGCCCCACTAAGGATATCGCCGTTCTCTAGTCGAACAACATAGATCTCATCGTCGATGAAGGTCATGCCCAAGAGCTCTTCATTCGTCATTGCTGTAGCACCAGCATACAGCAGACTTAGGAGCATGATCAATGACAGAATTCGGTATATCATCGTTCACTATAGTTCACTAAGAGCAAGCTGACCACATGCGGCATCGATATCCAAACCCGATGAGCTGCGAATCAGAACGTGAGCCCCCTCCTCGCGCAATCGATCAAGGAACCACTGGAACCGATCTGGAGGTGTTGGTCGCAACGTAGCCGCAAAGCCCGTGGGATGGGTAAAATCAATCTCGTGGAATGGAATCACGTTGATCTTCGTTGGAAATCGGCGTGCCATACGCGCCAGTCGAATCACATCCTGCTCCGAATCATTGATGCCATCGAACAGGATGTACTCGAATGTGATGCTCTTGCGAGTAGATCGATAATACTGCTCGAGGGCATCCATCACTACCGGCAACGGCCACCGTTTCGCAATGGGCATCAGCTGCTCGCGAACTCCCTGCGTGGTAGCATGAAGACTAAGGGCCAATTTGATGATCTGCCCTTCATCGGCAAGACGTAGAATGCCCGGCACAACTCCGGCCGTGCTCAGAGTGGTCCGACGGGGTGCCACCATGTTCGTTCGCTGATCATTGAAGATCGCTGTAGCACGCATCACGGCATCGTAGTTGTTCATGGGTTCGCCCATGCCCATAAATACAATGTTGGTGATTGGTTTTTCGGAGTGCTGTTGCGCTTGCAGGAACTGATCGACGATTTCACCACTAGAGAGGTTGCGCTTAAGGTTGAGCGTTGCAGTAGCACAAAACTCACATCCCAAGTTGCATCCTACTTGCGTGGAGATGCACAGAGTTCGCCGACGGGGTTGACCGTCTGCTTCGACCAACTCACTCGGAATCAGCACGGACTCAATTGTAGCGCCATCCCATAGTGAGAACAGGAACTTCTTGGTTCCATCACTACTCTCCTGCACCGTGCTCAACTCAACACTCTTGGTGCGAAACTCGTTAGCGAGGAGGTCCTGCAGCTCTGCGGGCAGCACATGCATTTCTCGCACGTCGTCGATCCGCTGCACGTACAGAGCGTCATACACTTGGCGTGCACGATACTTCCTGATGCCATGCTCCTGAAACAGTGCCTCCAGAGCTGCAACAGGCCAACCTTTCAATTCCGGTGGACCAGCTACACGGTCGCGATTTGGGATGTTGGGCAGGGACATATCACAAACATCGTGAAGTTGCTGATATCAACTCTACCGCTTCAGCAGCTACCGTGCTTCCCAAGGCAACACCCATACCGTTACAGGCGAATACTCGGTATACGTTTGGCAGGACGCTACCAACAAAGGGTTGTTTGTCGGGGCGGAAACCCATGATGCCCGACCATCGGTAGTCTATAGTGAATTCCCGTCCGGGGAGGATTGTTGTTCGAAGCAGATCTTCCAGGTACTGTTGGATGATGGTGGTGGTTCCAAAGTCCGTTGTTTCCTCCTCGGCAAAGGCCAGGTTTCTGCCGCCTCCCAGCAGGACACGATCACCGACGCTGCGGAAATAGACATAGCCCTCGTTCATGTGAAACGAACCCCGCAAGGGCAAGCCCCTTACCGGCGACGTCACCACAATCTGTCCCCTTCCGGGAATAATGTCCGTGGATGGGCCCAGAGGAAAGGCGTTGGTAGCAATCAGCACATGTTGTGCCTGAATGCATCCGTTACTGGTACTGACCTCGACGCTAGCGCCAGTGGACTCAACATCCCTACCCTCTGCGATTTTGAACGCGATGCCAAGATCTTGCGCAATCTGCCAAAGCCGTTGGGTTAGAAGCCCACTGTGGATCGTGCCCTCAAAGCACGTGCGAACCAGGGCTTGCACGTTGGCAAACCCTAGGGGTTCACGGAGGTGATCGGCTCGTTCAAACATGGGGTGCTCGAACACGGGAAAGAGAAGGTGGTTGACTTCGTCCAGTCGATCCAGCGCAGGATGGTATTCGGTGTAGATCTCATGCCCTCCGTGTTCCTCGTAGCCGATGGCATCGTCGCCGCAGCGAGATCGAAGTTTCTGCAGTCCATCCCAGCGGCGCTTGACAAGATCTCGAGCACGCTCGGCTCCCATCAGGTCGATGTCGTGAGCGATTTCGCTCAGCGACCCAATGCAGGCAAACCCCGCATTCCGCATTGTTGCCCCTCGCGGAGGTACCGATCGCTCTACCACCAACACGGAGTGGCTTGGGTGTTGCTCCTTGTACTCGATGGCAGCAGATACCCCAATGATCCCGCCTCCGATAACTACGAGATCGTACGTGGTGCCGGGAGTGATGCCGGGA
>CAZBOW010000005.1:4238-9690 GCA_964493635.1 uncultured Hyphomicrobiales bacterium
TGCCGGGAGTGATGCCGGGAAAAGGTTTTCCCGGCATCACTCCCGGCATCGGTCCAATCTCCTGCCAAAATGTCACCTCAGAGTTAACATTATTTACCATCTTACATCATCCTCCCTGCTGTACGTGTAACTCGAAGGCCGGGCATGGGTTCTTCCACCCGTACGCAATTGTTGTTGTGCGAATGACCTACGAATTACTCTCAGATGAAGCTGTCTTCGCACTTGTGCGAGACGAGAATGATCAAGAGGCCTTCGCGGTTCTGTACCGGCGGTACAATAAGCGGATATACGCTTACTGTGTACGTGCCTTAGGGAACCCTGAAGACGCACGTGACGTATTTCAGTCCGTGGTCCTCACGATTTACGACAAGCGACACACATTCTCCGACGGCTCTTTTGCAGCGTGGCTGTTTACCATCACGCGCAATATGTGCCTGAAGACACTCCGAAATCGAAAACAAACCTCGGAATTCGTTGAAGAACTCCACGAAACCGAGGACTACGGTTCTAACAATCCGGACTTCTTGCTACGTGCGGAACTTCGCAAGGCGATCAACGATTTGCCAGCAGAGTTTCGCGAAGCACTGGAACTTCGATACTTCGACGATCTGACGTACGAAGACATTGCCGAAGCTCTCAGTATCTCGGTTTCTCTGGCAAAGGTCCGTGTGTTTCGAGCAAAGAAAATTCTAGCTAAGACCCTGTCTCCGATTTTGGATGAGTTATAATGACGAATGATGAATTATTGGCGGGCTTTCTTGATCGGTCGCTGAACGAGGATCAACTCCTCGAGTTTCAGGAGCGCCGAGAGTCGGATCCTGAGTTTGCGCAGCATGTGCTTGCCATGCTTCGGATTGAGCAAGCACTACCGATCGCAGCCCCTTCAGTTTCAGCACCCGTTGCACTGTTTCAGTCCGTTGAAGCCACGGTGATGAGCCACATTGCCCAGCATGCTACCCACGTGGGTATTGCTGCCTCTGTAGGGGGCTTTGGCGGTGCCATCAAATCCACACTCTCTACCGTTGCCACCAGCGTGTGGACATATGCTACGGCGGCAGGCTTAGCCGCTATTGGTGCTGGCGTGGCCTATTTCTCGGACCCTGCTACATCGCTACCATCGTCACCGGGATCGCGTGTGGTGGCAGTTGCCGACGCACCGCGTGCACGGCCCGTGGAGTTGCGACTGGTTGCCCCACACGAAGAGTCTCCATCACGCGGCTCACGCGCTGGCGTTGAGCGCCGCGACCGTGACGGCGTACAATGGACCACAGCAGCAGATGTACCGAAGTTTTCAAACCGTACGCACCGCCTGGATGTTCAGGCACCAAGTGCTGATCCGGCTCTTGAAAGCCTGCTCGGCGATCTCGACCGAAGCCGAAACGAATCCGACTTGGTTCGAAGTGCACAAATTGGCTTGGCAATCGGCCGGACCTATCGTGAGCGTGGCCAGCATATGTTGGCCGAGCGCTACCTCGGAAAGTCACTCGTAGATGCCCGTCAATCACGTGTTGTTGAATACGAGGTTGAGGTTCTTACGGAGTTGGCACTGAATGCCAACGCGACGGGTCGGCGTACCGACGCTCAGGGTTACGCCCAGAAGGCACAGTCCGTAGCCGAGCGAGCAGGTATCACGTATCAACCACTGGAATTCACAGACTCGCCGGACTAGATCAGCTTCTGTCTTCGCGAAGTCTATTGAGCGGCGATCGTAACAGCTTCACGGTCGCCGCTCATTTTTTATGTACAGCTCGATGTTCCCGAAGATCGATCTCTCTGGTTCATGCAAGCCAGACCGGATCCATTCGCGCTGCCGTCCACGTATCTGAGGGACAATATCGTAATCACGCGGAGTCCCAAGCAGTTCTCGATCCGGCGTACGCAGGTCATCCGGTCCCAACCATCGAACAGCTACGGTGCGGTCGATCGTTATACCGCTCGGAATCAGTGAATTTGTTTGCCGACCAGTTTCACCGAGTACAATACGTGTGGGGTCGCTATGCTGCTGGTTTCCATCACGATCTACTGCATGCAGCGTAATGGCAATTGGCGAGCCCGATGTGACCACTCGAGGATCGAGATCAGTACTCATGTCCCAGAAGAGCTGTTTTGGAAGTTGTCCCTCGCCTCGTTGGTTGTAGAGTGTATCATTTCCTGAGGTCGCAGTAAGGATCCACGTGCGGATGCCACGCTCGGACACCACATCCGGCGTAATGCGGAGCTTCGGTATCTGGACTTCGATGATTGTATCGGTGATCGCCATTGGCCGAAGCAGGCGACGTGTTGGATCGACAAACACAACCCATGGTTTCTCGGACGGTTTTCCTCGCAGCGTAGTAACCGGTACTCGCTGCGGATCAACACCGAACACCCGCGTCAGGTAACTCCTAATCGAAGTTGTACGCTGTGCATTGAGAATAGCACCATCAGCGGTACCATCGTCGTACGACACGATCTGCATGGTTGTGCTAGGGAGTGCACGCATGCGTGATCCCAGTACATTCAGAATGTGGTATTGCCAGTGAACAACCGTGTCTTGAAAGATCCGCTCCTCGCGCCATTCATTGGCTTCGCTTGCGGTGAGTTGAACATAGCGATCGGGCAGCGACTGCTCCGTGGGTTGGAATGCAACCAGGGGCAGTACCGGCAACCGGCGTGTTCGGCGAACAGCATGCACGCGCACCGTTGTGCCACCAATGATGGCTCCATCACCCTCCTCAAAGGCTGCTCTCAGTGCTACCTTGAGAACGGCAGGGGGCTTGGGAATCAGGCGCTGGTAGCGGTAGCGAATCAGCACGTTCACCAGCTCCTCGCTCGGAAACTCCTGCGCCACTTCGCCGACATACACAACGGTGTCGGTCTCAACCAGATCGCTGAGTATGGTCACGGTGTCGCGAACAACGATGGTGTCCCGTCGGATACCATCGTCGAATCCGGTACCGTCAGCAAAACGATAGCGAATTCCCACACCTACCATCGCCGTAAATGTTCGCATCCCCGATGCCGATTCCCATGGTGTC
Source organism: uncultured Hyphomicrobiales bacterium (assembly GCA_964493635.1). Classification (GTDB taxonomy): domain Bacteria; phylum Bacteroidota; class Ignavibacteria; order Kapaibacteriales; family Kapaibacteriaceae; genus OLB6. Next base: position 7,256 of record CAZBOW010000005.1, read on the forward strand.
AGTGGAATCAGCGCCGATACCCGTGGAGTGAGAAACAACGTACGTCCTCTCCGCAGGGGTATCAGTCCCTCGGCAGCAAACTGGAGCGTAGGCACCAGAACAGACAAACGTGGTATTGGACCTGTTCCGACTTCGATTTCCGTGGAGCCATCCACAAACTGCTGCCCTACCGGATCGGAGAACCGCATTCGCTGTTCATAGTAGGATGCCGATGACAGGTGCAATGGAATGCCGCCCTCGACGGCCAGCCAGGATTCCACTTGGTAGCGCAGGAATGGTTCTACGAAGACCGTTGCAAATCGTACCAGGAGGTTGTGTTCAATCGTGGCGTCATAGGTGCCTCCATCCTCGGTGGCAAGAGGTACCTGCTCTGGGGCAACGTACCGAAATCGATTCCACGACACACCGACTCGACCTCCAAGTCGGAGCCGCCGGTTTCCAGGTGTGAGTTCCGCATCGGCCCCAATCACGAACCATGGCTGCCACGTTGACGCTGCCCCCGAGAACAGCAGCCCCTTTGGAGTGGGTACGCCACCCAACGCAGTAATGGCTGTGACGGGAGTTGTAAGAACACCCCCTCCGGTGAGATGTAACGCGATTCTCTCCTGAGCAACGCCTACCGTAGCCCACAACGTTGTAATCAGACTGAGAATGAGCCCTCTACTAAATCGCGATGGTATCGTACGTTGCACTAAAAACATCACGGGTGGTCACTGGTACCGGAACATGCGAACAACGCGCAGTGGTGGCACTCCAAGGCCGCGCTGAACGATGCAGCGAGCGAAATACATGCCGGGTTGCAGGTTGAAGTCGGAGATGGAGATCGAGCGGCTGCTGCCTGTGGGCATATCATCAACGGTGACTACAACGGAACCATCCACGTGAATGATATCCAGACGCACTCGATCTTGCCCCGCACCGTAGAGCGTAATCGTACCACTGCTCGTAAGAGGATTAGGGGAAATCACAAGTCGGAGAGCCCCCTGCAGCGAACTTACCAGACGCTGCATACCAGATCCATAGCTGTAGATGTCGTCGATCTTTACTACCGTTGTGTGGCCGCTCACGATCTGCGGGTCGCTGGCACGAATACCCAGAACTCCATTTCGCATAACCAGGTGTGAGAACGGCGCATCTCCGAGCGCAACAATGGCATACATCGTATCCAGCGGTGTACGGCTGCCTACTGGAGTGATCGATTGCTGTGCAGCATCCATTCGCCACCACAATGTGTCGCGGTCCACAACTCTGCGCTGACCCTCACGTGTAAGGGGTACGAGCACCGTGGGATTGTAGGCAACGTCAAGTTGATATCCCGTTATCTCGAGTGGCTCGTCGAACGGTGTTTGGGTAACTGCCTCTAGCACAAGCTGCAGGGTATCGCCAACGCTGGCTGTGATCGTATCAGCTTGCCACTGCAAGGCAAATGCAACGGGGCGTGGCCTCATCAGAAGATCAACATTGATCCGCGTTGAATCCCATACTCTCGATGAATCCGCGCTGAATCGGCGGAGGTAGAACTCCACGCGTTGATTACGGTACTCCGTTGGTTCGGCAATGAGTTTCAGAGTAAGTACGGACCGGCGTGTGGGTCGATCAGGATCCACCTCGATTCTTAATGGCTGTTCGCTTGTGGCACGCACATCATATCGAAACCGCTCGGACACAGCAAAGCTGGGCAATCGGATAAACGTGACCGTAGTGTCAATGCTGCCAACGGTGGCATCCCGGAAAACCACGGTCGTATCGGTCTGCATCTGAACTGCTGCTCCCGACAACACGAAGGTGAGTGTATCAAGCGGTATCCGTCTCTGGTGCCACCGGATCAAGCGTACAGTATCTTCATATGAGCCTGGTAGGAGAGGCTGGAATCGTAGAGTTACCTCTAAGCTGTCGTCAGGATCAGCCCGCAGGAGGCCCTGTGACGTATCGATCGAAAATGGAGACGCTGCCCCTCGTTGGAGAACGTAGTCGGCCGTTACGTAGGCAGGACCAAACACGTCGATGCGCTTTTCTTGGAGATCACCAGTCAGCGCGGAAAAGAATCGAACATCTCGATGTTGTGTCAGTGACCGTCCTGCACCAGAAAGAATGATTGTGATCGTATCGACTGGGCGTCGCTCGCGGAACTGAACGATGATCGCTGTATCGTGATACGTACCCTGTGAAAGGGGCTGAAACGCACACAACCATGCCCGGCTTCCCGCAAGGTCAATGGGCGTTTCCGAGGAGAGGGTGAACGGAGCAGAAACTCGTCGAAGGAAGCGCCACTGTGTTTCACCGTCTGTGTCCTGGGGAGCAAACACAGCGCGCGTCGCCTCCGCTCCAAGGAGGATTTCCCCGAAGTCGACGGCGTACGCGATGTTGTGCGGCAAGAACAAGATCGCCGTGGCGATAAGTCTCACCGCATGTAGTGTGATGGAAGTCATCGTATG
>CAZBOW010000005.1:9790-17603 GCA_964493635.1 uncultured Hyphomicrobiales bacterium
TAAGTCTCACCGCATGTAGTGTGATGGAAGTCATCGTATGTCGTCGGGTGTCATCCGGGTTGTCATCGGGCTGTGACCGTACACTTCCGGCCACTGTATTCGACCGTCTCCACATGACCACTGCCTTGCACCCGAACGGTGTAACCCGCGTTCTGCAGAATAGTAACAGCACGCCGCAAGGTAAGGCCGCGGACGTCAGGTTTCTCTGTGCCGTTGTTCTTTGCAATCTGAACAGAGACTAGTCCTCCTCGCTGTGCGCGTTTTCCAGGAAGGGGCTTCTGGAACACAATCAACCCGGTATCGACCGACGCCTGCATTCGTAGTCCTACGCGCTGGAGAATGGAATCCGCCAAACTCACCCGTAAGCCCCGTACATCTGGAATCACCAGAGAGTCCGAAACCGATGAGGCCGCGATGAACTTCTTTGTGCGGTCGTCCAGATCGAGCATGGTCATGCTTTTCTGAACGATGCGCCGAAAGATCGGCGCGGCGGCCGATCCTCCATAGATGGTCGACTGCGGTCGGTCCAACATCACAATCATACACACCTGTGGATTATCCGCCGGATAGTATCCAACAAAGGAGGCCGTATACGACTTGCGGGAGTACGACCCATCCTCAAGCTGCTGCGCCGTACCAGTTTTGCCGGCAATCAGCACGCCCGGAATGCGAGCTTGTTGACCAGTTCCCTGTTCTACCACGCCGATGAGCATGTTGGTCAAACGTGTCGCCGTCGTATCGGCAATCACACGCCGAATCACCTGTGGTTTCATCGTGCGAAGCACCTCGCCATCGGGTTGGAGGATTTGCTGCACCACATGAGGCTCCATCATCACACCACCATTTGCGATGGTAGCGTAGGCATTCAGCATTTGTAGAGCCGTGGCCGTGAGTTCATATCCAAAGGCCATGAAGTACTGCGTGGTGTGATCGAATGCGTCAGGGCGCTTCAATACACCTCGCACTTCACCGGGAAGGTCGATACCACTAGGAATGCCAAAGCCGAAGTCCCGGAAATACTTGTAGAACGTGCGGCTGTTAATGCGTCTGGCCTGTGTGGCGAATACAACGTTACTGGACTGCTCCAGCGCAATCTGAAAGGTGGTTTTTCCAAGCGGATGATCATCGCGAATCACATGGTCCGGAAGCTGCAGAACACCACCAAGACCATCAACCTGATCACCAGGTTGAAGCAACCCTTCCTCGAGCAACGCCGCTGCAGTTATCGCCTTAATGGTCGATCCAGGCTCGTATTGATCCGTAATACCTCGCGTTCGGATAGCATCCGATGTTGCTCGATCGAGCCGCATGGGATCGAACGTCGGCATCGAAGCCATAGCAAGAATCTCTCCCGTCGATGGCTTGATGGCAATCACCGTACCGGAACTAGCTCCGGTAGTGTTCACGCCCCGTCGAAGCTCTTCTTCTGCGATGCGCTGAAGTTCGATGTCGATGGTCAAGCGAAGACCGTTGCCGTTTCGAGGTGCCTTACGCTCGGGATTCACACCTGGGCGCAGACGTCCGCGACCATCACGTTGCATAACCACGAAGCCACTCTCGCCCCGCAGCTGCTGATTGTAGGCCAACTCAATTCCCGTGACACCATTGTTATCGACATCCGTTACGCCAATAACCTGCGCAGCGGTGTTTCCATACAGGAAACTTCTCTTTGGTTCATCCACGCGGATCAACCCGGGATCACGAAGAGTATCCAGGTCGGGATACAAGATTGCATTGACACCTCTGGCCAGCCATACAAACCGACCTTTATGCTGCTTGATCTTCTTCAGGTAAAAACCCACGCTATCACCTGCTGCCATCGCAAGTGAATTGGCTACGAGGACCGGATTGGCGAGCATCACGGGGTCGGCTGCATACGACGTCATCGTCATCATGCTGGCAATGTCTCGTCCGTTACGGTCGTAGAGGCTTCCACGCTGGGCGCGAAGCTCTACCTTCGACTCATACTGCCGCTTTGCCAACTCGCGGTACCGAGCCCCCTCCATAACCTGCACCCAGAACAACCTGCCCAGCACAATCGAAAACAGGACGCTGAACAGTACGATCAGCACGCCTGCTTTCCATCGAATGGGGTCGTATGGTGCCGGGGACGTTGGTTCCATTTACTCTGAAATCACCGTTGGGGCCTCGGAAGGGGGCTCCAGGTTCAATCGCGTGGTGGCAATATGGGTGATACGCGTAATGGACTGTAGGTCCATGGCCTGCTGCCGCAGGCTTTGATGCAACGTTTGCAGTGAGTCGCGCTGGTGCTTCAGGCGATCTACCTGTGCTGAGAGTTCATTCACGGCCAGTACGTTGCTCACATAGCCTACCGTTGCAAGCGCACTCACAAAGAACAGCGCGAACATGCTCCAGCGGTTTAGAAGCTGGCGTTGTTTGACGAGCGTCGGGGATTCATTGACCGGAATGGATCCGTCGTCGATGGGCTGTTCCACCACTACCGTACCTCTGCGCCTGGTCCGATCCCAACATCAGCTGGCTGCACTAACGTGAGCATACCACTGTCCGATGAAGCAGCCAGCACCATTCCTTGCGATTCCAGTCCCATGAGTTTGGCAGGCTGCAGATTCGCCACAACAACGATGGTTTTTCCTACCAGTTGCTCCGGAGCATAGTGTTGTGCAATGCCTGCCAGAATTTGCCGCCGCTCTGTTCCAAGGTCCACCTGTAGCTTAAGAAGCTTCTTGGATTTCTCCACGGCCGTTGCTTCAACAACAACCGCGGTGCGCAACTTCACCTTCATAAAGTCGTCGATGGTGATCATCGGTTCTGCTGGCGCAGAGGGCTGTTGATCTCCTAATTCTGCAATCTTTGCTTCCACGACGGTATCCTCAATTCGGGTAAACAAGATTCCTGGCTCGTGTAGCACCCGTCCCTCGGGAAGGACGGACCGTCCAGCTGACGTCCACATATCCTGCGTACTACCCGGCTGGCCGGTATGGACGGGCTCACCTAAGGCCCGCTGCATTGTGGCAGCAGCGTGCGGCAGAAATGGAGCAAACACAACCGACAGCGTACGTATGGTTTGCAGACAGACGTTCAGTGCATGGGCAGCCCTTGCTGGATCCTCCTTGATGGCTTTCCACGGGGCCGTGTCGTTGAAATACTTGTTGGCTGCGCGTGCAATGTTCATGGCTTCGGTGAGAGCATCTCTGTACCGAAACGCATCCAGATTTCGTGCTACACTCTCCACACCGTGGTCGATAGCGCTCTGAAGAGCGCGCTCGTGTTCATCCGGTTCGTTGGTACCACGGGCGGGGACGGCGCCATCGAAGTTTCTGATCGTAAACTGTACAACGCGATTGACGTAGTTCCCAAGAATGGCTGCCAGTTCGTTATTCGTGCGTGCCTGATAGTCACGCCATGTAAAGTCCGAGTCCTTGGTCTCCGGCATGTTCATCGTAAGAACATACCGCAGAATATCTACGTGCTGTGGCTCGGGAAAGTCATGAAGGTATTGTACCAGATCGATAGCCCAGTTTCGGCTCTTGGAGAATTTCTGTCCCTCTAGGTTCAGGAATTCGTTGGCTGGAACCTGCTCTGGCAGGATGAAGCCTTCCTCAGCGCGCGAATGCAGCAGAATCGGGAAAATGATCGTGTGAAACACGATGTTATCCTTACCCAGAAACGCCGTGTAGATCGTATCGGGATCCTGCCACCACGTTTTCCACGCTTCGGGAGTACCCTGTTGCTCTGCCCACTGCTTCGTTGCTGAGATGTATCCCAGTACGGCTTCGAACCACACGTAGAGCACCTTGCCATCGGCATCGGGTACTGGAACTGGGATCCCCCACTGCATGTCGCGCGTGGCAGCCCGCTCAGCTAAACCCTGCTTTACCCACGACCGCGATTGCTGAACAACGTTGTCCTTCCACGACGGCGCATGGCCCTCGATATAGGAGTGGATCCAGTCCTGAAAGGCATCGAGCTTGAAGTACCAGTGCTTCGTCCTGCGCACAACCGGCGTTTTCCCGCTTACCACGGAGCGTGGCTGTTTAAGTTCCAACTGGTTGTAGTAGGCCCCACAGCTGTCGCACTGATCGCCGCGTGCTTTGTCGTAGTTACAGTTCGGGCATACGCCCTCGACGTATCGGTCAGGCAAAAAGATTCGAGCTTCTTCATCGTAGAACTGCTCGTCCTCTCGCTCTACCAAAAGCCCCTTACGCAACCATGATTGGAAGAACTCCTGTGCCGTGGCAATGTGGAGTGGATCGGTGGTTCTGCCGTAGATGTCAAACGCAATACCTGCGCCGGCCAATGCCTTGGCATTGGCTGCATGGTAGCGGTCTACAAGCTCACGGGGGGAGACACCTTCTTTTTCGGCAGCAATCGTAATGGCAACACCGTGTTCATCGGAGCCGCAAACGTATAACGTGTCGCGTCCTACTAACCTGCAATACCGGGCATAGATGTCGGCCGGAAGCGTAGATCCCACCACGTTACCGAGGTGAGTAATCCCGCTGGCATATGGCAGAGCCGACGTAATCAGATAGCGTTTCATACTACTCGTACAGTACGATGTCGGTAGCAACACGGGTTGCAACCGTGTCGCCGACAAGTCGTTGAATGATAATCAAGGCAAACTCAAAGGCGGTTCCAGCCCCGCGACTCGTCACGATGTGGCCGTCCTCCACTACCCGATCGGTGGAGTATTGATACACGGAGAGTTGCGACGCCACTCCCGGGTGCGACGTCACAGCAGCACTGCCCTTCAAGAAGCCGTACTCATGCAGTATCAGAGGTGCTGCACAGATTGCACCGATCAGACGACGCGCTGCATGATGTGGGGCCATCAGTCGGGATAACGTGTCGCTGTGGATCATGTGGTCTACTCCCTGACTCCCTCCAGGCAGTACAATGGCATCGAACACATCATCCGCATCCAGCTCGTCGATGGAAAGATCTGGCACGAGTCGCGCTCCATGAGCGCAGGTGATGATATCACCATCGCCAGCTACCGTTACATCAAGGCCGGCACGCCGAAACATGTCAACGATGATCACCGCTTCCATGTCCTCGGTGCCATTTGAGATCGGTACGAGGACCTTCATTCATGCTCTCCGTTCTGTACAGGGGATGTGGTTCCAAGATCGGGTCGGCGAATCTTTCCGCCCTCATGCCCGGCGATGCCTACAGCGATTGTACCAGCTATTCCTGCGAGCAAGAATGCAGACAACACTAGGCGTTGAATACTGGTGGATGGTGGAACGTTGACAAGATGAATCAATGCCAGCACCAGCCCAACGACGGTGATCGTCATGGCCGTCTCTGCTGCCTCTTCATGCTCGTGAATCTGGTCATGCGATACCCACGACACACGCTCTTCGATAATCTCCTCAGCGTCCTCACCAGTGAAGTTGGCCGCAAAGACAAACAGACCAGTTGCCAGATAGACCACTAGGCCTGTCCGCTTCACCATCTCCATTTTCAGGACTGCACCAACCAAGACCACCAATACACCGATGATGGTGCCGATGATCGGAACATGATTTACCAGCAAGTGCAATTGCAAACCATCCATAACTACTCCCATTCAATGGTGGCAGGGGGCTTGGACGAAATGTCGTATACCACGCGGTTGATGCCACGTACTTCGTTGATGATGCGGTTGCTCATACGTGCAAGTAGATCGTAAGGCATGTGGAACCAGTCGGCTGTCATACCGTCCACACTCGTGACAGCGCGAAGAGCACACACATATTCGTAGGTACGCTCGTCTCCCATGACACCTACAGTCTGCACGGGCAGCAGGACGGCGAATGCCTGCCAAATCTCATTGTAGAGACCTGCATTTCTAATCTCTTCCAAGTAGATCTCATCTGCCTCACGCAGGATATCGGCCTTCTCACGGGTGATGGCACCGGGGATTCGAATGGCCAGACCAGGGCCAGGGAATGGGTGCCGGTCCACAAACCAGTCGGGTATTCCGAGTTCACGTCCTACGGCTCGAACCTCGTCCTTGAAGAGTTCACGGAACGGCTCAATGAGCTTCAGGTTCATGCGCTCTGGCAAGCCCCCTACATTATGGTGCGTCTTGATGGTCACACTTGGACCCTTGATACTCACCGACTCGATGACATCCGGATAGAGTGTTCCCTGTGCCAGGAACTTGGCGTCGCTGAATTTCTTGGCTTCTACTTCAAAGAGTTCGATGAAGGCGTTGCCGATAATCTTGCGCTTCTTCTCGGGGTCCGCCACACCGTCCAGACGACTCATGAAAAACTCTTCGCCGTCCACAAGGTCCACCGTCATGCTGAAGTTCTCTTTGAACAACCGCACAATCTGTTCCGACTCTCCCTTTCTCATCAGGCCACTATCCACATGGATACAGTGAACCTGATTGCCGATGGCTTTGTGCAGAAGCACGGCAGCTACGGTGGAATCAACTCCGCCACTTAGGGCACAGATGACTCCTCCATCACCAACCGTTGCACGGATGTCGGCAATGACCGACTCAATGAAGCTTGAGGCATTCCACGTTGGCGAGCATCCGCAGATGTTCACAACGAAGTTCTTCAGGAGCGTTGTTCCTTCGTCCGAGTGATGAACCTCTGGATGGAACTGCACCCCCCAAATACGGCGTGCGGCATTTCGAATGGCACAGATGTCGGCATTCTCTGTTCGGCCGATGACGTCGAAATCCGGTGGAATCGCCGTGAGATGATCGCCATGACTCATCCATACCGTTGTACGGCTATTCATGGTGGCGAACAAATCCGCAGCGTCGGTTATCTCTAGATGGGCTCTGCCAAACTCTCTACGAGCTGCCTTGTCGACTCCACCACCTAATTGGAACGCAATCAACTGAAGGCCGTAGCAGATGCCAAGAACCGGTACATCCTGCGAAAACACATCGAAGGATGGGATCGGTGCCCCTTCAGCATAGACGCTGCTGGGCCCACCTGAAAGGATGATGCCTTTGGGTTGAAGTTCTCGGAGTGCGTCCTGAGAAATAGAAAAAGGGTGGATCTCCGCATACACGCCGGCTTCGCGCACCTTACGGGCAATCAGCTGGGTGTACTGTGATCCGAAATCGAGAATGACGATACGTTCAGTGTGGGTCATGCGATGTTATTCGGTGAGGGCACCGAGATCGAATAAGAAGTTGATACCAAGAGCACCTGAGGCAACCTTCGGGTTGTACTGGTCGCTGTCGCTGTCCATACCGGTAAGCATGTATCCACCGCGCAGCACAACGTTCAGCTGTCCAATGTCGGCCGTCATCACAGGAATCATTGCTCCAAGGCGTACTTCCACGGATGGACTCGTCAGGTTATCGGCACCTACGTTCGGTACCTCGGTTCCCGAAACCAACTTCGTGGAGAGCGCCGATGGAAAACCGAAGGCAGCTCCCAGCGTTAAGCCACTTAAGTACAGCGACGGCGCAAACGAGATGTACTGAGCTTGAGTGATCAGCGTGTTGTTATCGCTTGCACCTTCATTTAGCTTCATCTGATACGAGTATGAGGCATACTCGAGGTCGGCTACAAAACCTATCGAGGTTTCTTTGCTAAACATGAACTTCAGGGTTACGCCAAGATCTGGCAGACTATTGAAGTTGACGCCAGTTTTTGTTCCCGTAGGAATATCGCCCGCATTCACACCAGCCTTGGCAAGAATGGACGGTCCGGCAAACACTTGCTGGCGCTGAGCGTGGGCATGCACTGCACAACCCATCAGCATGAGTACAAGAAGAACGCGTTTCATCAAACACTCCTACGATAATGAGTGGGTTAGGATACTTCGACGTAATCAAGGTCTTTACCAAAGGTTTCATGTAACAGAAACCATC
>CAZBOW010000005.1:17703-45226 GCA_964493635.1 uncultured Hyphomicrobiales bacterium
GATACTTCGACGTAATCAAGGTCTTTACCAAAGGTTTCATGTAACAGAAACCATCCCAGCAGTGCAAGGAGAAACACCACGCCTCCCACCAACAACGCAGCACTGGCAAGGGGCTGATCGAGGCGTACCCACTCTACGCCCGACACCTGACCAGTGTGCAACATTGAATAGAGTGCCAAGGTTGGGACTAATGCACCACGGACAAAGTTCGGGACCGTGGTGGCAACCGTAGCACGCAAGTTGGTACCAAACTGCTCTGCCGCCGTTGTCACAAACACGGCCCAGTACCCCGATCCAAAGCCCAACAATCCTGTTTGGACGTACGTCAGCGTTTCGGACCGATCCGGTGTGTGGAGGTACCACCACACCAGCCCGGCCGTCATTCCGAGAAACAGAAGTACGGTTCGCTTCCTGCTTCCCAGCCACTGGCTAATCAGGCCGCTGACCAGGTCGCCGGCAGCCAGCCCCACATAGCACCACATCACAGCCTGTCCAGCCACGATCGACGCAGCCGAACCGGACTCCTTTGTGAACTCCGGGGAAAACGTCACGAGAATGCCAACCACATACCAGATAGGAAGGCCGATCGTAATACAGCCAACATACAGGAGCAGACGCTTCGGCGTAAAGAGCATGAAAAAATTGCCTCGCGGTACAGCGCTGGCCTCGGCCTTGGCAAACATCCCCGACTCATGAACACGCACGCGCATCACAAGCAGAAGGAGTCCTAGGATGCCGCCGGCGATAAACGCTGCTCGCCAGTCGAATAGCTCATGCACGAAATAGGCGGCCACCGCGCCAAGGATGCCCATCGAGGCAACGATGGTAGTACCGTAGCCCCGCGTTTCTTTGGGCATAATCTCGGCTACAAGTGTAATGGCAACGCCAAGCTCACCAGCCAGACCAATGCCTGAGAGAAATCGGAACAGCGCATACATCTCCACCGAGCTTACAAATGCATTGGCGATGTTCATGATGCTGTACAGGAGGATCGAGCCTAGCAGCACTGATAGTCGTCCGCGCCGATCGGCGAGGATACCGAAGAGCAAGCCCCCTATCAGCATACCTCCCATCTGCCACTGGAGAATCAGTTCGCTGGCCTTCATCATGTTTGCTGCAGACACGCCAATGTCGGCCAGAGACTCCTGACGCACGATGGAAAACAGGATCAGGTCGTAGATGTCCACGAAGTACCCAAGTCCACACACCAGCACGGTGAGCCAGATGCGTGGAGACAGAGATGATGTTGACCCTGTTGAACTCGTACTGACAACCATACCTGTTATCCTCGTTCCGGAAGCGATGTTGGACCAAAGCTGTGCGGCAGTAACTCCGAGAGCATCATCACGCGTTCGGTTCCTGCTAATGTGCGCGACACCACGATCACATCCGACCCATACTCCGCCAGTACCTGCCGGCACGCCCCGCAGGGCATTGTAGGCTCCTGGGTATCGGTCACAATCACGCAGGCAAGAATGGATCGTCGTCCTGCAGCCGTTGCCGCTGTGACAGCCGATCGCTCAGCACACTGCGTAAGGCCGTAGGATGCGTTCTCTACGTTGCAACCCACATGCAGGTCATGGTGGTCGTCGATCAGGACAGCACCAACCAGGAACTGCGAATACGGAGCATAGGCACGACGGCGCACATCAAGCGCCAGATCTGCGGCCGTGTTCAGAAGGCCGGATTCGTGCAGAGTGTTGTAGGTTGCTTTCATGGAAACAGCCATAAAGGAACCCAAAGATACCACGCAGGTACGCAGGAATCTGCTTCGATGGTATCGCAAGCACGGCCGCAGTTTTCCATGGCGAATGCCAACCGTGAATCCCTACGTTGTGATGGTATCCGAAGTGATGCTTCAACAAACCCAGGCACCACGGGTGGCCGAACTGCTACCCCTCTTTCTGGAGCGATTTCCGTCGGTTGAGCATCTATCGGAAGCGTCCAACGCTGCCGTCATCATGGCATGGAAGGGGCTGGGGTATAATAATCGTGCTATTCGACTGCGCGATGCTGCGCGGATGGTCGTCGAAGAGTTTTCGGGACAGGTTCCCGCTGCAATCGAAGACCTGCGCCGGTTGCCAGGTATCGGGCCTTATGCCTCGGCGGCCATCAGCACGTTTGCCTTCGATACCCGTGTGGTGGTCCTGGATGTGAATGTGCGAAGGGTGTACTCCCGGTTGTACACAACGCAGCCCCACTCAGCAGCTGTGGTGAGCGATCAGACACTCTCGATGTTTGCATCCATACTCATACCCCGTCAACGACCATCAGAATGGCATCACGCCGTGATGGACTTGGGGGCAACCATCTGCATGGCTCGCAGAACCCTGTGCAGTACGTGTCCGCTGCGTACCGTGTGTCCGAGTAGGCATCTTGAGAACGCCGCTCCCCCGCCCCAGAAGCCACGTAAGGCCGAGCCGCAGTTTCGTGACGAACCGCGACGACTCTGGCGGGGGCGAATCGTCGAAGCTCTGCGCACCATCAATGGCGCTGTCGCCGTCGAAGACCTGACCTCAATGGTCTTTGGTGTGCGTCGACCTGCCGAGGTAGCGTTGGTAGAGCGCATGTTCGAAGCGCTGGAGTCCGACGGGCTGATCTCTCGATCGGCGGGCTTCGTGAAGCTTACCGATTAGAACGTATATGAAACGGCTGCCGACAGGATGTTGAACGCGCTTACGCTATAGTCCACGGCAATACGAACGTTGGCATAGTGAGCCGTTGCGCCGATCGTCCACTTCACGTTGGTGTTCTGCACGCTCACGATACTCACCTGTGTTTGCGTGTCGCCCGGTTGCTCGGCAGTAGGTACCGATGGCTGTCCTGGTGCAGGGGGCTCAGGTAGAAGGCCCAAAGCAATCTGGATCTCTTGAGGAAGGACGTAGGAGTAGGTTGATGTCACATCGATCGTTTCGTAGTTCAGGCCCGTGTAGACGGCCACCACGTCCCATAGCTCTTTGCTGGCATGGATGTTCCCACTCCAGATCGTAGCATCGGCTTCGAGTTTCGATTCCGTCAACCCAACCGTATTGGTAAGGTTGGTACCCTGATACACCACCTGGGCAGCCAGATCGAACCAGCGCTTCGGAAAGTACTGCGACAGGCTATGCTTCAAGCCAAAGCCCCAAAAGGCAAACTTGCCCACGTTCTTGTCGATCTCGACTGGTGGAATAAACCGTACGAGGGCCTCGGTGCCATACAATGAGCCAATCTCAATTTGCGGCACAGCAGCCATCAGCGAATTGATGTTCACTCCGGGAGGTAGCGTCAAATATGGTGGCAGGGCAAGTGTCAACAGGAGTGAATCAAGTGCTGCCTGGCCCTCGGCATTCAGGAGTTGATACTCGGTTCGGTTCTGCAGCAGAATCCGCATCTGGTCTTGGTTGGGCAGCGTCACGCGTTTGTCCGGCATGTTGCCAAACAACGTGGCGGCCACCTCTGGAAGTACGATGAAGCCAGAATCCAGACCATCTCGGAACAGCTCCTTGATCAGGCTTGAGGTAAGGCCCAGCGTATCGGCATAGGTTGGGTTGATGTTGTACTGAAAGCCGTTCGGACCTATCGAGATCGTGCCGTGGCGAAGTAACACGTCCTGAACCCCTTCACGCGGACCAAAGTCCAAACCCGGTGTGTAGGTCTTCATGTCGTCGGCGATCTGACCGAACATGCCATTGACACTCACCTTGAAATACGGCTTGTCGACCGATACTGGCACGTAGGCATGGTCGTAAAATCGGGCGTTCGACGTGGCGTTGATGGTAGTTACCAGCGGCTGCACGTAGGGTACGGCATTGCTCTGGAAGATGTCCTTGGTAAGCGACCGCGTTACATCAACGGCCAGCGGATTCCACAGCTGCTGGGCTGATAGACTCAGCGCTCCTGTGATCAGCAACAGTACAGAAACATGAATTCGCATGCAGGTTGGGTGATGTTTCATTATGAAACGCTCTCTAAGATTCGCGCCAATTGAGCTGCCGATTCCCGACGCTCATACTTTCGCACTTCGTGGTGAATTGGTGAGGCAATTGGCAGGCCATCTTTCCAGCGTTGGATGGCATTCATCAGGGCTTCGGCAATACCGTGCACATCGGCCTGAGGACAACTCACGCCAGCCTGCGTTTCATTGATGAGGGCCTCGATCGCACTGCCTCGTGGTGCCAGTGCAAGAATCGGTCTGCCGACGCCAAGGTATTCGTAGACCTTTCCCGGTACAATCTCGGCAGACTCCTTGGCATCATCCACGATCAGCAGACTCATCTCGGAGCGCATTAGATGGGCAATGCTCTCGTGATGGGGTACGTAGTCGACCACCTCGATCGATTCGGCAAAGGTAGTTGCGCTCAGCATCTGCTGGACGTCGTCGCCAAACCGCCCTACGAGTCGAAGTTTGATGGAAGGGGGCTCAAGGCGGCCCTGTGATTGCAGTATCTCCAGTGCCTCCAGCAGTGCCCTTGGTGTTCGCCGGCCATACATCGACCCCGTGTAGGTGATTGTAAACACACTGTTGGGGGTGTATTCAACCCTCGGAAAATCCGAAGCATCGTAGCCATTGGGTACGTGGTGGAACTTCTCCGCCGGTAGTTCGGGATACTTTGCCCGGGCATCATCAATGATGCCCTGCCACGCGCATTCCACGGCCGTTGCCTCGACAAACACGCTTCGCTCAAGCCTACGATCGATCCATGCCGGTAGCCACCATCGGTCCGGTGTGGTAAGAAACTGCGTCCAGGGATCGCGAAATCCGGCTACCCACGGAAGCTTTGTAGAACGGTGGGTGTTGCGTCCGATGAGTGCACAGGTGTAGGGCGGTGAAGAGCTGTAGATCGCAGAGATGCCCTCTTCCCGAATGAGTTCCACCGCTCGTTGCGTTGCCGGTCGGAGCCATGCGATGCGGGCATCAGGAATGAAGAAGGTTGCTCGCACCCATTCACTCAGGACTTCCTTCCATCCGGAGCGTTGCTCACTGGACTTGTTTACGTTCACATCTACCGCAGCCCCTTTCCGACCCATGAAGCGCCGGTAGAGCGTGTAGGGCTCTACGATGGGCACACGCTCCACACGGACGTCAGCAGGAATCTTGGCCACCAGACTCTCGTCGCGCGCTGGGAAATCACCATTGTGTACGGTAAGAACAACCGGTTGCCACCCTGCCTCGCGTAGGTACGTCACGTGCTTCAGAACGCGCTGAACACCCGGACCCCCTCCAGGCGGGAAGTGGTAGGCAATCACGAGTACCTTCTTCGTCGGCTGCATCGTCACGCAGGTTTCCGGAAAACGAGGGCCGTTTCCATTCCTAGCGTTCGCACCAGCGGTAGGCCCTTCAGTGGTGTCAGTTCCAGCGTAGGGATCGGCTTATTGTACTTCCATCGGAACACCGGACGCAGTCCAAAGTACCGTTCGTCCAGCAGGGATAAACCTGCATGTCGGGCATCGTTGAGAATCTGTGCTGCCGAGCAGCGAATGCGGTGGAGTCTGCGCAACTCCTCCTGATTCATCGGATCGCCCTGATCAATCATCCAGAAAAAGATCGACCGAGGGAGCAGGTGAACCCACGGTAGGGCACCGAGTGCCGTGCCAAGAAGCTGTTGATGGCCTCCATACGCCGATAGGTATGGAGGAAACGTAATCAGAATCACGCCGCCGGGACGCATGATCCGAGCAATGTTGCGCAGCGCTACTGCGGCATCGTCCAGATGCTCAATCACATCGCGTAGGACGACCACGTCGAACCGCTCCTGCCATGCTTCCGGAATTGCGTCGTAGATCACATCGTGGTGAACAAAGGACACATCCAAGTTTAGTGCCTGCGCAATAGGAGTCGACACCTGCTCCAATAGTGGGGCCATGATGTCGGTGCCCAGCGCAAAACCTGCACCGTGTTGCACAAATGCATCCAGCACACCCCCCTCTGCACAACCGATCTCGCACACACTGGCACGGTCCGGCAATGCATCTAGCCGCTCCAACCACGGTATCAGCGTGTGGATAGCCAAACGGTACTGCATACGGAAGTTCCGCTTTGTGCGCGGAATCCACTCCATCTGCTCAACGCGATTAGCCAAGTCGGTAGTGTAGGGGGCTGTCACAGTGCTTCAAAGATACTGAGGGCGGCATCCGTTCAGGCGTATTTTTGGGGATGAACAGCATTCGATATTCGATCGTTGTGGCCGTCTATAACCGCCCCGAAGAAATGGACGAACTCCTCGAGAGCCTGTCTCAGCAAACCATGCGAGACTTCGAGGTTGTGGTTGTCGAGGATGGCTCGCAGCGGCCGTCGAAATCGGTTTGCGATCGGTATGCGCAGAGCATTCAGCTGTCGTACTTCGCCAAGGAGAACTCTGGCCCAGGATTGTCGCGAAACTATGGCTGCGACCGGGCGCGGGGCGAGGTATTCATCTTTCTTGACTCCGACTGCACCGTTCCCCCCACGTGGTTAGCGCAGGTTGATCAGGGAATGAATCAGACGGGTTTTGACGCCTTTGGCGGACCTGATCGGGAGCACCATGCCTTCAGCCCCCTACAAAAGGCCATATCCTATGCCATGACGTCGGTTCTCACCACCGGCGGTATCCGAGGCTCGAAGGTGCGTGTAGGTGGTGCGTTTCACCCGCGCTCCTTCAACATGGGAATGCGTCGGTCGGTGTACGCCACAACGCACGGATTTTCTACCATGCGGTTTGGCGAGGATATCGACCTTAGCATTCGCATGGTACAGGCTGGGTTTCGAGTAGGGCTACTACCGGACGCTTGGGTGTATCACAAGCGACGAACCGATCTGAAAAAGTTCTTTAAGCAGGTGCACAACTCTGGCATGGCTCGCATCAACCTTACGCTGCGCCATCCTGGCACCCTGAAACTCACGCACTTCTTTCCAGCGGCCTTTACAGTGTACGTAGCGGTTGCCCTGCTGTACGTTATCGTCCATCCACTTGGTGGTTGGTCCCTACTCCCGCTGGCTGTATGGTGCTCGGCAATCGCCCTACATGCAGCACTGCGCATGCGCTCGGCATCGATCGGCATCCTTGCCGTTGTTGCCTCGATCGTACAGATGATCGGGTACGGAACTGGATTCATTCGCGGACTTGTACGCCGCGTGATCCTTAACAAGCCCGAAGGCTACGCCTATCAGAACACGTTCTATAAGTAGGCCAGCTGTTCTTCAACGGCCGTAAGTACCGTTGATGGTTGTAGGTGGTCCATGCATCGATAGGAAGGGTTCGTGCAGTCGTGCTGGAAGAAGCACGTGCAGGTTTTGTCTGGTTCGATCAACACGCCACGATCGTACAGTTCGAACTCGTGCTTGTTGAAGATGTTGTTCATCAACACAAGACGCTTCTTCAGGCCAATGGCAATATGCATTGCCATCGTCACGGCGGTGACCACAACATCACACATCGCCATGACGGCAATGAAGTTTCGAAGCGTATGTGTTCCCTCGTACGTTGCGCCGGTGCGTTCCCGTAGTACCACGTTTCGCTCGTGTTCGGAGGGTCCACCCAGCAGCAGCACTCGGAATCCTCGGTCGTGGAGCATTGTGATGAGCTGTACCCAGTACTCCTCCGGCCACTCACGTGCAATCCACCGCTCTCCGCATCCTGTGTTGAGTCCTATAACTGGGCCACCGGGCGGCAGCGCAATTGGCGATGGTCCTGGTGGGTCGAGTACATACTCCTGCCGGGTGTATGGCAGGTTACAGAGCTGTGTGATTTCCTCAGGATACGATAGCGTGTTGGCCTTGTTTACATCGTCGAACACACCCGTGCGGTACTTGGCTTCGGCCAGATGGTTTGCCGGAGCTGGCAGGCCATTGCGCAGGACAAAACCATACTTCTCACCGGCGGTGATCGTATTGGTGATCGCACAGGCTTGAGCGTCCTTGTCGAGGTTCATTACGACGTCGAAACCTACCTGCTGGAGAAGCACCACGTTCTCCGCTGAGGGTTTCATTACGCGATGGACGGCAGCAGGCACAAGTTCTGGTGTGTAGGTTAGCCACCAGATCTCATGGTTCGGATACTGTGCTGTAAGGGGCTCAAGGATCACCGTTGTGCGGATGACGTCACCAGCGGCACCCAGCTTGATGATGAGAATACGTCCTGCACGCTGGACATGGTGTGAACAATCATGGCAATGCACACCGAACTGCTTATGAGGTTTACAGGGAACATCCCCTCGTGCATGCAGACAATCCGACCGAAACACTTCTCCGTCCACCTGCATCATATTCGTACCTGCAGCATGAACGTGAAGTTCAAGTGGTAGATCAAGCTTTCACCGGCCTCGTTGATCGACCGCGGTGTGAGCAATTCACCTCGACCACCCTCCCACGTTGGGCGGGTGTCCCGACCGATCAGGTTCATGGCTCCCCATGACACGCTGGTATTCAGAAACAGCGGATAGTAAATCTCGCCCTCAATGCCCAGACGTACCATGCCACCAAGGCGCATAGCTGCCGGCTTACCCATGGTAATACGGGTGGTGTCAATCGGAGGAATGGCGTTGGGATAGCGTTCGTTGTACGTGATCGTGTTCTGCCCAACGGCGGTCAAGCGTGCCTCAGCCCCAAGATAGGCCCGAGCGTACGCCAAGGGGAACTCGACAAACGACCATTCAAAGCCACCATGGAAGGAGTACAGACTCACATCGTTCTGAACACGAATGGCATAGCTTGTTGATCGGATGGATTGGGTGCCCGAGTACATGAAGTAGTCCACACCAAACGGGATGCGCGTGATCTTCTGTTTGTCAAGATCAGCGAAGCCCTTCACACCCCAACCGATCTGCATGCCGTCGAAGCCCCCTCCAAATCCTGCTGTTGAATCGGCGTCATTGCCGGTCCCGGCAATCCGATACACCGCAGGGTTATCGTTGGTGATCCAGCTCGTGGATAATCCAGCTGCAACGCGATAGCGAACCTGACTCTCTGCCGGCAGCACGACGATAGCACTTAGTACCACGACGGCATACAGCAGGGTGGTGCTGTTACTGAAGGCGCTCTTGAATGCTGTAGCGTTCATGTTCCTGATGTTGCTTGACGATCAGCTCGCCAATGAGACCTATAGAAATCAGTTGAACCCCCACGATGATCATGGCAACGCCAAACAGGGCGAGGGGTCGGTTACTGAGGCTGGTTCGGCCAAGAAACCACTCTACCGCCAGCCATGCATCGGTAATGAAACCAACTAAGGCGAAAAGTGTACCTACGGCTCCGAAGAAGTGTAGCGGCCGCTTCACATACCGCGTGGTGAACATCACGGTGAGAAGATCGAGAAAGCCCTTCAAGAAGCGACTCATGCCAAACTTCGACACGCCAAATTTACGCTCGTGGTGCTGAACCGGAATCTCCGTGACCTTGAAACCCTCCCAGTAGGCCAATGCCGGTATGTACCGGTGCATTTCTCCATACACCTGTACCGTTTTGACCACGTCCCGCCGATAGGCTTTCAAGCCGCAGTTAAAGTCGTGGAGTTTGATCCCGCTCATCATCGAGGTTACAACATTGAACAGCTTCGATGGCACCGTCTTGTGCCACGGATCATGACGCTTGCGTTTCCATCCGGAGACGAGGTCGTACCCCTCTTCTAACTTCGTGATCAGTGCAGGAATCTCTTGGGGGTCGTCCTGAAGGTCGGCATCCATGGTGATCACCACGTCGCCTTCTACCTGAGCAAAACCTACGCCAAGCGCTGCCGACTTCCCGTAATTGCGTCGGAAACGCACAGCCTTGAACCGCGGGTTTCTTCCGTGGATAGCCTCAATCTCGCGATATGACCCATCCGTTGAACCATCGTCGATGAACAGGACGTCCCATTTATTCGGTGCATACCGTTGCAGAACATCTTCGAGCTGTCGTGCCAGTTCTGGGAGCGACTCCTCCTCATTCAGCAGCGGCACAACCACGCTGATGGATCCTTGGGAGCGTGGTGAGCGAGGAGCGTGTCCTTGGTCTCGTCGGCGATCACGATCGTGCGGCGGACGCCGGCGACGATGCGAGCGTTGTTTGGATGCTTGAGGGGTTGTTGGTTGTTCACTCATGCAGTACACGTGGTACGGTTACAAACGGATCAATGGAACCGACTGCACACCTGTGGGGGTAACAATGCTGATGCGATAGATCCCTGCAGGCACGTCGTGTAGTTGAAGTTCCACGGCTTGTGCTGTTGTGAATTCGCGGTGAACTACACGTCCAGTAGGATCAACGATGCAAATTTCGGCACTTCCGCCCGATAACTCGCTCAGGGAAACCAGATCAGTCGCAGGATTTGGATACACTATTGGTGTAGCCATCGGGCTCGCCATCGGAGTTTCGGCAACACTTACGGCGGAGCCTGACACCCACATGAGGACCTTGAATCGGTCGATAGCAGGATTGTTTGTGACCAGGGATGATCCTGGGACAAGCTTCTGGGAGAGAATATTGTCGGGGAAGGTGGTGAATCCATCTACGATATACGCCGAGTCCACACCAGCTGGTAGTACGTTATCCCATGCGATCGTGAGAGTTCCACCGCTCCAATTTACACGTAGGTCGTACTCGATCAACGTGGGAACGTCTTCTTCGTAGCCGCGTACATCTGTTGGACTCAACCAGATCGGCGGCATTGTAGGAGCAACGGTCCACACATAGAAGACGTCGCCTGGCAGGGGGAGATCGGGAATCTCGACCTCATTGAACTGCGAGTCGACAGAGTCGGTGGCTGCCGGATCCGCTGCGCACAGAAACGTAAAGCTTTGCGAAGAGGCCAATGTGAGTGTGGCCTTTAGCGGAAGTTGGATGCGTTGCGCTACGACGCTTGGCGTGCTCAGTACCGCCACCCATAGGCAACACGTCACCAGCGAGTATCTCATAGCGAGGCTCAGGAGTGTATCACTTGGTGAAAAAAAAGGGCAGCAGTGATCCTGCTGCCCTTCGAATATGCAAACCGTGCGTGATTAGCGTACGATTGTTACAGGTCCCGTTACAACGTTGTTGTTGTTCGTTACCTTCACGATGTAGCGGCCAGCTGGGTATTGAGCAGCGTTCAGATCGAAGCTGTATACACCAGCGTTCTTCGACTCATCAACAAGGGTTGCGATACGCTCGCCAACCACGTTGAAGAGTTCAACAACCACGCGGCCCGTTGCTGGGACCGTTACGTTTACCATACCTTCTGCAGCAGCAGGGTTTGGTGTAACGTTTACGGCCAGAGCACCAAGGTTCGTGTCCTCGCCCAGCAGGCGGATCGCAGAAGCGTTTGGTACAACAATCGTGTTGTTTGTACCAGCGCCTACCGTACCGAACACTTCGCCGGTGATCGCGTTTACTACCGTGTAGTTCCGATCAGCGTTGTTCATCGTTACCGTTACTGGGAACGTTGCTCCCTGCAGACGGATCATTGGGTTAACAGCATCCTCTACATAGGAGTGGTTGCTGAAACGTACGTCAAACATGTTGCTTGGTGGTACTGGTGGGAGTTGGAACATGTCCATCAGCTCTACCGTGCCATTTTCAGCAACGTACAGGTCGTTGGTGCGATTTGCAGCATCTGCAATCGTAACAACCGTAGCGTTCGAGCGAACCGACTCACGAGCAGCGCCAAAGTTGATACCAGCCTTGGTGCGACCGTTCGTCATACGCAGGTATGCCTGACCCGAAATCTTAACCCAGTAACCGAGACCTGGTTGGATCTCCGATACGGCTTGGTAGCCGCGATCGGTTACGTAGCGATAGATGTCGGCCGTGATCTCTGGGAACGCACCCGATCCGTAAGGAACAAGCGTTACGTTCTCAATCGATGTTGGCGTGCTGAGCGAACCGATCGTGTTCCATCCTTCGTACATGCGTACTGGGAAGGTTTGCTCGTCGATGCGCGTTACACGAGCACCAGCGATGCGGGTGTCGACTTCCTCCGAGTACTTCACGAAGTAGCCTACACCAACCTGCAGATCAGGATCGTTGGTTTGGTAGCTGTTCTGTGCAAAACGGATTGGGATGTTCAGCGAGTTCTTGAATACCGACTTCCAGTTCGTCGAAGCTGGGTTAACAGGCATCGACAACAGGTTCCAGCCCTTGTTGATCACTGGGAACTGGGCAACCTTTGGAAGCGTGTACTCGATAACGAATGCGTCGATGTCGGCGTCCGTGATCGTGTAGGAGTAACGCGAGCCACCGATGTTGGTAGCATTGCGCATGTTCACGTTGAACAGCGATCCACCTGCAGTGTCGCGCAGGAAGAGCTCCGAAGCAGGGGAGAAGTCGCTCGTGTTCCATGTGATCACGATTGGGTAGTCCTCAGCAGCGGGAGTCTTCACACGGCAGTAGTACAGCAGCGTGGTGTCGGCGTAGATGTCACGGATATCGCGGGACTCGTTACGAGCACGTGTGCTGGTTGGGGTCCAGAGATCTCCCAGACCATTTGCATAGATCGTTGCGCCGTTCTCGTTACGTGGGAACCAACGTGCGCTGAAGCCCGACTGTGCTGTTGTGTAGACGGTCTCACCGAACAGCGTATCAACTTCGTTGGTGGCACGGTGGCCAACACCGAAGACGATGTTTGTGCTTTGGACCGGCTGAGCCGAGTTGCGGATGTTCAACAGGATACCAGCACCGCGACGGCCATCTGGATCTTCTTCCCAGTTTCCAGCTTCGTCAAAGACGTTTGGCTCGAATGGATTGCGGAAGTAGATGAAGGTCACCTTGATACGAACTGGCTGGTGAGCCAGTGTGCTGGACTTGAACGTCAGGTATCCAACGTGGATACCAGCGATCTCGTTACCCGATCCTTGATCAAGTTCGTTTGGATCGCAGATGATCCGCATGTTCAGGTCGCGCATACCGACAGTGTTCGAACCGTCAGGTGTAACGCCAAGCGTGGTACCAAGGATACCCTTATCCAGCATCGCTACGTAGCCTTCGCGTACTGGCTGTGGGAACGGATTGATCTCGCCGTTACCGCCCTTGAGGAACGATTTGAACTTCAGCCAGCGCGAGTCCGATTGAACGGTAATGTCCGTTGCGCGGGAACCGGTTACGGCATTGATGACGTCGATGTCGCGTGTGCCCATTCCGTTTACGTTGTCGTCGTAGTTCGAACCAACGTCGATGGTGATTGGGTTTACAACGAACCACTCTGTTCCGTTCGAACCTTGTACCGAGTCTACTTCACGGAAGCGAGGGTCGGCAACGTTCGTGAAGGACAGTTGTGGGATAAGGTCAGTCACTTCAACCCACAGCATGCCTGGCTTCGATGGACGAAGAGGATCGCGGATTTCTTCCAGCAGTGTTTGCTGGTTGATGTAGAAGTTGTCGACGCCACCCAGGCCGGTGAAGATCGATGGAATTGGATCATCTGGGAAGGCACGCTCGAATCCCATCTGGAAGTCGTTGTAGTACAGCGTGTCGTTGGTGATGATCAGTGGAGTACGACCGCTCACTGGGAAGCGAACTGGGTCGGCCACAACTTTGAAGCGCAGATATACGAGCTCAACGAACGGACGCTGATCACATGGCGAGTTGATATCGCCGGTTTGTGGCAGTGCCTTCGACGAGATTCCCGTAATCATTACGCGCTTGCCGCGGCGACGGTTTTCACGGTCGGCGCCAATGATGTTTTGGAACGTCGTATCGCGATCTACGTCTGTGCTGAATTCGAAGTCGTCAGCAAGACAGCCGATCGGCATGTTCTGTGTTCCACGACGTGGACCATTCTTCTCTACGCCGATAAACTCAAGGGCCGTGCTATCGAACTGCACCTTGAATTTGAAGCTGTAGATCGGGAATGCTTCGAACGTTGATGTGGTGCGCCAGCAGTTCTTGATGAACACTGGCACGAGCATCGTACGCTCGGAGTTAACGGTCTGACGCTGTGGCACCCAAATGCGCCCGTCAGGATAATATGAGGCATTCCAGCCTGATTGCGAACCAGTCAGTGACAGGGTAGGCAGTTCGGGACGGTTTTGAGCAACCGTCTCTTGCGTGCTTACACCGATCAGCGCTGCGAGAAGGAGAACCATTCCTAGAATGGCGCTTCCTCCCTTGAGTGCGAATCGACGATTCATACCAACTCCTCTGATGAGATGATCATGTGATTTTACTTAGTGATTTTCTTCGTTACGCTAATCTGAGGTCCTCGTGCATGAATGATGTACATGCCGGTGGACCAGGACTGCAAGGGGAGTTTCGTGTGCTCGTAAGGGGCTAGTGTACGCGTGTACACCTCGATGCCCATTACCGTGCTCACTGAAACTTCCAGTGGTTGCCCATGAAGACTCTGGATGATGAGTTCGTTGTTATCAACGAAACTGCTCATTACAGCTCCTTCGTGGAGAACCGTGTTGGTTTCGTGTTGTGATGAAACGGTTGTTGGTAACCCAACTCCGACAATCACAATGCTGTCTGTTTTTCCTGGTTTAACACAACCACATGAGTCATCAAGTGCGGTTGAGACGTGAATCACTGATTCCAACGAGTCGATCATAACGCGTCGAACGTTGACGCTGTAGTTGTATATGGAATCGCCTTCTACCGTTCGTTCGATTTCCGCGGACAATCTCTCGTCATCGATTCTGATACTCGTTGCTCCTGTAGCTTCAACGGTGTCGATGCGTAACGGACTTAAAGACGGTAGTTGTATCAACTCACGTACTCGGGATCCACGTAGACGATGCTGTGTTGTTACAATCTGCATCGATGCGATACTATCAGTGTGCATATCTACCGTATCAAGTTCAGATGTTGGTCCCTGTGTTTGATCCAGCCGCGCAACCACTATTGAACGTATTGTGTCGCTTGTGGCTATGGTCACGGATTTTTTGAATTCCGGGTTGAAGTCATGCGGCCAGGGGAAGACAAATGATGCTTCCTCGCCACACAAACCGAGCCACGTACCTGCTACAGCGAACAGCGGTAGATCTCCATTTACATTCCTAGTGATCGTGAATGCCCCTACCCGCAGTTCTCCTGGTATTGAGAAATTGAAC
Source organism: uncultured Hyphomicrobiales bacterium (assembly GCA_964493635.1). Lineage (GTDB taxonomy): Bacteria > Bacteroidota > Ignavibacteria > Kapaibacteriales > Kapaibacteriaceae > OLB6. Next base: position 32,662 of record CAZBOW010000005.1, read on the forward strand.
GAGGGACTAAGATCACCAAAGCGCATTTGATCCGAGAGTGTCCCAACGATGAGACCATCGGTGGGCCGTACAACGCTTGTGTCGTAACCAAGTGTAATGTCAAAGGACTGTAGACTGTCTTGCTCTCGAATCTGACCCATGTAGGCCGCGATTAGAAAGCGTCTTTCCATACTGCAGACGTCGACATCCCGATACGAAATGATCCGAAGTGTATCTGCAGTGGCGGTTGTGCTGCTGGCTGTGGCAATCACAGCCAGCAGCATACCTACCAACATTCTCATAGAACGTGGAAGCTCTTATCGAGCAACCGTAACCTTTGTTGACGCCGAGAAGCCTTCACCAACTACGCGTACGAAGTATGCACCTGGAGCAACTGGAAGACCAGCAGCGTTCGTGCCATTCCATACCGTATTCAGCAGACCGGCTTGTGCTTGATCCGCAAAGATTGTTTGAACTTCGTTTCCAAAGACGTCAAAGACTTTAACAGTTACCATCGACGACGTAGGAACGTTAACAGCTACCGATGCTTCGGTGGTCATTGGGTTCGGGAAGCTGGTAACCGTAAAGGCTGCCTGCTCGAGACCCTTCAGACTGATCGAGCCACGGTCCTGTTCGTTGAAGCGAAGATTCGACATCTCGATGGCATCCTGCTCCTTCACCGTAACGAAGGCGATTGGGTTGTTGGCCGCAAACGTTCCGTTGCCGATGAGCACTGCAGTGTGGTTCGAGAAATCAGCGCCTACCGTTGCATTGTCCATCGTTACTGGAGATACTCCAACGATCGATGCGTTCGACGAGAACCGAACTCCAAACGCGCCATTGTGAGCAGCGTTCACGTAGACAGGAATCTGCACGAGACCATTACCAATCGATGCTGGAGCACCGAAGAGGACATTGTCGGCAACAACATCGCTGCCAACTTTGCCGAAGTCAGGACCAGTGGTGTCGTTGTCATATACCCAAGGGAGGTATGGCAGACGACCCGACAGATACCGCATGATCAATGCTGCATCATATTCCGTGACTTCGTAGTAGATCTGATTCAGCGCCGATACGTCCGGAGCGCGACCACCAACACCGTACAGGCCTTGACCCTCGTTCAGCACTCGCAGTACCTGTGCACCAGTGAACTGATCAACGTCGATTGTGCGACGCCAGATCACGATTTGGCCCGATACTGGATCCAGCGAGTCAGCCGTAAAGTCACGGTTGAGACGCGTGTAGTAGAAACGACCTGAGTGGTTTACGTCACCTTGGTAGGCTGGACGCTTCCATACCGAGTCGAGCTTTACACCGGTAACGATCGAACGAAGAATCGTGCGAGCATCGTTTGTGGTTACACGACGATTCTGCGTCATATTCTCGTGGCGCTCGCCCTTACCGCCCGACAGGTCAACGTCACCGAAGCCCCAGTTATCGAAGGTAAAGTACAGAATGGCACCAAAGCGAATAACGGCATCGCTACGACCATCCGATGGCTGCCAACGGGTGGTAGAGTCGGTACGACGGTTAGCGTCAGCAGCAGGTGCCCACAGCAGACCGTTCCAGAAGTCGCTGATGAAGCCAGGGAAACCGGAATTTCCTTTGATACCTACCGTTGCGCCGCGCGTGACTACAACGTTGTTCGATGTGTTAGGATTGCCACCAACTTGTCCATAGGCAAACTCAATGTCGCCTTGCCAGTTTGAATCAGCATTGCTGAAGTACAAACGAGCTTGGAAGTTGCCAACAGAAGAGTTTACAGAGGCATCGTTGATGTTCAGGTTACGCCATTGAACGATCAGACATGGGCGCGTCGAGTCGATTACCTCGCAATTTTCATCGCGGTCGTAATCCAGAGCCCAAGAGATTTCACTTGGCATGTATCCGTTGTTTACATCTGCACCTGGGGTGCGGTAGTAGTGATCACCCCAGAACGGAGCGATAACGTTGTCGGGATACGATGCTGAGTTGGTAAACAAGCCGGCCGACTCCTTCGCAGGAACAAGCTTTGTTCCGTCGAAGGTGAGGAATCCGTTCACGCTTACAAATACGTTGTTGTATTGGACGCCAGCGTAGCTGAAGCGCAGTCCGCCAGGGAAGTTGATCCGCGAGTAGCCGTCGTCGCGGTTCACAATACCGGTTGGAGGAAGCGTGAAGCTCGTAGCAGGGATAATGTTCTTCGTGATGCCGCCGCAATCGTTCAGGTCGCGGTATGGCTTTCCGGTTACTAGTACAGGCTGGCGAAACTGATTGAAGATCTGCTGCGCCACACCCTCTACTGTGCCGAACACGAAAGAACAGAAAAGCACTGCACCAGCAATGACTATCTGTTTTTTCATACGTACTCCGTTATTACTAATTCTCATTTTGTTCGATTGAGGGAATGGGGCCGGCCGAGACCGGCCCCGATTGTCATGCGCGCTTAGCGAGCCAACACAATCTGTTGCGTGGCTGTTGCTGTACCATCAGATACGCGTACCGTGTACATGCCGTTAGCGACAGATGTACCGTTCGCTGTACCGTCCCACTCGATGGTGTGCTGACCAGCCGACAGAACCTCGTTCACCAGCGTTGCTACGCGGTTGCCGAGAGCGTCGAAGATCTCAACGTTGACCATGTTCATACCTGGTACGTTGAACGTGATGCTGGTAGCCGTTGCAAATGGGTTAGGTACGGACTTGGTGATACCCAGTCCACCTGCGAAGACATCTTCTTCGTTGTCTACACTTGTTGTGTAGTCGTACACGATGATGAAGCCCTTAAGAGCGTCACGGCTGATGATGATCGTGTCGCACGAACCGTCGGTCTTGTGGATCACGTCAGCGGCCGAGCGTCCTTCGCCGGTCTTCATGTTGTACGAGAAGATTGCACCGTTCGAGATGTCGTCACGGATGTAGTACGATCCAGGATTTGCGGCATCCGTTGCTGGGATGCGGTCGCGGCACCACGAGATCGATACTGGGTAGTATGCCGAGCTCTGACCCGTTTCACCACCGGCCTGGAAACGAGCACGATAGATCGCTTCACCAGGATCGGTCGAGAATGGGTAGATGTTGCGATCTACACCGTTACGATTAGGAATCGTCCAACGGGCGTCGAAGACGTCTACGTATGGCACTGGTGGCAACTCGAATTCACAGTAGTTGGAATCCAGCTTGCCAAACGGAGCCGTTGCGTCGGTACCGTCACCACGTGTTGCAGGGTCAGAGCCCCCTACACCGAACGTGAGGATATCGAATGCACCGAGGTTGTTCTGAACGCGGATGTCGGCGGTGAAGCGTGTTTCTGAAGAAACAGCGATTTCGTACGACAGCGTATCAGCAGCACCGGCAGCGTCCGTGGCAACAACTACGATTGTCAGCTTGCCATTGACCGGAGTACCGGAGATGGCGTTGTTGCTAACAACGATGCGCTGCGTATCGGCAACTGGGCTTTCGATGGACTCTGGTGTGATCGACCACGAACCTGCTGGCTCGATAACTTCAAACGTCAGCTTCTCATTACCAGCTTGGCGGCGAGCAAGGTCGATATCCGTTACGGTGATGGTATCGGAGTATTCAGCACCCAGCTCTACGCAGGAGATGATCGGCGATTCGAACAGCTCAGGATCGTGGTTCTTTGCTTCGATACGCAGAGGAATGCTCTTGATGTCGCGCAATCCGCCGGCATCTTCAACCAGAACCGTTACCAATACGGTGGTATCAGCAAATGGTACGTCCGTTACGCGTGGGGTACCATACAGCAGACCACTCTTGCTGTTGATCTTCAGCCACTCTGGCGTTGTCTTGTTCGACTCATCGAACACGATGTAACCAGCTTCTGGGAAGTATGGGTCAACGGGGATGGAGTCGCGCGATTCCGAACCGTAGATGAGTTCGAACTCACGAGCCTGACCCCAGTTCGCATCGTATACCGAGATGGCACGACCGCTATCCAGAAGATCAACGTTGTAGTCCATGTCCTCCATGGCATCTGGCAGGTTAGCTGTCAGAATTTCCGGAGCAACGTTTACGAACACGCGACGTGTGATCTGGTTGATTCCACCGTGGCCGTCATTCACAACGATGGTCATCACGGTATCCGTGTTGAGATCGCGGTGATATGGATTACCTGGGTTGAACGGATTCGAAGCCTTCAGGATATCCATTGCTTCGTTTGCAGCGATCCGGATGTTGATTTTACCGGCCGTTGTCAGGTCCTCAGCAAATGGATCCACGTCGCCAGATGCGTCATACTTGCGAAGGTATTGATTACCCATCCAGACTGGACGAGCCATTACAACTTCGTCGATGGTTGTGTCACCTGGTGTTTCGCGAACTGCTGTCGACTTAAAGCCATAGGCGGTCTTACCGTAACGGAAGTCCCATGCGCCGTACTGCTGTACTACCCAACGGTTAGCATCAACAGCGGCCATGTCTTCGAACTCGTCGTCGGTATTTACGTCCAGCTTAAAGCGGAGCGAGTCCGTCAGGTTTGCAACGAATTGAATGTCGATCGAGTCTGGCTGGTTGCCAATTGGATCGTTGTACTCTTCGTTGTTGATCGCGTTTGGTGCCGTCAGACGACGACCAACGCGCGATGCCGTTACGAACATCCGCAGCGTATCGATGTACTCACCATTGCTGAACGAGTTTGGATCCGTTGTGGTTGGGTCCAAGACGATGGTCGTGTCGCCGGCCAACATTTCCGTGTACTGACGGCCAAAGCGATCTGGCTTGTGAGCCCACAGGAAGCGAGGCATCGAGTCTACAACATGAATACGGAAGCGATAGGACGTGCTGTCCAACCAACCGTAGTTGACGGAGTCTTGCTGCAGATAGCGTGCGTTCGTGTTCGCTGGTGTACGATTATCAAGATCAAGGTCGTTGTTATCGTACTTCTCAGCGTGGAAGTATGAAGGATACGTGTAGAACCAGCGGGAAACAACGTCCTCACCGTAACCAGCCGAGCGCAGCGAATCCACGATCTCGAGGCTTGGTGGGAAGTTCTTCGTTGTTACTTCAACTTCTTCACCGCCTGGAACAATGTATGGGTTGATTGGACGACCGCGCAATACGAGGTAACCACGTGCACCCCATGCTTGGTTGTCGCCTTCCGATACACGTACGAGCGTATCACGCAGCCAGTAGCGAAGTGCCGAGTTTGGCGACGTAATGCGCCAGAAGTACGACAGTTCTGCACCCCATGTGCTGTCCATGATCGTGCGTGGATCGTAGAAGCCATTGGCATCTACAGCGGTCAGCGTGAAGATCGAGTCGCGCTCCATCCAGTTGCGGCTAGCGATTGCATTACCGGCCGAGTCAGCAGGATAGCTTGCTGGTTCGTTGAACCAGCTGCCACCGCCTTGGCGACGGGATTGAGCAGCCGTGATTGGCGTGTACAGACGGTTCTCGGTTACGAATACGCGGTTGCGCATTTCTGGGTGGATTGTTGCATCCGTTGCCAGCGTGTCGCCCGAACCCGTAAAGGTTGGTGGCTCCGTCTGGTTGTTGACCGTGAACATCAAGGCACCATTCAGGGCAGCATTTACACCGTCTTTCCACAGTACGGTACGCGAAACAACCATTACGTTGTCGCCAGCGCGGACTGGGAGAGCACGGAAGCGCTCGCCACCGTAGTAGGTTTCCTTGCCGTTGTTCGACGTTGGCAGCGAAGGACGGTTACCGAGACGGAAGTTAGCTCCACCCAGTTCACCGTTTGCTGTGCTACCGTCCCATACGCGACCAGCAAGAGCTGCCGAGTCCTCACGGATGGCATTGGCACGCAGCAGGCCGAGGAGCGTCGCACCGGTACCATACGTTGCCAGGCCTTCACGACCGCGACGTTGGTTCGGATCTGCTCCATTGGTTGAGTCAGGAACAAGTTCAACGCGGGCTCGGTAGATCTCGTCGAGTTCATCACGCTGGTGCATGATTGCGCGGATGTAGTCACCCGTGCGCTCGTTGATCACGAAGAACACCTGCTCGTTGATTTCACGAGCGTCGTTATTGCTGATCGAGGCCGTAGCACTGTAGTCTACGTGAGCTTCGAGGAACAATGGATACCCGATTGGGTGGTTGCCCGTGAATTCACGCTGGACAGCAGCGATGTAGTCGTACTCTTCAGCGTCGAATGGATTACGTGTCCAACGCTTAACGTACTTGTTGAACGATGGCTGTGTAGCGTCCGTGAAGCGCTTTACAGTTGGTGCAATACCAACGGCGAAGTCTTCAATTGGAGCCATGCGGCGCTTCGAGTAGTCAGCCGTCTTGATATCTGTGCCTTTGTCGAAGATGTCGTAGATACGACCTTGCATCAACAGGGTATCAGGGATTGTGTAGATGTCGATTGGCGTGTAGGTGAGGCGCCATTGCGATTCGAACGGACCTTGCTGGGTACCAGCACCGCCACGTACAAATTGCATGTGCGTTTGGCCGTTACCTGCGATGAAGAACGTTTCCTGCGTACGGCGGAACGAATTGTTTGCCGAGGCTGGAAGGATCGTTGTTACATCGGCTTCTGTACGACCCCAGTAATTGCCACGCAGCGTATCAACACCACCGAAGCCGATACCGGTGCTACCAGCGAGAACACCCTTGGTGTCCTGAGCATCTGGCAGGCGTACGGTGAAACGTGCGTCGTTGTTGTAGATCGAGTTAGCAGCGAAGCTGTAGGAGGTCCATGGAAGTGGTCCTACAAGTTCACCGTAGATCGTTGCAGCTGCAAGGTCGCTCGATGCAGCGTTTTCGCTGTTTACGAGTGGTCCTTCAATTTGTTCATCCGAGCGACCGATGCTTGAAACGGCAGTGTTGGCAGTAATGTAGCTGCGCAGCATTGCAAGTTTCAGATCGTAGTTGTCGGAGTAGATCGCCGAACCGCTGAAGGCAGTGTTGTTCTGCATACGGACGCGGTCGAACGAGAACGTGTCAACACGTACGCGGATCGAGTCCAAGATATACAGAGCGCCACCAAGACCGGTACCATTTTCACGTACCAACGTTCCTGGGTGGGTGATGGTGATGTCACCAATCTGCGTTGTACCCGAGCCCATACGGTTCATGTTTGCTTGTGCTACGTTGTCGTAGAAGCGCGTCAACATGCGCTCATCTGGCATCAGCGAACCGTTTTGGAAGGTAAAGACGTCGTTGCGTGGCATGTAGCCTGTTGCAACGCCATCCATGTTGTAGTAGATCTCATCGAGGTCGGTAACCATGAAGCGCTTACGTGTAAGCGTGTCTGGTGTTACGACGGCAACGGCACCACCGTTACCATTCCATGCTTCGTTGGCACGGAACTCAACACCTTTAACAACGTTCAGATCGGCGTTGATGGTGTAAAGAGCACCACCGCCGCGTACGTTGTTCTTCAGATTCTCGTTTACTTGTCCAACCACGTTCTCTACGAAGTGGGCACGTACATAGCGCAGTGCACGCTCGGAGATTGGCAGACCTGCTGGTTGATCAACAGCAACAGCACCACCGTAGTATCCGGCTTCGTTGTTTGAGAAGTCGATACCATAATTGGCACCGTATACCCACAACGAGCCGCTAGCACCACCGGCGCCGTACACATACATGTTGCGCTCCGTGTGGATTGCACCACCGGAAGCTACAGCCATGTTGTTACGGAACTTGATGTTGTAACCCTGATTGCGAGCATTGATAATGCCGTCCGAACCACCAATGTGTGGCGACACCTGCTTCACGTTTGCGTTGTACGCGGTGTAGATAGCACCACCACGTCCTGACGTGTTGTTCGTGAAGTGGGTTGGAGGATTGTTATCCAGTCCACCACGTACGTACAGAGTCCAGGCGTTGTTGTTTGCGTAGATAGCACCACCGTGCGAGTACGAAGCAAGCGATGTTGTTACATTCGTTGTCGAGTCGGTGATGTATGGTACATGGGTGTGGTTATCCGTGTAGCGGCCAGCAACCATCAGCGACGTGTTATCGCCAACGTAAACTGCACCACCCTTGGCACCCATGGTGTAGACACCATTGTTCGGTGTAGCTGGTTGGCGGTTTTCGGCGTAGTTACCATCAAACAGGATCGTGTCTTTGCCCTGGAAGTCGTTGATGCCAAGACCAACGATCATTGGGGTACGTCCCGAGATGTATACGGCGCCACCGGCAGCCATGTTCTTTTGCGAGCGACCTGGCGTTCCGAACACTGTAGCTGCTGCGTCTTTGTCCGAAACCACGCGAATGCCACCGATCAGAACAGTGTCGACGTCGGCGATCAAGGTGTGGTTTCCGTAGAACTTCAATTGACGGATGCGACCCAAGTACATAGCAACACGAGCGTCGTCGTACTTCTGACGGTTTGCGTCATTCAGTGGAGCGACGTAGTTCGGGTTGTACAGCTGGTCGATCGCCTTGATGTTTTGAGCGATTGGATCGTTCGTCCATGGGCTGGTGATGAACGGATTCGCCGTTGGATTGTAGTTCGGCAGGTTGTTGTAGGTGGCGTCAGCATTTGGGTAGAGCTGAAGAGCACCGCTGTTGTCAACGGGAGCCTGACGAATCTGGATAGCACCACCATTATAGCGTGCCATGTTTCCACGGAAGGTACAACCAACCAACCACGTGCGAACCGAGTAGGTTGTAAGAGCACCACCGCTACCATTTGTTTCGCTAATCAGCGTGTTGTTTGCGGCCTCGGCCTGAGCACGTGTGAAGGAGTTACCCGACACGTTTTGCAGGTATACCGGTTCGTTGTCTACCGTGGTGTCCTTGCGGAAGTTCACGAAGTCAACATCGCGGAAAAAGGCTGCACTGGCACCAGGCAGTACAATGATATGACCCCATTCGCGGGAGAAGTTGTTCACGTCTCCAGCGATGAAGGTAATACGTGCTTGCGACACGTTGATGTCGCTTCCTGCCTTCTCACGGAACCATGGGTTCAAACGGATTGCTGAGATCACACCACCCATGTTCAAACGGGCTGCGTAATACACGATAGCTTCCGCTGGCGTCAGGTTCTGAAGATTTGGATTGTTGTCATCCATATCTACATGGAATACCTGGCCGTAGTTCGACGCATGAATCGTCGGTTCGGCGGCGATATTCGACGTGAGAACGCCAGGAGCTGCGAAGTACGCTGGATCGTCGTATCCCGTGTAGGGGGCGACCAGCGGATTCACCGCATTGGCGTTATAGGTTGCCGAGGCGCGACCGTCAGCGATGATCCGACCACCGGTCGAATCGATCAGACGGCCGTTCGGCATAAACTCGACTCGCGTTCCTGGTTCAATGACCAGGGTACCGCCAATCGTGTACGTGCCGCTAATCCGGTAAATCGAGTCACGCACGAAAATGCGCACCTCGCCCGGTGGAAGACTACCACGCACTTCTACTTGGGCCTGAGCCACTGAGAACGCGGCAGTCAACACTAGCAGCAAGCTGCTGAGACGAAACCAACGTTGCATACAACCTCCAGTTGTAAAAACCTTATGTCTTTGATCTGTATTTAGAATCATGTTCTTCTTTGTGATAGTGCCTTCTGCACATGGTTCAACCCCATCATGTGGGGTAGAACAGCAAAAGGGCACACAATGCCAGCCTTACACTAATCAATTGCCATGCCAAGCCTGGCGAGACCCGTTTTGGCTTGAGGAGCAACCTCCGATGTTTCGTATTGTTTTGCGATCGTAGTGTAGGCATCCGCTGCCTGTTTAGTGTCCTTTGCCGCTTCGAAGCACAGAGCCGCCTTGAGGTAGCAAACCGGCTCCAAACCGGTATCAACTGCCCGTTTTGCAGCTTCCATGTACAATTCGGCGGCGCCGGAATGGTTGCCCGCTGCCTCCATGCACGATGCAAGTCCTTGAATAGCACCAACTTCAACAATCAAGGCAGTACTGGAGCGTGCAGTCGCGAAGTAGGGTTCCGCTTCGGTGAACTTTCCAAGATTCGCCAAGCTATTGCCGGTAAGGAGTGCTGCCACCTGGCCAGCAGGTGTGGAGCCGTAGGAGTCGGCGATGCTCTTCAGACCCTTGGCCTGTTGATCGCCTACCATTACACCCTCACCACTCAAGGCCTGTTCGAACTGACCGGCTTCGAACGCACTGCGAATGCGTGCAAGTTCTGCGGCTGCGGCGGCATTCTTTTCATCGGACGACGATGTGTACCACCATGCGGCACCCACACCGACCACAACAACGGCAATGATGCCCGCGTACATCTTCCACTGCTGCTGCATGGACTGCATCCAGCCTGGAGCGTCGGATGTGCCGCCGGTTACTTGCTCGAAGTCACTTGATTGCTGCTCTGAAAGCATAGTTGTCTAGGTTGTTCTCTACGTTCTCTAAAAGTTGTTTCGCGCGTGATGCGCGAACACGTATGTAAGCAACACGTCCGTCAGGGCACACTATGCCCACGGATGTGAAGACGCAAATATATCGGAGGCTTCAGGAATACACAAGCAGTGAAATTTGCGACGGTTGCTTGGCAACTCCATATCGATCGGGGAGTTAAGGGGGCCTCAGCGAAGTGTGAAGCCCCCTCCACACATTTCACATGTAGAATACCGCTTAGAATGCGAGCGTTTGTCGAACAGCCTGCTCGATATCTTCGGTTGTTAACAGGATGGCGGCTTCCAGCGTCTTGGCAAAGCCCACCGGTGTATCCTTCGATCCCACGCGTGCCACGGGTGCGTCCAGATACCGGAATAGCTCCTGCCCGATCGACGAGGCTATCTCGCCACCAAAACCACCGGTAACCTTGTCTTCGTGGGCTACCACACACCGACCCGTTCGACGCACGGACTCGAATACCAGTTCCTTATCCCAGGGGGCCAGTGAACGTAAGTCGATGACCTCGATGGACCTACCCTCCTGTGCTAGAGTCTCGGCTGCCTTCAGACTCCAGTGAACCGCCGTGCCATACGTTACGATGGTTGCATCGGTACCTTCCCGGCGTACACGACCCTTCCCAAATGGTACGAGGTAGTCCTCCGGAGGCATGGGGGCCGACGTAGGACGGTAGTTGTAGAGAAACTTCGGTTCGAGGTACATGGTGGTTCCGCGGGAGCGGATAGCTGTGCGCATGAGTCCAACGGCATCATCGGCAAAGGCAGGCATCACCACGCGCAGACCCGGAAGCGTGGTAAACGTTCCCTCGAGGTTCTGGGAGTGATACAGGCCACCTTGGATGTATCCTCCGGATGCTAGGCGAATCACCATTGCCGGCGAAAACTGGCCTTTGGTGCGCCAGTAATCGTGGGTGCACTCAATGAGTTGCTCCATTGCCGGCCAGAAGTAGTCGGCAAATTCGGCTCCTTCGACCACTACGCGGATGTCGTCGCGATAGCGTGTCATACCATTGGCAGTTCCAACGATGAAGTCCTCGGCAATCGGTGCATTGAACACGCGGTCGTTGCCGAACTCATCCAACATGCCCTTGCACACGTTGAAGATGCCCTGCTTTTTGAACGAGGCCACGTCCTGACCAAAGAGAAAGGTGTTCGGGTTCCGTCGAAACTCCTCGATCATCGCCGAGTTGATCCCCTCGCGCAGCGTAACAACCGGGGCATCAGCAGCGGGCCGTGCATGCAGTTCGGAGGTGTCGTTGTAGTCGATCACAGCCGGAGGCAGCACGAAATCAATGTAGGATTCTGGGGCAGGGTCGGCAAGGGGCTCAACAGCATCGGCAGCGGCGTTGATGATCTTCTTGTTGTTGTCTTCGATGGCCTTGGCTTGCTCTTCTGTGAGAATGCCGGCCGCAATCAGCGCCTGGCGCATCCGAGGCAGCGGATCACGCTGCTTCATTGCCTCGATCTCTTCATCGGTACGGTACAGCGTGTGGTTGTCGGAGTTTGAATGCGAGCCGATGCGGTCGCAATCGGCGTGGACCATGGCAGGCCCCTTACCCGACGTACAGTAGTCCACCGCCTCCTTCATCGCACGATAGCTGTCCATGGGGTTACGGCCATCGCACTCAATGATCTTGAGGTTGGAGAAGCCACGGAAGTTATCGGAGACCTTCTCGTTAGCCGTTTGCTCGCGAACGGGTACAGAGATACCGTACTTGTTATTCTGAATGACAAAGACGATGGGAAGGCGTTCACGATCTGCACCATTGACGGCTTCGTAGTAGTACCCTTCGGACGTGGTCGAGTCGCCTGTGGAGCAGAACACCACCTCCGAGCCGTTGTACTTCTTGATTGCTCGTGCAGTTCCTACAGCCTGCTGTGAGTGGTTGCCTGTGCACGATGAGGAGTTCTGAAGACCTACCGACAGCTTTGCAAAATGGTTGGACATATGCCTTCCACCGCCAGCAACATCAGCATCCTTGCTTAGTCCGTTAGCAATGATCTCCTCGACCGTTACTCCGGCTGCCAGCGACGTAAGCATGTCCCGGTAGTACGGAAACAGGAAGTCGGTGCCTTGTCGGAAGATCTTACCCATGGCCAGTTGGATACCATCGTGACCGGCAAACGGAGCATGGTACGACCAGCCCATGGCCATCTTCAGGTAGTTCGCAGCCTTGATATCTAGTCTGCGTCCCAGTTCCTGTGTGGTGTACCAGTCAATGAGGGTCTCCTTCGAGTATCCGCTCACGTCGAATGGTGCTGGAGTATCAACTGCTGCCTTGGCTGCTGTTTTGGC
>CAZBOW010000005.1:45326-70113 GCA_964493635.1 uncultured Hyphomicrobiales bacterium
TTGGCTGCTGTTTTGGCCGGTGCCTTCTTGGCCTTACTTGCTGGTTTTGCCATCTTCGGTTCTTTCTATGGTCGCGTAGTTATCGTTGTGATCGTTTCGAGGGAGCAGCCTTCTTCCCGGCCGGTACAAACGTGAGCCAACCATGAGGGTCGTTGCCCTGTACAGTAACACGGTGGAAGGCTTTTTGGATGTTTCGTGTCACCGGCCCCACGGAGCCCTTGCCAACGGCGATGCGGTCCACCGAGCACACCGGTGTGATTTCGGCTGCCGTGCCCGTGAGGAACATTTCATCCGCCGTATACAACAGCGCCCGAGGCAGGTTTTGTTCACGCACGTGGTACCCTAACTGTTCAGCAAGGGTAAAGACCGTGTCGCGGGTGATTCCCGGCAGGATGGACGTTGCTGCCGGAGGCGTGATAATCTCGCCATTGATCACCACAAACAAGTTCTGCCCACTGCCTTCTGCCACGTTTCCTGACGCATCCAGACAGATGCCCTCGGCATAGCCATTTTCGATGGCCTCCATTTTCACGAGCTGCGAATTCATGTAGTTGCCGGCAGCTTTGGACGTTGATGGCATTGCATTCGGGGCGATGCGGTTCCATGTGGAGACGCAGACGTCAACGCCCTGGTCGGCAGCATCGTCTCCCAAGTAGGCACCCCAATCCCACGCCGCAATGAATACCTCAAGCGGATTGCGCAGGCCATACACACCCATATCTCCGTAGCCCCGAAAGGCAAAGGGTCGTACGTAGGCACGCGACAGCCGATTCTTTTGGAGTAGTTCGATGGTTGCGGTATTGAGTTCCTCTACACTGTGAGGAATCACAGAGCGGTAGATCTTCAGGGACTGATGAAACCGGATCATGTGTTCGGAAAGCCGAAACAGGGCGGTGCCACGAGCTGTATCGTATGCCCGGATACCCTCGAACCACGAGGTGCCGTAGTGGAGTGCATGCGAAAGGACGTGGGTTGTTGCCTTGGCAAACGGAATGAATGTACCGTTCTTCCAGATCCAGGTGGTTGGTGTAATCGGCATAGAGGTTCCTCCTATTTGTCCAACGGTCCGTCGAGTGCCGCCTTCATGAGTGCGGTGGCAATCGTCGGATTCGCCGTTCCATTGGTGGCCTTCAAAACCTGTCCCACGAAGAAGCCCAGTAGTTTAGTCTTTCCTTCGCGATACTTCTCAACATTTTCGGGGTTCGTTGCCAAAATGTCGTCCACAATGGCCTGGAGAGCGCCCTCGTCCGACATCTGCCGCAATCCTTGTGCTTCTACGATCTCATCAGCCGTGTGTTCGGACGCATACAGCTCGGGCAGGATATCCTTCGCTGTTTTACTCGAAATCACACCATCGGCCACGACGTTCACCAGAGATGCAAGCTGTAGGGGGCTTAGCCCAACCTCGTTGATGGCGACTTTCTTTTCGCCCATCACACGGAGTACCTCCGTCATGATCCAGTTGGAGACCTGCTTATAGGTTTCAGCCGATGGTTGCCGAAGGTGGCCCACTGCTGCCTCATAGTAGGCGGCCAACGCTGCGTCCTCTACCAGAATGCCGGCGTCATAGGCAGGTAGGCCGTATTGGGTACGGAATCTGTTTTTCTTCTGTAAGCCCAACTCTGGCAGCGTGTTACGGAGTTCCTCCAAGAGTTCTTCCGTGACCTTGACGTGAGGCAGGTCTGGCTCGGGGAAGTATCGGTAGTCGTGCGCCTGCTCCTTGCTGCGCATTACTCGCGTTTGTTGCGCCCCGGCATCCCACATCATGGTTTCCTGCACCACCGAGCCCCCTTCCAAAATGAGGGAGATTTGGCGCTGGATCTCGTATTCCAAGGCTTTCTCAACATTGCGGAACGAATTGAGGTTCTTCACCTCGGTCTTGGTTCCAAACGCCTGCTGGCCCACCGGCCGAACGGATACGTTCGCATCGCATCGAAGTGAGCCTTCCTCCATGTTACCGTCGCAGATGTCCAAGTACATCAGGGTTTGCCGCAACTGCTGCAGGTAGAGGTAGGCCTCCCGAGGCGAGCGGATGTCAGGCTCGGATACGATCTCAATCAGTGGTACTCCGGCCCGGTTGAGGTCGACCAGTGTGTCGATATCCAGGTCGTGAATGCTCTTACCGGAGTCCTCCTCCATGTGAATGCGGGTAATACCGATCCGCTTCGTTGTGGACTCATCAACCTCGATCTCCACGTGACCATCGTAGCAGATGGGGTCTTGGTACTGGGAAATCTGGTAGCCCTTAGGCAAGTCGGCGTAGAAGTAGTTTTTCCGCGAAAACGTGCTGGTAGGCCGAACGGAGCAGTGTGTAGCAAGCCCCATGCGAACGGCAAACGTTACCAGATGCTCGTTCAGAACCGGAAGGGTCCCCGGGTGACCAAGGCACACAGGGCACGTATTCACGTTGGGCTTAGCGCCAAACGTGGCCGAGCACGAGCAGAAGGCCTTGGAGCTGGTCTTCAGCTGTGCGTGAACTTCAAGTCCGATGACGGCTTCGTAGGATGGTGTCATGCTTTCTGCAACAGTGTGCACGGTGTGCGCAGGAACCACAAAACTACGGAAATCAGCGTGCCGTCACATCCTCGCACTGAGCCGAAAAACCAAGGCGAACCGAAGCCTGATGGGTGGAGAGCTCTCCTTCCCACACGATGGTGTCGCCCCCTACACCGTCGATAAACACCCCGATACTCGGCAGATCGTCACGATACGTATAGGAAGGGGCGTTTCGCGTGGTGGTGCCGCACGGAGGTGTATCGGCCCATCCATTGGCTTCCCCCACGAGCACGTAGTCGATGAGGTACTCATCATCGCCGGAGCGATCCCAAAACAGACCAATACTGCAGAGATCTGCACTGCCACCACAGTGACTGCGGAAGGTGTATTGATCGTTACCGGCACCGTCGATACTTACGCCAATGCTTCCATCACGTGCGTGGCCCTGATACTGATTCACGACGTTAGGGTTGCCCACGTTGTATTGATCATCACCTTGAAGGTCCACCTGGACGCCAATGGCATAATGAGCGCCGGCTCCGAGCGAGTACTTCCCATTGATGTAGGTGTCGTTACCACTCCAGTCCTCCAGCATTCCCATACCCCACCAATATCCACAGCCCTGGCTCCACGCACCGGCAGTGTACGTGTCGTTTCCTTGAACGTCCACCAACAGCGCAACTCCACCAGCCAACGAAGTACCGTCACCGAGATCGGCCCTGCGCCCGAAGGCCGCACCTTGTGCCCTCGAAACAGTCTGACCTAGGTACAACTCACTTGGGGCACCGTCGAGTCGTGCCACGTACTCATCATTTCCATCGCGATCTACCAAAAGAGCAGCTCCGAGCGTCTGTGCATAGGCCTGGCCTTCTGCTGCACACGTATAGGTATCGGACCCAGCTGCATCGTTGATGACTGCCAAACCGGCTGTTGCTGCCGCCTGGCCATATGTACCCTGCAGAACGTAGGTGTCATTTCCAGCCCGATCG
This sequence comes from uncultured Hyphomicrobiales bacterium, assembly GCA_964493635.1. Classification (GTDB taxonomy): domain Bacteria; phylum Bacteroidota; class Ignavibacteria; order Kapaibacteriales; family Kapaibacteriaceae; genus OLB6. Next base: position 48,812 of record CAZBOW010000005.1, read on the forward strand.
GTCAATACGGCAATGCCATGCGCAGCGGCTGCAATGCCAACCGAACCACACCGGTACGTGTCGTCTCCGTCGAGATCCATCAGAACAGCGATCCCAAGTACTGCTGCACATACGGATGCTGTGTCGGTAAGAGATCCGTAGGTGTCGTTACCGCCTCGGTCGATCACGATACTCAGGAACTCTCCACGCGTTGCTGTCGACGCTACCGAGCCAACATACGTATCATCACCTCCTGCATCGATCACCGCCAGCAGGGGTGTTACCGTGGGTTGAATTCGATCATTGCCAGATCCGGTACAAACGATCCATCCAGCTCGCGTATGTAGCTGCACGGGCGCAGTTGCAATTGTGGGAACCGACGATCGCTGCCAGCGCGTCACAGCACTGTCCAGATGTGAGGTTACGATCACGCCGGCAAACGTGAGCGCTTCCATATCCAAGGCACCGAGTGCGTCCAGGCCAAAGGGATCGGTACTGACGTACTGACCGCTGCGTTCCTCAATCCATGGCGCCATAGCAGCCGCCAGTAGGGGCCGGCGATCGGCAAACAGACTGTCGTAGAGCGGGCTGCGAAATGCCCGATGAATGTAGGGGGTAGCGTCAAGGGCTGCCTGAACAACATTTACAACCAGCAAACGCGTGGCTGGTGGTAGCGAAGCAAAGTGTGTTTCAGCTTGCCGGCGTTGTTCCTGAGTAAGCGATGGATGCCACAGGGTATCCATTGCCGCTACGCTGTCCAGACGAACTGGCAGAAACCGGCCCGCTGAGACGTCCACCATCGAGGCTGCGGTTTGTACCAGCGATGCCATGGTTGAGCCCCGTACTGCTCGTCCCGCCAGATGACCCGATGTACGGGGAAGATTCCAGGCATTTTCAAACGATAATTGCACCGTCCGAAGTAGGTGGTGATCGTTTTTGTACCACTGCATCTGTGCGGCAGAGTAGCCCAAGGGAAGGCGTATCGACTCGTGAACACGATTCACAACCGACGCCGGTGGCAGCAACGCAGTACGCTCAGCCATTAAATCCGCAACGCCATTCTGTGCAGGAAGTGCGTGCGTCACAAGTAGGATCAATCCTACGAACAGCAATGGTTTCATATGGTCCCTTGGAGATCCAGATTACCTCCGCAAAGCACCACACCAACAACTCTACCCCGCACAAGATCGGGATGTTCGAGCATCACTCCAACTGTTACGGCTGCGCTTGGTTCGATAACGGTCTTGAGGCGCTCCATCACTAAGCGCAGTCCGGTTCGGATTGCCTCCTCACTACAGGTATGCATCTGGACGTGGTTGGCTTGGAGGTAGCGAAAGGTTCGGTCACTCAGTGCCGTTCGGAGACCATCGGCAATGGTGGTAGGGGGCTTCGGTGGCTGGCGAATACCACAGGCCAGGCCGATCGTGGCATCATCGGCTTCGTGGGGTTCAACGCCGATGATCTGCACCGCTGGTTGCATACTGCGTACCGCAATGGCTGAACCGCTCATCAGTCCGCCGCCACCCACGGGGGCCATGAAGATGTCCAGCGACACATTCATCGTATGGAGGTCATCGAGAAACTCGTATGCGGCCGTACCCTGCCCGGCAATCACATGATCGTTGTCATACGGATGTATCAGCATGGCACCTGTACGATCGATAACGTCGTGTACCGTCGACTCGCGTGCTTGGAGCGTTCCCTCGCAAAACACAATCTCAGCTCCGTAGCTGCGGGTGGCTTCCACCTTAACCCGAGGAGCATTCTCGGGCATGACGATTGTGCAGGCGATCCCTCGAACGCCCGCGGCATAGGCCAGAGCTTGCGCATGATTTCCCGACGAATGTGTTACTACACCGCGTGCGATCTGATCGTGAGTGAGCTGAAGTACAGCGTTCATTGCACCACGGGCTTTGAAGGCGCCAACCTTCTGCAGGTTTTCCGCCTTGAACAGCACCGTTGCACCGAGGGCTGCGTTTATCGTGCGCGATGACAGCACGGGCGTGCGGTGCACGTACGGTGCAATGCGCAGAGCCGCTTGTTGGATATCGTGCAGCTCAACCACTTACATGTTCCGGCGGTACTGGCCCCCTACCTCGTACAAGGCATTCGTCAGCTGACCCAGTGAGCACACCTTTGCTGCCTGCATGAGTGCCTCGAAGATGTTCTGGTTCTGAATCGCCGTGTGCTTCAAATCGTGCAATGCTGCAGGAGCCGTAGCATGATTCCGTTCTTCGAAGGCCTTCACATTGGAGATCTGCTGCTCTTTCTCTTCGGTGGTGGATCGGATCACCTCCTGGGGAATCACCGTTGGTGATCCCTTCGAGCTTAGGAAGGTATTCACACCCACGATGGGATACTCGCCGGTATGCTTCAGGGTTTCGTAGTACAGGGATTCTTCCTGAATCTTGTTCCGCTGGTACATGTTCTCCATGGCCCCCAGCACTCCGCCACGATCAGCAATGCGTTTGAACTCGGTATAGACAGCTTCTTCCACCAGATCCGTCAGCTCCTCGATAATGTAGGAGCCTTGGAGAGGGTTTTCATTCTTGGCCAAACCCAACTCGCGGTTGATGATCATCTGGATCGCCACAGCTCTGCGAACACTCTCCTCTGTGGGAGTGGTGATGGCTTCGTCGTAGGCATTGGTGTGGAGCGAATTACAGTTGTCGTAGATCGCATACAAGGCTTGCAGCGTTGTACGAATGTCGTTGAAGTCGATCTCCTGGGCGTGTAGCGATCGGCCGGACGTTTGAATGTGGTACTTCAACATCTGCGAGCGCTCATTGCCACCATACTTCAGTTTGATGGCCTTTGCCCATATCCTCCTGGCAACACGTCCAATCACGGAGTACTCCGGATCAACACCGTTGCTGAAGAAAAAGCTCAGGTTTGGAGCGAAGTCGTTGATGTTCATTCCCCGTGACAGATAGTACTCCACGTAGGTGAAGCCATTGGCAAGGGTGAAGGCCAACTGCGTGATTGGATTGGCACCAGCTTCAGCAATGTGGTAACCACTGATGGAAACGGAGTAGAAGTTTCTCACGTTCTCATCGATGAAGTACTGCTGAACGTCGCCCATGATACGCAGAGCGAATTCCGTTGAGAAGATACAGGTGTTCTGGGCCTGGTCTTCCTTGAGAATGTCGGCCTGAACAGTACCTCGTACGTTTTGGAGTGCTCTGTCGCGGCACTGAGCATACACGTCAGCCGGTAGGACGTCGTCGCCGGTAACACCCAGTAACAACAAGCCTAATCCACCATTGCCGGTGGGCAATCCCTCGCTGCCATCAGTAGCTCGATATTGCGGACGCTCAACACCCTTGGATTTGTAGATCGTCGCGATCTTCTCCTCGACCTCTGCTTCAAGATGGTGCGCACGGATGTACTTCTCGCACTCCTGGTCGATGGCAGCATTCAAGAAGAAGGCTAACAGCATCGGAGCTGGACCATTGATGGTCATGGACACGGACGTTGTAGGATCGCAGAGGTCGAAGCCGGAATACAGTTTTTTGGCATCGTCCAACGTAGCAACGCTCACCCCTGAATTTCCAATCTTGCCGTAGATGTCCGGGCGGCGATCCGGGTTTTCCCCATACAGCGTTACGCTGTCGAACGCAGTGGAGAGTCGAGCCGCAGGCATGCCCTGCGACAGGTAGTGAAACCTCTTATTCGTGCGCTCCGGTCCGCCCTCACCGGCGAACATCCGTGTTGGGTCCTCGTTCTGGCGCTTAAACGGATACACGCCCGCAGTGTACGGAAACTCACCGGGTACATTTTCTTGCATGCACCAGCGCACAATCTCGCCCCAGTCTTTGAATTTCGGCAGGGCGATCTTGGGAATGCGGGTTTGGGAGAGCGAGGTGGTATGATTCTTTACACGAATCTCTTTTCCGCGCACGGTGTAGACAAACTCCTCGCCCTCATAGGCGGCGCGTTTATTGTCCCACGTTGCTAGTAGCTCACGAACCTCGTGATCGAGCTGCGACTCCAGGAGTCGAGCTCGCTCTTCAAGAGCAACGATCGCTTCATCTACGGTTGTTTTCATGGTGTAGGTACCTGCTGATGGGGCACGAGAAACGCTTGGACGGTAGCATCCGACTGCCGACCAGCCAGGACTAAGGTGTAGATCTTTCCGGCTTCGAACGTTTGCTGGGGCAGGGTAGTCAGGAGAGTGGTCGAAGAATCAGCGGTGAATCGCAGATCGTAGTTCCCTGCTGGAAGGTTGAGAAAGGGGCTTCCCGTACTTGGTGATATGCCCGAGGTTCCAAACAACACGTTCTGCATCCCGGGAATGGGGTAGTCGGCCGGTCCGATATTGGTGATGACGTTTGCGCGGAACACCCCATGCGCTGCATTGACGAATCGCACTCGGGCTTGTGCAGGATTGGGCTCGATGATATCCGAAAACAACACCGACGTTGTTGTTCGTCCAATCACCACCAACGTGTAAACCGAGTCGGCATCGGTTGTGATATCCTGATTCATCCATACGTCGGTACCGTTACCCGACAGAGCCAGTGTTTGGATCCCAGGTGCGAGATCGTAATATCCACCCGACGATCCAAAGGCAAGGTTACGAGCAATGGGGGTTGTCCCGTTTGCCGTTACAAACACGGACGGTTCACCAGCAAGTGCATGGATCACCTGTACACGCGACACGGCTGCCGGGTCGGGATTGGTGCTTGGACAAGCCGTAAGCACCAAGGCGAGTAGGGCGAGGAGGACGAGGAGTGTTGCCTTCATGGTCGTTGTCCTAGGTGGTGGGTTGGCTCAATGTTTCAATAGCCCCCCGTAACTGCCAGAGAGCGCGGGCACGCTCGGCTTGAATGGCTACGTTTCGATCATATCGCTTGTTCTCGTCAACAATCTCCGCTAGATAGCGCGTTCGATCGGGAGGGATGACGTAAATCTTCTCGCTCATCTCATCGGTTACGGTAAATCCAGACTCCCACGACAGACCATAGCGCTCGATCACAAGATCCATCAGGGCGCGATACAGGGTATTGGTACCAGGGTCGTTGAATTGGGAGGCAATCGTACCGTACACAGGCATGTCACTCGGTGAGCGATCGAAAAGCCCCCTACTGCGTTGATACTGCTTTTTGACATCGCGCAAAGCATCAAGAGCACCACGCTTGTCAAACTTGTTCAATGCGATGATGTCGGCATAGTCGATCATGTCGATCTTTTCAAGCTGGGTAGCTGCACCATACTCTGGCGTCATCACGTACATGGATACTTCGGCGATGTTCGTGATCTGAGAGTCGCTCTGCCCAATTCCTGCCGTTTCAACGATAATCAGGTCGAAGCCAGCATAGGAAAGCACGTCGATCGCATCGTGGACGTGCCGCGACACGGCAACGTTTGCCTCACGCGTGGCGAACGATCGCATGTATACTCTGGGATGGTACACCGAGTTCATGCGAATCCGGTCGCCTAGCAGCGCACCACCGGTTTTGCGTTTCGAGGGATCGATGCTCAGAATGCCAATGGTTTTATCGGGCTGGTCCACCAGAAAGCGACGCACGAGTTCGTCCGTAAGCGACGACTTTCCCGCACCTCCTGTACCGGTAATGCCAAGCACCGGAGCACGCTGCACACCCTGTAGGAAGGAGAGGCGCTCGGTATGACCGTGCTCGCTGGCCGAGATCGCCTGCGCAAGGGCAAGGGGATTGCGGGCCTTCACGGCTTGTTCCAGCGACGATCCAAACACGTCTGGCACCACGATATCGGATTTCGACACCAAGTCGTTGATCATCCCCTGTAGGCCCATTTCGCGGCCGTCGTCCGGGGAATAGATCCGGGAGATCCCGTGTGCATGCAATTGTTCAATCTCCGATGGCAGGATGGTGCCACCGCCGCCGCCAAAGATCTTGATGTGTCCGGCGCCGCGCTCATGGAGCAGGTCGTGCATGTAGGAGAAGTACTCCACATGGCCACCCTGATAGGACGTCATTGCAATCGCTTGGGCATCTTCCTGAATGGCACAATCCACCACCTCCGCTACCGATCGATTATGGCCTAGGTGGATGACTTCGCATCCGGTGGATTGGATGATACGTCGCATCACATTGATGGCTGCATCATGACCGTCGAAGAGCGATGCTGCCGTGACAACCCGCACCGTATGTATAGGCTTGTAGGGTTCCGGAGAGTTCATGTCGCCTCGCTAGTGGAATGGGGTGCAAAGTTACGGACATTAGTTTTGCCCCGTGGCAGAACTCATGATTCTTGGTGGCGCCGAGGAAATCGGTGCTAATGCGTGTTATCTGGAACTGGATGGCACCGGAATCCTGATTGATGCCGGGCTTCATCCTCGGCTGCGTACCGCCGAGGCATTTCCGGATCTGGAGGCCTTGGAAGGGCGGCCTGTAGATCTTCTGGTGGTTACCCATGCGCACACCGACCACCTTGGTGGTGTTCCATTTGTGATGAGGCGCTATCCCCACGTGCGGACACTCATGACACGAGCCACGCGCGACCTTTCACACATCATGCTGCACAACGGCGGCCGCCTGTTGCGCTCGGAGGTTACCGGGCACGTTCCCCGCGAGGCCCTGGAATACTATACTCCGGAACAGATCGAACTCGTTCGGGAATCGTTTACGGCAACCGATTACACCGAAGTCTCGTTGATGCGTGGATACACCGGGGGCTCCGATGTGCGCCTATCCCTGCACCCCTCTGGCCATATTCTTGGTTCGGCTGGTGTAGTGATCGAGCATCAGGGCCGCCGCTACCTGCACACCGGCGACGTTCAGTTTTTGGATCAACAGGTGATGAAGGGGGCTCAGTTGCCGCGGACCCATGCCGATGTGGTGATTACAGAAGCAACGAACTGCGCCAGCGAACCCATCGACTATTCCACAGAGACGAAGAAGCTCGCTGCGTTTATCAACAGTGTGACGGCGGCGAATGGGTCGGTGTTGATCCCATCCTTTGCCCTGGGAAAAACCCAGGAGATTCTCACCCTGCTGTATCGGCTGATGCGAAGAGGAACCATTCCCCACCTTCCTATCTACTCGGGAGGTATGGGTGTGGCGGTGAACAAGGTGTACGACCACTACTGCTATGCTGAACCAGTTCGCCAACCTGGATTCGAAATCAGCGATATTCCTCAACGGTCCCTCCCGATGCGACACTTCGCAAAAGGCGACTACCTGAAGGAGCCCTCCATCGTGGTGGCCTCCTCGGGTATGCTCAGCAAAGGCACAGCATCCTATCGGCTGGCGTTAGAGTGGTTCCGAGAACCTTCGTTCGGTATTGCCTTTATCGGCTACCAGGATCCTACTACCCCTGGCTACAGTGTTCTGCATTCGGAATATCAGAAGCCGTTCGACCTTGCAGGACGCACCGTGCAGCGATCCTGTCGTATCGAACGGCTTCGATTCAGTGCCCATACCAATAGAGACCCACTGGTAGACTTCATCAGTGACGTGCGTCCCTCTGCCGTGGTGATCACGCACGGAGAGACCGAGGCCTGTGACGCCCTGGCTCTGGCTGTGCGCGATCGCTTACCGGGAGTACGCATCATTATTCCGCGCAAAGGCGTAGCCTATCAACTTGTCGGGAATCTCAGCGAACAATCGGTAGCATCTGTGTAGCAATCACGGACGTTGGGCCGAGCAGCTGCACATGATGGATGCCGACGGGTAGGTCGCTGATGTCGATCTGAACGCTTGTTTGTCCAGGATGGAGATTCCATGATCCCAATCGTTGTTGCTTGGTATCGTAGATCTCGATCATCACCGCTGTTGTCGTGCGCCACGTAAGCGTCACATCGTTTGCTGCTGGCGCGGGTTGAATGGTTAGTCCTGGTGGATCCGACTGATGTTCGAGTGATGCAACCATTGGCTGAGCCGGTGTAATGGGCACCCAGCTTCGGCTTCGGAGCGCACGGCGCGGTTGTGTATGGTCGCGAACAACAAACCGGTAGTGGTTTCCAGGCGGAAGGGTAGCAGGAATCTCCCACTCGTGAGGTGATGCCATTGCTGGGAGTCCGGTGGCTATCACCTCTTCGGACTGCGTATCGCCGTTCCACAGCGCTAGGTCTACAATTGGTGCCTGGAGGTCGTCGGCCCACTCAATGCGCACGGTATGACCGGGATGCAGTGGCTGAGACATTATACCTCCCGATGGTTCAATCTGTGCGAGTATCGGCACGGCCGTACTCAGCACCATAAGTACAAGTTTCATGGTGGTTCTTTTGGTGTTAGTGTTGGTGTTGGTGTTGGTGGGTTAGTGATGGTGGTAGTAGGGTAGCGCTACCACACTGGTACCACGCCACACCTGCACGAAATACACTCCGGGACTGAGTGTACAGGGGATATACGTAACAGGCTGTGGCTGTGGCACCGGATGTTGGACAACAACAGCTCCGCGCACATCGGTAACCTGTACAAGGGTTATCGGCGCAGAGGCAGGGTTGGCATGGACTTCGAGATGATGTTCACGGCCTCGAATCTCCGGCAGCGTGAAGCGGGAAGATGGATCAGCCGCGGATACGGGCTGTCGCAGATACCAAGCTTGAAATGGAACACTCCACGTTATGCTTGGCCAGCACCCTCCTTGGATCGTAATCACATTTGATCGCCAGTCCGGCTGATTGAACTCGCGGATCTGCGACAGGTAGTCTGGCATCGACCAATGAGAGAACACCCAGTCTCCCGATCGCAACGGTGCCGAGATTTCCACGCCTTCCATGATGGTGAAGCGATAGTTCAGTAGGGAGTCGAACCCATCAATCAGGGGCGTGATACGAGTGGAGTCCTCGAGCGACATCGCCCATGTGGATATGCCAAGCCGGTCCTTGACATCAAAGAAGAACTCGTTTTTCTGTGTTGTGTCGCCCGTCCAGTACCCGCATTCAAGCTGAAGCGTATATACGATTCCGGGGTTTGTTGTGGGGTTTGGTGGAACCCGGGCTTGCAGACGTTGGTCGGGAATGATGTACAGCTTCCGTGCAGATCGGTCGATGATCCAATGAGCCGGAAACTCGGTATAACCGGTGTTTGGGGCATTAAGGCCATTCGCATATAGCTTGCCGGGCACGCTATACGGAGCATTGGGATGCTTCTCCGGAAGCGGGTCGTCAAGTCCATCTTCCAGAACAACGATGATTGTGTCCGGACATGCCCCCAATTGCTGCTGTGACAATCCAGAGATGGTGAAGAATTGGCAGCGAAACTCTGAGTTTCGGGGGTCCTGTGCTGAGCACACGGATATCGAGACCACACCAAGCATTGCTGTGGCGAGGAGTGTAGCGAAGAGCCTATTCATAGTGCCTCCTGGTACAGTTAGCGGACTACCGCCTTCATTGGAAGAAAACGTGACCGAAATCGATAGGTGGCATTGGAGTGACGAATCGTGACATATGGTGCTGTTGCCGTCTTTGTTCCCCACATCGTAGATCGTCCCTCGAGGAAGGTAGCCTCTCCCAAGTGCTGATCTTCCTCGTCGGGGGTTAGGATTGTGCGGAGGGCTGTAACTCCTACACCGAGCAGCTCCATAACTAACTGCTCACTGCTGATGTTGCCTCCCGTGTAGGGCTGCTGATACTTCTCGATTCGTTGCTCAAGATCGTCTAGGACCATCGGCAGGCGATTGATCAAGCAATCATCAACGTCCTTGCAGTCCTCATCGTACGACACCACGTTCAGCCAAGGCACGTCGGCATGGTCCATCCAGTTTGGCTCGGCAAACACGACACGGTTGCCAAACGAGTAAGCAGGGCCCTTATCCGAGTAGGGAATAGTGCACTCGTTGGGAGGAATGCCTTGTTGTTCATCGCAAATGGGGATTCTCTTAACCGTGCTGCGGACGTTGTGGAAACCGTCCTTGGCGATGTTTGCTCCATAGAGCACGTGGTAGGTCTCGCCGGCATTTTCCAGGAACAGGAAGTCCGGATCGCCGTCGTAGTCGAAGCGTACTTGGTCCCATTCCACAAACAATGGGGGTAGCTCCATACTGCTTAGGAGAATGTTAGCGTCTGTACGCAGAGGTATGCCATCCAGAGACGTAATCGAGCTAAACAGGCGCAGGATGTTATCGCCACCATACAGGGTTTGCTGTCGGGGGCTGGTTTGTGGGTCGCAGAGCCGAAAGACGAGGGTTGTGGGTAGCCGACCGTCTAACGGCTCAAATGAGACGTGCTCGTCGTTATACGTGTAAAACGTGTGGTCGAGCGGTGTCATCGAGGGATCATTTGGGAGGATGTTCCCCCTGGACGACACCATGGCACCGCGGTTGTAGAGGGTTCGGACGTCGACCGGTTGTGTAAACACCACCTTGATCTCCGCCCCGAAGTTTGGGATGTACTCCATGTGCCGTCCCCCAAAGGGCTCATCCTCTTCACGTTCGCGCAGTTGTTCGGGCGCACGATACCGGAACTCCCACGTTGCCTTCGACCGGTCTGAACCATTGCGGACACGTACCGTCATGCCAATTGCTTCGATTCCGAAGTCCTGACGGAAGCAGGCTCGTAGACGGATTTCCCGTTCTTGGAGCGGGTTTCCAGCACACGTGGTACCGATAAAGAGGGCCAATGGCTCGTCGACCACCAACTGGTACACGCTTACCGTCTCGTTCGAGGACACAAGTGTTGGAATCACGTATCCAGGCAGATCCTGAAAGAACCTCCAGAGTAGCTGTCGCTGCGTAAAGGTTCTGCAGGTAAATCGTACGGCATCACCGCAACGGAACTCATAGAGGTTATAGGCAACGCGCTGATTGTCCTCGCATACTGTCGAGACAAGCCGCTCCCAGTGATCTGTTCCTGTCACGCTTTTCACTCGTCGCGAAACCTCTACGTATTCTCCGCTGCGAGGCCGTCGGCCGATGATGCGTGTGTTGGGATCATCGGTGTTCATCACGATGTGCTCCATCCTCAGCAGGATGGGCTTCCGCTCGATATAGAAGATGATGGCATTCTCTGGACTGGTCAGGGGGGCCGTTACGCAGAGATCGTTTGCCGGATCAATCCAGACGGTGGTCCCACTGGCGGTAATGGTGTAGCCGATGATTTGCCAACATGGCTGTGCTTGGATGCAGACCTCCTCAGTCCGCGTCTTAACATCCTCGAATTCTCGGCGAGTGGTGAAGAATGCGCCGTCATGATGGTCGTAGCCTGGTTCCGGGTTTGGCGTTGTGATCGACGCCACAAGGCGATACTGCTCGCCAATGGGACTGTTGGTGGGATTGTTGGGGTTTACGTTGGGGGTAAAACCCGGCGTCAAGACGGTGTTGCGTCCAGTAGCGGCTTGGACGGCTTGTAGATGTTGAGCCAGAGGCAGGTTTACGACGATCGCGGGGGAGGGGCTGGCGTGCAGAATGGAGGAGGGGGCAGACCACGCTGCAAAGCGATAACTGCTGTCGGGCCGTGCAACAAGCCGCATGCTCGCTGTTTCCGGTCCAAAGCCGAGTACAAGGGTGTCAGTTACTCGGGCACGCAGATTATCTGCTTGATCATAGATCTCAACCACACCACCATCCCCCGCTACGATCGTCATAGAGATCGAATCGATCTTGTCAACGATCGCGGTAATAGGGATCTTCGCAAGTAACAGATCACATGAAATTGTTACATCGGTATGGGTCTCTAGATTTAGGTTCTCAACCGGTGTTTTCCACCCCACAAACCGATATAACCCACGCTGGTATTCCAGTGGGGCCAGAAGTGTGGCCAGAGAGTAGTTCCCGGCCGTGATTGTACGATCCAGACTGTCGTACATGGCAATCAGATCATCCGGCAGCGTGTCGCCATCCTTCTCAATCACACTGAAATCAAGCCTTCCAGCCGATCGCACCTGTGAGAGGATCTCGTGCCGGTCCAGGGGGTCGCCCGTATGCGAGGAGGGGTCCACCACGAGGTTCACGAGGGCTCCTGGGGGCCACCCACCGTCCGGGGGCAGCAGACGCATCGAGGAACCTCTCACCTCAACAGGGCACGAGATGGGGGCCGAAAAAGCCTGATTTGTTACATCATACACCCTAACGAGTCGCTCCGGGTGCTCCCACCCACGTGCAACATCACCCGAAAAATGGATGTCTATCGGCTCCTTGCAGCCGAGGTAGGGGGCTTTATCGAGTGTGGTCGATAGGTAGCGGGGGATCTCCGCAGCTGTGGTAAATCGCCAGGTGACCTCCGGAAGGACTACGGGGCCGGCAATGGGTCGGGCTACGTAAGCCATTACACCACTTACAGTTACGCGGTATGTGGTGTTGGCAGCAAGGTGATACGGGCGAAATGTCAGGGTGTGGTGATCCACCAAGGCATAGCGCCCGTGCAGGGGTGTGCCGGGGCCCTGATCCTCCACAAGGGTTACCGTGGGAACCGATAAGCCCCCTACCGTATGATCCGGATACCCAAACGAAATGCTCTCCGGAAGAAGAGAATCCGCACAGGTTACGGTGATGACAGGTTGGTTGGACACATCAACCAGACCGTCGCGGGGAAACTGAACCACCAAGCTGGGTGGTTGGGCGAGAAGTGATGGGGCTGTCCCAATGGTGGCACACATTGCAACCACAAACAGCAACCCGAGTGCAGATCGCATAGCGACCTCCATAGAGTAGTGGGTGAAGAAGCCAGCCGATTGATGGGCTGGGTTTTCACCGTACTGCTATGGATGTGGTTTGGGACGGTTGTCAGCGAATATCTACCTGAAAGAGATACGGCCAATGCTTTCCTGTAATGTAGATCGCGTTTGTAGTGCTGTCATAGGCGATGCCATTCATTACATCGGCCGTTGGAGTGCGATTGGCTTGTGGGTACACGGTAGTGAGGTCTATCAATTCTTCCACCGCCCCAGTTTCTGGATTGATGCAAACAAAACTGTCCGTCTTCCACACGTTAGCCCAAATCCTACCATTGATCCATTCCAGTTCGTTCAGGCTGCTCTGAACGGATCCATTGTAGGTAACACTCAAGACACGAATAACACTAAAGTCTGCAGGGTCGCGAACAGTAATCAGGTTCGTTCCATTGCTCATGTACAGTAGTTTGCCGTCGGTAGTTAGACCCCACCCCTCTCCAAGATAGGGTATGCTATCAATGCGATTGAAGGTGCTGGCATCATAGATGAAACAGCGTTGATTTAGCCAGGTGAGCTGGTATATGCGATCACCTACGAGTGCTAAACCCTCAGCGAAATACTCATCTCCTAGGGGTACACGACGCAGCTCTTTACCAGTTACTAAATCAACCAAGCGCAGTGCGGACGAACCGTTAAGCCCAACACTCTCCAGCAGCTGTCCTTGATGGAATTGTAAGCCTTGAGTGAAGGCACGCTCGTCGTGCGGATATGTGGCAACAACGTGTGCAGTACGAATCGGCACAGCGCTTGCTACTGGCTCCCTGCGTTGTTCCGGCACGTCGACCTTCTCCGTTGAACATCCAGCCAGTAACCCAACCACCGCTACCGTAAGACCGAGAACGATTCTCTTCATTCGGAAAAATATGAAGTCGCACGCCTTTCTGTGGTTTATTGTTCCGGTGATGTTCGCAGCCGGACTTACCGGTTGCGACCTCCAATCCGATGGTTCTGCAGGAACGGTACCCCTGTCGGCCGAGCAGAGGGATTCGGTTCGCAAGGATTCGGTTCGCGCAGTGCGGAAAACGATGGGCGAGCAATACACCGACTCGCTGCGCAAGGTATTCCCACACATCCGGTACGAGCGCTTCACGGTTGCGAGTAAACACGACCTCGACAGCATCCGCCGGAGGTTTCGAAAAACAGATAGTAACTGGGTCAACTACCGTGCCTTCACAACAGTGAACCGGAAGGACATTCACTACGTTCGCATGGGCGACACAGTTCTGATTCCGGATACCCTCATGGAGGACCTCCGTGCGTATTCCGTGTTTCCGGCCTACTACGCCGGAGCTGACACGCTTCCCAAGATCGTACTGATCTCCAATGCCATGCAGTCCTATGCGTGCTACGAGTATGGTAAGCTGGTACGTTTTTCTGCCGTAAACTCCGGTGAAGAACGCAAGCCGACACTTCCCGGCAGATATGCCGTGAATTGGATAGATCGCCTCAGGAAGAGTTCGTTAGACTCCACATGGATCCTTCCCTATACGGTCAATTTCCACTTATATGCCGGCAGCGCCTTTCATCAGTTTGACATGCCGGGCCGGCCGGTGTCCCACAGCTGTGTGCGTCAGTTCTTGGCCGATGCAGAGTGGTTGTATAAGTGGGTGGATCGCGGGGCGGTGAACAAGGAAACGCGTCGCATTATCCCGATGACGGGCACTCCCGTGCTCATCATCGACGTGTTTGATTTCACCCGGAAAAAGGGCGGCCCATGGCTAGACCTGACCAGCAACCGCGACATCGAATTAGACCTTCCGGAAGATCCCATGGCGGTGGAAGAAGCGTTGATTCCGATTTCCCAGATTCCGCATGTTGTACGCGGTGGCCTGCCGGATAAAACCCGCTACGTTACGGCCGAGGCCATTATCCGTGAGCGGGGCCACATTCGCGAGGGTGTGACACTTCGCGAGAGTATCGACTTCAACAAGCTTCGACGGGAACGGAGAGCACGTGAGGCTAAGAAGCGCGAAGCACTTCGGAAGTCGGAGTCGGAGTCGGATTCCGATTCTACTCAGCGATAACGCTCGGGCCACCACTGGCGCAACCGTTCCAATACCGCTGCCTCAGCCCCCTGCCCATCCGGCTGATAGAACGTCATTGGCGGTACTTCTGGCGGGAAGTACTCTGCCCCGGGTACGAAGTGTCCTGGTGCGGAGTGTGGGTAGGTATAGTCCTTGCCGTACCCTTCGTTCTTCATCAGCTGGGTTGGTGCGTTACGTAAGTGCAGGGGAATGGTAGTCACACCGGTGCGTTGAAGTGCCTCCACGGCTGCAGCGATACCCAGGTAGGAGGCATTGGACTTTGGTGCGCTGGCAAGAAACGTAACGCACTGCGCCAGAGGAATCCTACCTTCTGGCATTCCTATCCGCTCGATCGCTTGAAACGTAGCGGTTGCTAAGGGTAGGGCCCGCGGATCGGCATTCCCGATGTCCTCGCTGGCAAAGATGATCAACCGCCGGGCGATGAAGAGGGGATCCTCACCGGCATCGATCATGATCGCCAGGTAGAGCAGGGCCGCATTGGGATCGCTGCCGCGCATGCTCTTGATCAGTGCCGATGCGGTATCGTAGTGTGAATCACCGGCACGGTCGTATCGGGCAAGTTTGCGTTGAACAGCTCGTTGCAGTACATCGGCAGTGAGGCGTCGCTCTCCGTCGTGATGTGGCTCGGCGATCGAGGCGGCTGTTTCCAGGGCATTGAGCGCAGTCCGTGCGTCGCCACCACTCAACAACAGGAGCTCTGGCCAATCCTCTACCACCACGTTCATCGAAGACAGTTGTTCGTCGGTCTTACACGCCCTTTGGATGATCTGCCGGAGATGGTCATCCGTTAGCGATTGCAACCGGTACACATGACACCGACTCAACAACGCCGCATTGACCTCGAAACTGGGATTTTCCGTTGTAGCGCCGATGAGCGTGATGACACCCCGTTCAACAGCATGGAGCAGGGCGTCCTGCTGTGCCTTCGTGAATCGGTGGATCTCATCGATAAACACCACCGTCCTGCGCGGATCCAACGGCACTGCCGCTGCCCGCTCAATCACGGCTCGCAGATCCTTGACCCCCGATTCGATGGCGCTGAGGCGCTCCATCTTCACCCCTGCGGAGGTACAGATTGCTTGGGCAATCGTCGTCTTTCCGGTACCTGGGGGCCCCCAGAGAATCATCGATGGGAGTGTTCCCTGTTCTACAAACCGGCGGAGTGGACCTCCTTCTCCGAGGAGGTGCTCCTGACCAACCACCTCGTCGATGGTGGTGGGGCGCATACGATCTGCCAAGGGGGATGTCATGGATACCATGACACAAGTTACAGTCTCTACACCTGAAACGTCCCGCCCTGTCTGGTAGCAACCACGGATAGCTCGGGTGAGTGTACCTGAACGGTTCGCAGTCGTTCAAGGGGTTCGGTAAGGGGCTCTTCGAGTTGGTTGAAGGTACTATGGTGAATGGGCATCACCGATTCAGCCCCCATCATCTCAGCCATCGCCATGGCTTCCTCCGGAGTGCAATGCACATCTCGGCACGAACCGTAGGCGCCAATTGGCATCATCGCTAGATGCACTGGACCCACCACATCACGAAAGTTCGTTGTGTAGGCGGTGTCGCCAGCAAACACCAGCCCACGACCATCATAGTTCAGGTAGTATCCATTGTAGCTGCGGCCGGTCTTACGAAAACCTTGCGATCGACAGGGTTCTCCCGGCATCCGTGCGCCGTTATGCTGAACGCGAAGAGCAGTTAATTCAATGCCATGCACCGATGCCCGTTCACCCCAGTCCATTTCGTTGAGGTTCCTCCACGGAAGATCGTTGATAACATCGGCGGTGTTTGTTGCCGCGATGACATCGATCTGCCCGGGAAACCGATCTGCTAGTGCGGTAAGTGTCCTGCGGTCCATGTGATCCATATGCGCATGCGATAACAACACCAGATCTGGACGGGGCATGCGATCGATCGTAATCGCTGGGGGTATGATCCTACGGGGACCGAGCGTCATCCCTAGGACATTCACACCATAGGCATCAAACAGCAGTGGATCTGTCAGCACCCATGTGGACCCCAACCGGAGCAGTACGGTAGAATGACCAATCCAACACGCCCATACTGCCGTGGATGTTTCGGCCAGTGTGGGTTGTAGTCCGATCGCCAGAGATGCTGCTCCCAAACCCAACAGCGACAATGCTGTTCGTCGATTCATATGGATTCCCCCCGAAATCGAGAGCAAAACTCCGAGGCGCGTAACGTTTCTGCACGTTATGGTGTGGTGATGTGGGTGGGGTAACCACATCGTAAAACGGCGCTGTTTTTTCGTTTTCTTGCACGATCTTGTGAAGTGAGAATGCTCAGGAAATCCATAGCTGTCCTTGTGGCATGGGTGTTGGTCGGCTCGCTGACACATGCCCAGCAAACAACCTCCGACGTACCCGACACCCTGGATCAGGCAACGATTGATTACCTCAAGGATCAGCCGCTGCCATGGATGTTCGGCCTCAATTTTATGGTGGTGAATCCACAGGATTCTCTTCGGTTGGCGTATCAGAATCTGGATGCGCCGTCGGTAGGGTATGGGTTGGCCTTCGATGTGGCGTACTACTTGGACCCTGTACCTGTGGCAATTACCGCGCAGTTTGCTGTCAACTTTATGGGTAGCAGCGCCTACGAGCGAACGGAATACCGCCTCGAGACCCAGAATGTTCAGATCCCGATCACGGTTGGTGTGCGTTTTCAGCCCAACCTCATGAACAGATTCTTCCCCTATGTGGAAGGGGTAGGGGGCTTTTCACTGTTTTCAACCTCAGCGGAGATTCGTCCACACAATGAATCTTCCGGGACGATCTATACTGGACCACAGCCCGAAACCAACGCCAGTTGGATTTACGGCATCGGCGCCGGGATGATGATCACCATTGCGGACATTATCACGATTCCTGATGAGGTGGAACGGGTGGCCGTAGACCTCCGGCTTCGATACATGGGCAGCACCACAGTTGCTGTTCCGGCCTATCAATTGGACGCCGGTTCCTATACAATCGAGCAACGGTCCGTACCGTCACCACACTTCGTGATGTTCAATCTTGGACTGATTGGTCACTTCTGATGCCGTAGAATTGTACCATTGCTTTTATTGTGGACGCACTATGAAACCAGTCGTTTTGATCCTTGTCTGTATCGCAGTTCTTGCTACCACGGTACCGTCGTGTCGCACGGTACAGGACAACCGCAACGATCTGACCTCTACTCGGGAACGGGAGATGACCGTCGGTGTGGTTCAGAAAGAGATCCGCAAGGGAATGTCGGGTGCTGAAGTTGCCGAGGCACTTGGGTCGCCCAACATTGTAACGCGGGATGAAAACGAGCGTGAAACGTGGGTGTACGATAAGATTGCCACCGAGGCCTCCTACTCGGAGTCTCAAAACTCTCTATTCCTGATTCTTGGTGGGTTTTCCAATCGATCGGGTGCAAGCAGCACCACACAACGAACGCTTACGGTGGTGATCCGTTTCAGCACCGATATGAAGGTTGACTCGTACACCTACCACCAGAGCAAGTTCTAAGGAAGGGAATCTCTGTGTTCAAACGCTTGATAGTTGTGATGGTTGTAGCAGTCGGGGTATCGGCCTGTACCATCATCAACGGACCGCGTCAAACTCCAGCACCGAAAACCCAGCTACAGGTGCGGGAATTTCAAACGCGAGAATTCGACACCAACGACACAAAACTTGTGATGAAAGCGGTGCTGAACGTTCTCCAGGACGACGGTTTTGTGGTCAAGAATGCGGTAATCGACCTCGGCCTTCTTACGGCAACGAAGGAGCTTCAGCTATCGGGTGGAACCCGTTCATCAACAACGGCCAACAATAGCGATGCGTGGGAGGAGATCTTCAATCAGATCTTTCGAACCAAGGGACGGTCGTCTTCGCAAAGGTCGTCGACGACTACTGATAGCAGGTACAACAAGTTCAAGGTGATCGAGGTCAGCATCAACGTATCGGAGATTGGCAAACGCTCTCGCGTACGGGCTAATTTTCTGGCAAAAATCCTCGATAACAACGGCGTGCAGGCAGAGGTCTATACCATCGATGACATGAAGTTCTACCAAGACTTCTTTGCGAAGGTAGACAAGGGGATCTTCCTCCAGCGGCAGGGGCTATAGCAGTATGATCGTTGTTCGCCTTGCTGTTGTGATGTGTGTGCTGTGTGTAGTGTATGGCGTTGTTCCGGTTGTGCATGCACAAGCCTTTGTTGAAGCCGTGTCTACGGGTGATGCTCATCGCGTTTCATCCCTGTTAGTTGCCGGCTCCGCAGATGTGAACGAGCAGGACGGCAATGGCATTACGGGATTGATGGTAGCATCGATCGCTAACGACAGTGCGATGGTAGAGTTGCTCCTGAAGCATGGTGCCGACCCCACGATGGCATCAGCCAATGGGATGACGGCACTGCATGCTGCTGCCTACAACATCAGTGATGCGGTTGCACCGCTGTTGATCTCTGCCGGTGCCAATCCAAATCAGTTTGACTCTTCCGGTAGAACTCCGTTGATGGTGGCTGCGAGCTCGGGCGCGACCAACGTTGCCACCGCTTTACTGGATGCCGGGGCCGGAACAGAGTTTCGGGATCGTAAGGGCAATACAGCGCTGATGATTGCGTGCGGGTCCAAGAACATGAATGTGATGACCGAGTTGTTAGATCGGGGTGCCGATCCGAACACTCGTGATCTCATGGGACGGACGCCGGCCATGCTTGTGTGTGTGCATGGTGAATACGAAATGCTGCGGCTTCTGCTGAAGATGGGAGCAGACCCCACCCTGATGGACTACGGTACGCGTACGGCATTATCGTACGCCAAGGAGTACAACCGCCGCACGTGCATACGAGTATTGATGAACGAGCACGGTGTGAAGTATTGAAGGGCGTAGGTGCCCGTACGTAGGTGCCCGTACGTGGGTACTAGGTGGGTACTACGTGGGTACTACGTCCACGCGATTCCATACGGCTGTGTTGGAAATGTATGCGTGCATCGCATCCACATCGTGGTACGATCGCGAGGCATACAGATCTAAGATCGCGTTAACGTGTTCCGGATGATCGAAGTACATCGCTGCATAGGCGATCTCGTTTGCAATCGAACTACTTCGTTGAAGTTCGAAGGCATGGGCCGTTCGGAGTTGCTGCACGGCCTTCGAGATTGCTTGTGGTGTTAGGTGTGTAGTCCGTATCGCCTCCTGGATCTCCTGCACCAACCGCTCCGCAGTAACGGTGTGGTCGATACCATAGGCGTACAAAATCAACAGTGAGGCATGTGCACGACGATCAACAAAGGCACCAGCATAGGTTGCCGATCGCGTGGTATGGACCAAGTGCTGGTAAAGGGAGCTGCTGGCGCCCCCTCCAATGATGCGAGAGACAATCTCGGCATCAACGATCGTATGGTCGGTTTGAGGTGGCAGAGGGACCGTAATGAAGACGGCCTCTGCCGGAACACGATCCCGAAGGATCTCATGTGTACTGCGTTGGATCCCTACCACCTGTTGTGGATGTGTTGGAATCGTTGCCGATGGAATGGTTCCGAAATACTGCTCGGCTTTGTTGAACACATCATCGGGGTTGCAACTGCCGGCTACGACGAGCACGGCATTTCCAGGTTGGTAGTAGCGTTGAAAGAAGGTGGTTGCATCGTCCATCGTCACGGCTGCTACATGGTCTGCACTTCCGTACACGTTCCACGAGTAATGACTCTCTGGTGCAAATGATACCCGATCAATGGTTGGCCATACCCTACCGTACGGCTGGTTTTCAACATTCTGGTTGATTTCCTCGATGACGACGGACTGCTGTACCTTGAGCGCTTGCTCAGTGATAGTGAAGGCCTGTAGGCGATCGGCCTCCAACCACAACCCCACATCCATCTGATGTGCTGGTACGGTAATGTGATAGGCTGTGTGGTCGTAGGTAGTATAGGCGTTGTTCGTTCCACCGGCTCTGGTGCACAGGGTATCGTAGTGTTTGTCCACACCTGTGGATGTGTTGTCGAACATCAGGTGCTCGAAGAGATGCGCTAGACCTGTGCGAGAGGGATCTTCGTTGAACGAGCCAACATTGTATTGTACGTGTACGGTCACCAGGGAGGTGTCGTTCACCGGACAGGCAATAACGCGCAACCCATTCTGCAGGGTATGGGTGTAGGGAGTAAGGTGTGGCATGAGTCGAGCAGTAAGTTTGCTAAGAGACGAACATACACACAGACGTTGCGAATTATGGACACACTGCATCTCCTCCGCGATCTCATTGCCATTGACTCCCCAACGGGGTATACACAGGCGGCATCAAACTTCATCGCTTCCACACTTGAAGAGCTTGGTTGGAAGGTCAGGAGAACGGTGAAGGGGGCTGTGGTGGCGCAGTTAGGCGAGAATCCGTTGATCGGCCTTGCTGCTCATACCGATACCTTAGGAGCGATCGTCAGTAAGATTAAGTCGGACGGAACACTGGCGTTTTCGTTGTTAGGGTCGCCGTTGCTGCCCACGTTCGAAGGTAGTTACGTGCGAATTCACACCATGAATGGGAGTGTGTATCACGGAACCATCCTGCTGAACAACCCCTCGACCCATGCCAACCGGGTGGCCAGCACCTGCGAGCGGAGTACCGACACGATGCACGTTCGCATTGATGAGGATGTGCGATCAGTGAAGGATGTTCAGGCTCTTGGTATCCGAGTAGG
>CAZBOW010000005.1:70213-76553 GCA_964493635.1 uncultured Hyphomicrobiales bacterium
TTGATGAGGATGTGCGATCAGTGAAGGATGTTCAGGCTCTTGGTATCCGAGTAGGGGACATTATCGCCGTAGATCCCAGGTATCAATCCTTGCCGAATGGCTATATCAAGAGTCACTTTCTTGATAACAAGGCAGGTTGTTACGTGTTATTTGAAGTTGCGCGGGCACTGCGCGATCAGCCCCCTTCCATCGGAGTCGAGCTATTCTTTAGCACGTACGAAGAAGTAGGGCATGGGGGTACAACGGGTTTTAGCTCTTCGATTCAGGATCTTTTAGTGATCGACATGGGAGTGGTGGGAGATGCTGTGGACGGACGCGAGACACTCTGCTCGATTTGTGCTAAGGACTCTGGTGGTCCGTACGATTACGGCATGAGAACCCAACTTGTCTCACTTGCTGAGTCGCAGAATATCCCACACAGTGTGGATGTCTATCCGTTTTACAGCTCCGATGGTACAGCAGCTTGGCGCGCGGGCAGAGATGTGCGGGTGGGTCTGATTGGTCCCGGAGTGGCAGCTTCCCACGGGATGGAGCGGACACACGTGGAAGGAATTCGTGCCACGGTGAATTTATGTTGTGCGTACATCAAACAAGTCCAAGGTTAAATCGTCTGCTGCGCTTTCCACGATGTCATCGGGAGACGTATGGCAAAGAACAACGCTATTGGATTAAGTGCGGCGAAGTCGCAGCAGCTCGTTGGTGAACTGAACGAACTCTTAGCTAACTACGCCGTGTTTTACCAGAACGTGCGTGGATTTCATTGGAACATTCGCGGTGAAAAGTTCTTCGAGCTGCACGTAAAATTCGAAGAGCTGTACACAAACATTCAATTGAAGATCGACGAGATTGCAGAGCGTGTCCTGACGTTGGGTGGAACGCCATACCATACGCATGTCATCTACCTTGAAACGAGCTCTGTGAAGCCCGCGGAAAATATCAAGGATGGTCGCCAGGCCGTCCAGCGGATTCTGAGTGCGTTTACGACGATTCTACTGCAGCAGCGGGAAATCCTCGATCTGTCGAGTAAGGCAGGGGATGAGGGTACCAATGCATTGATGTCGGACTACATCCGAGAGCAAGAAAAGCTCGTATGGATGTACTCTGCCTACCTTGGGTAGTTTATCCCTACACCTCCTCAAGGTGATCGAGGATCCATTGCGCACGTTGTAGCAGCGCGATGCGATCCTCGTTCTTCATTTTCCGCAACGTTGCTGTGGCGAAGGCAGTGCGGTGGTTGTTCTGGAGTACTTTTTGATTGCGGTTGATAAAGTGCCAATACAGAGCATTGAAAGGGCAGGCATCTCCCTCTTCCTTCTTGGACACCGTATACTCACAGCCCTTACAGTAGTTGCTCATCTTATTGATGTAGTTGCCACCACAGGCATACGGTTTGGTACTGACCTTTCCACCATCAGCCCACTGGCTCATACCGCGTACGTTGGGCATTTCTACCCACTCGAAGGCATCAATGTAGATGCCGAGATACCATTCATCTACCTCGATGGGATCTACTTCCGCCATCATGGCAAAAACGCCCGTAATCATCAACCGTTGGATGTGATGAGCATACGCATGCTCGAGTGATTGTGTAATCACGCTTCGCATGCAATTCATCCGCGTAGCTCCTGTCCAGTACCAGGAGGGTAGTGGTTTGGTCTGGTCCAAAAAATTCAAGGAGGCGTAGGCCGGCATCTCACTCCAATAAATGCCACGAATGTATTCCCTCCAGCCAAGAATCTGCCGGATGAAGCCTTCCACAGCCGAGAGTGTGTCTGGTGTTCCCTCGTTGTGCCACCATGTTTCAACTCTATCAACCACTTCCATCGGAGTGAGCATCTTGGTATTCAGAGCAAACGACAGGCGGGAGTGATAGAGATACCAAGCAGAAGGGTTGGTGTTTGCCACCATGGCATCTTGATACTTGCCAAACTGTGGCAAGGCGTGTGAAATGAACGCCTCGAGTTGGTCTAATGCCTGTGCTCTGGTGATGGGCCAAGGTACGTCGGAGGCGTCGATGGTACCGATAGTGACGACCTTCGCCGTTGTTATGTCGTGCACGACCTCGGTGAGATCGTTGTGGGGATGCCAGAGGGGCGGAACGTTATGATCTCCTGACCATGGCTCTCGATTCGAGGCATCGTAGTTCCATTTTCCTCCGGTAGGGTTCTCACCATCCTCCATCAACACATTGAAACGTTTCCGCATCCAGCGGTAATAGTGTTCCATCACGTATCGAGTGCGCTTACCAAACACGTCTCGTAGTTCGTATCGGCCGGTGTAGAAGTGCTCTGTGGACACGCAGTGCGTTTCAACCCCAGCTTTGCTTGACCAATTGCGTAGAGCCTCATCAACACGCCATTCATCGGGCTCTTGATACTCTACACGTGTGATCTTGTGTGCCGTGATGAGTGCAGAGAGATTGGCGGTGATGGACTGCTTATTGCGAGGATCGTTGATTCGGATATACTCTACGCGATGGCCTATGTCGCGGAGTTCGTCGGCAAACGCTCTCATGGCAGCGAAGATGCAGGCAACCTTCTGGATATGATGACGGACGTAATCCGTCTCGGACCGCACCTCCATCATTACAATGATGGTATTGGGAGATGGGTCCTTACACCAAGAATGCAAACGATGCAACTGGTCGCCCAGAATCAAACGAAGAGTGGACATTGTAAACCCTTTCCGGCAAAGGGAGTTGGTGGTCTATTCACACAACTTTCCACGGTGGGGTGGTATAAGGTGGTTAGAAGTTACGTGGATGAACACTCTCAGAGGGAAGATGGTGTCTCCAAAGAAAAGTTCTTCGTTGTTATTCGTGGGTCTCCTTGTTTTTCCTACGGTTATCCACGCGTGTTCGGTGAGGAGTTGAGGAAGTTAAGAGGTTGAAAAGCAAGGAGTTCAATTTGGAGTGGGGGAAAGGTAGGGGGATTTTCCCCTGTTTCCACGCACCATATATACCATCATCATCTTCAACCTTTGAAAAAGAGAAGAAGTGAAGATATGATGTGGAGTGTGGAGAACGAGAGTTGGTTGGTTGGGTATGATTACTCAGTTTTGAGCTACCTCAATCACCTCGAAGCCAGTATATGGCACAAGGCAGGCAGGAATTCTAATCGATCCATCTTCCTGCTGATAGGTTTCCAACAGCGCCACCATGATCCGAGACGTCGCAAGTCCACTACCGTTCAGGGTATGAACAAACGTAGGTTTCGACGTCGGCTCTGGTTTGTACTTGATGTTCGACCGACGGGCTTGAAAGTCTTCGAAGTTGGTACACGAGCTTACTTCCAACCACCGTTGATCTCCTGGTGACCACACTTCCAGATCGTACGTCTTTGCTCCCCCGAACGTCATATCGCCAGTGCACAGCGCGAGTACCCGATAGGTGAGTCCTAATTCTTGAAGCAGATGCTCCACATCCTGTACCAACCGTTCCAACTCGTCGTACGACGTTTCGGGAGTGGTGAACTTCACCAGCTCGACCTTGTTGAATTGATGGACGCGCAGGAAGCCTCGAGTGTCCTTTCCATAACTACCTGCTTCGCGACGGAAGCACGCTGAGTACCCAGCATAGCAAATAGGTAGTTGTCCCGCCGGAAGCACTTCGTTGCGATGATAGTTCGTGATCGGTACTTCTGCCGTTGGAATCAAATACAGCTCGTCGCGCTCGATGTAGTACATGTCGTCGGCGCTCTTTGGGAGTTGGGCTGTGCCCCGCATGGAATCAGCATTGGCAACGTGCGGTGGGATGATTTCGGTATACCCACGGCTGGTGGTGTTGGTATCGAGGAAGAAGTTGATCAACGCCCGCTCCAGGCGAGCCCCTTTCCCAACATAGAATCCAAACCCTGAGCCCGTTACTTTTGCCCCTCGCTCAAAATCCAGGATTCCTAATCGCTGGGCGATGGTGATGTGGTCTTCATGAAACGTACGGTCACCACACACTCCCGAGCGGCGAACTTCAACATTATCGCCCGCATCCTTCCCCACAGGAACACTATCATGGGCAATGTTGGGAATCCACAACATATGCTCTTCCAACGCGGTCTCGATGTTCCGCAGCTGGGCATCAAGTGCTTTGATTTCATCTCCTACGGACCGCATCTCTGAGATCAGTCGATCTCCTCCGGCTTGATCGGCACCGTGATCGGTACCGTGATCGGTACCATGATCAGCAGGTGGTGCAGTTTTTAACCGAGCTACGAGCTGCGATACCTCATTGCGTCGGGCTTTCAGATCCTCGACCTTTTGAATGAGCGTACGACGCTCTCCATCCAGCTCTACGATGGCGTCGATACGAGAGGGATCGGTGTTCTTACGAATGCAGTTTTCTTTGACGGCTTCTGCCGATTCGCGGATGCGTTTGATGTCGATCATGCACAAAGTTAACGCAAGTACACGGCGAGTATACTTACGTCTGCGGCAGATACACCAGGAATCCGTGAGGCTTGTCCGAGGGAAGCTGGCTGAATCCTCATCAGTTTTTCACGGGCCTCCAGGGACAGCGATTGTACCCGGGTGTAATCGAAGTGTTCCGGAATCATGCGCGATTCGAACTCTTTGAATCGTGCTACGTCACGTCGTTGGTTTTCGATGTACCCTGCATATCGGTATCGGGTTTGAACCCTGTGGACGGATCCAGGATGTTCCTCCAGTAGGGAAGGAGAAACACACTCACTAAACCGCAGAGCATCTTCTAGGGGCACCGTGGGCCGCTTCGCCAGAGTTTCCAGCGTGACCGTCTCGATAACCGGATCTTGATTGTGTTGGGCAAGAAACTCGCTGGCCTTTGCTGCCGTCAACCGCGTTGTTTGTACACGCTCTGAAAGCTTGGCGTCGATCTCTTGTTCACGTTCCCATCGGCGATATGTTCCATCGCTCACCAACCCCATCTGATGGCCGTATGGCAACAGGCGATCGTACACCGTATCAATGCGTAATAGGAGTCGGTACTCAGCCAGGCTCGTAAAGATGCGATACGGTTCCTCGGTATTCTTGTTCACCAGGTCATCGATCAACACCCCGATATAGGCCTCGGATCGCTGGAGGGTGAAGGGGGCTTCCCCTTTAACACGAAGAGCTGCGTTGATCCCTGCTATTAATCCCTGACTGGCTGCTTCCTCATATCCCGAGGTCCCATTGATCTGTCCGGCAAAGTAGAGCCCATCAATAGCCTTGGTTTCCAGGGTAAAACGCAGTTGGTAGGGATAGAAGAAATCGTACTCCACCGCGTACCCATACTTCAGGATTTCTGCGTTCTCTAGGCCCGGAATCGACTGTAACCCACGTAGTTGAATATCCTGAGGGAGAGAAGTACTAAACCCGTTTACATATACAGACTCAGAGTTGATAGCTTCTGGCTCTAAGACTATGGTATGACTGGGTTTATCAAAGAATCGTGATATTTTATCTTCGATCGAAGGGCAATATCGTGGCCCTGCTCCTTGGATAAGACCAGTGAACATCGGGGATCGCTCAAACCCTTCCTGGAGGATTTCGTGGGTTAGAGGTGTGGTTTCTGTGGCCCAGCAAGCTAATCGGTTGCGTACCTCGCGTGTCTCGATGGAAAACGGCTGAGGATGTTCATCCCCATTATGCGGCTTCATACCCTCGTATCGTATGGATCGTCCCAGTATTCGAGGAGGAGTCCCGGTTTTTAACCTCCCTCTCTGCAGTCCATGCGATTCTAGGAGGTCGGATATCCTATGAGATGCCCGCTCGCCGATGCGGCCACCTTTGGTGCTGGTTTGTCCTGTCCACAGCACGCCGTTAAGAAACGTACCGGAGCACACGATCACTGTCTTGGCTCGAATTTCCTCGTTGTTTTCCGTCAATACTCCCACGACCCGGCTTCCAGAGACGAGAATCTCGGCAACCGTCTCGGCGACGATTGTGACGCCAGGCGTGGACAGAATCGTCTGTTGGGCAAACAGAGGGTAGAGGTCTTTATCATTTTGGGACCGAGGAGACCATACCGCGGGTCCTTTTGACGTGTTTAGCAGCTTAAACTGCAGGCCGCTGGCATCCGCTATCTTCGGCATTACACCACCTAGGGCATCGATTTCCTTTGCGAGATGCCCCTTTGCGGACCCCCCAATGGAAGGATTGCAGGAAAGCCGTCCGATGGTATGCCGATCCATCGAAACTAACGCTACCTGCATGCCCATCCGTGCGGCTGCCACAGATGCCTCTATACCGGCATGGCCGCCACCAATCACAATAACGTCGTACATATGCCTGTTGAATCAGGTTTGGGAGTGTTCCACGTGGAACACACCGTGTAATACATCGTGGAATGTTCCACGTGGAACATCAATTATCGCAGAAACTTCACCAT
>CAZBOW010000005.1:76653-110242 GCA_964493635.1 uncultured Hyphomicrobiales bacterium
AATACATCGTGGAATGTTCCACGTGGAACATCAATTATCGCAGAAACTTCACCATCAGATACTCATCGATGTAGTCACTCTGGATCTTCATTGCGCGTACTTCGGTCCCATACACAACGAAACCCGACCGTAGGTACAAGGCATATGATTCGGTATTCCGCGTGCTGACCGACAACTGAATAAGCTCTACGCCGATTTCTTGAGCGGTTTCGACTACTAACCGCACCATAGCAGAAGCGATGCCAGATCCACGGTACTCAGGAACCACATACAGACCCCAAATCTGAGCCTTGTGACGGATTTTGGAACGGTTTCTATCGTTTGAGAAACCAATCATCCCTACCAACACCCCCTCCGCAGTAAACGCCCCGAGGAGATATTTGTACGGGAACATCATGTACTTCTCAAAACGTTGCTCCTTCGAGAGGATCGACAAGGCCTCAAACCACTCATAATCGGATCCAAACACCTCAGGTGCGTTCCGAAGAGCGTCTGATTGGATGTCCAAGAACATCTGAAAGTCCACATCCTCCAAAGGACGGAGCATAATTCCTTCTGGTAGAGCCATGGTAAAAGTCCTCTGTAGACGCTACTTTCCAATGCAAAAACGAGAGAAAACCGTATCCAGAAGGTCAGGATTCCACGTTTCACCCGTAATCTCACCAAGAATCCTGACAGCCGATCGTAAGTCTATAGCAATCAGGTCGGACGACTCACCACGCTTTAGCGCATCGGAGGCCCCATTCAAATCTCCTACCAACACATGCAAAAGGTGTGCCTGACGTTGATTAATCAACACATCGTGGACGGCAGCTGTGCTATCTCGGCACATCTGAGCGATGTAGGCCCGAAGGTGGGCAACCCCTTGTTCAGAAAGCGCTGTTGTGGGTATCTGGGGAATATCTCCCAACGCACCGCTCGGTAGGTCTGTCCCTGCGTCAAAGCCAGACAAATCCGTCTTGTTCTGGACAACGGCGATCGGTATTGATGGATACCGGTCTCGTAGGTCTGCTACCAGAAGATCACTATGACGAAGGCCTAGGGAGGCATCATTTACCACCAACACGAGATTGCTCTGTTCAATCAAGCTGGCCGTTACCTGGATTCCCTGCAGCTCGATCGTGTCCTCGGTGGCCCGCAATCCCGCCGTGTCGTACAAATGGATGGTAAACCCGTCCTCTACGATGGATTCCTCAAGATAGTCACGGGTGGTGCCCGCAATGTGGCTCACAATAGCCCGTGGCCTACCTAACAACGCATTGAATAAGGAGCTTTTACCAGCATTCGGATATCCCACCACCGCGCAATAGAACCCAGATCGTAGGATATGAGCCGAATGGGCCGATGCTGCTACACGCCCTGCATCGATCGATGCTTGTTGGAGTGTTTCCATGAAGGCGGGTCGGCTCACGAACTCGTACCCCTCCTCGGAAAAATCGAGTTCCACCTCTAGGTAGCCAAGAGCTGTCAGGAGTGTTTGTCGTAATTCCGATAAACGCTTCGTGAACCCACCAGCCAGTTGCCGCGCCGCTGTTTGCGCTCCTGCGCGTGTTTGCGCATGAATCACATCGGCTACAGCCTCCACTTGGGTAAGGTCAAGTTTGTTGTTGAGAAACGCTCTGCGGGTAAATTCCCCAGGCTCGGCTACCCGGGCACCGGCACCAATCAACGACTCAATAATCTGGTCGACTACAAACGGACCACCATGACAACCAATCTCGATAACGTCCTCGCCGGTATACGAGTGAGGAGATCGAAACACCGAAGCCGTAACGGAATCGATGCCCTTGCCCCACCATCCGTAGTGGATGGTATACCCCTCGGCCTCGGAGAGCTGAACCCGTCCGTGAAAAAGGCGGTCGCATATTCCAACCGCCTCGGCGCCGGAAACGCGCACTACAGCTAGCCCTGCCGTACCCGGAGGTGTAGCAAGGGCGCAGATGGTTTCTCGTTGATCAATCATGGGTGTGGTGATTCATGCAAAGCTACACTACAGCAGAACGACACGTCGAAACATCGAACTATCTTGAATCATGTACGAGATTCACGTCGAGACAACCACGTCAACAAACGACATTATACGTCGCGAATTAGAGAACGCAACAAATCCCCACGACCTGATGTTTGCCTCGGCATCGATGCAGACTCACGGTCGAGGAAGAAACGGCCGGGTGTGGCACGGCGACCCCAACCAGAACGTCTACCTTTCATTCGGCGAGCGACACCACCAGCCCCTTACTCCCGAGCGACTCTCCAGCTACATGTGGTTAGCATCTCTGACGGTGTTGGACACCTTACACGATGTTGCACCGCTTCACCCGTTTCGACTAAAGTATCCCAACGATGTGCAAACGCTCTCCGACGGCGCATGGGCCAAGATCTCTGGTTCCCTTGTGGAACATGTCTTTCAGGGAGATCGATGTGTTGTCACGATTGTCGGCATCGGTATCAACGTTCAACAGCGTAGTTTTCCGGACATGATCGACCAGCCTTGTGCGTCCTTGGCTACCTGTGGGATCGATGTCTCGGTCGACCACGTGTTACGCGTTCTGAAGAACAAGCTACTGGAACAACGAACTCAATCTGTACACGAGTTGTTTGATCGATGGAGGCAAGCCATTGATATCGAAGGCAGCGAGGTACGGATACTCGACACGGATGGTATCTGGCGCGTAGATCGCGTGTTACCCGATGGACGCCTCCTCGTAAGCGAACAACACTCTCACAAAGAACGGATTCTTTCCAATGGCGACAGTCTACGATACCTCCATTGAGCTGAACAACGTCGTATATGCCATCAGTGGCATCGATGTGGGAAACAGCCGGGTGAAGATCCACCACGATGGTGTCTCGCTATCGTTTCCGTACGATAAAGAGTGGAAGAAGAACGTCCAACACCACTTCCGTGATCATGTCGACAAGCGCTACCTGATTGGGATGTCAAGCGTCAACCCAAAGCAATCCACGGCTATTGTGAAGGTCTTGCAACGGATCCCGGGACACCTCGTGGTGAACATCCACAAACTCCTCATGGGCCGACAAGACCTCCTAAAACTTGGGGATGTCGAAAATGCCGGTCTCGACCGACTCCTCGGCGCCATAGGTGCAATGTCCACGGCAACAGCACCTCTTATCACGGTCGATTGTGGAACGGCCATCACTGTCAATGCGATCTCGGCCGATCGCACATTTCTCGGAGGTGTGATCTTTGCCGGTTTGAGTACGCAGCTGTTTGGCTTGTTCAAACAAACCTCCGGCGTGCCAGAATACCATTACCAGGAGCCTACCAGTGTGCTTGGTAGCGGTACGCGCGAGGCCGTAATGGCAGGTGTCACGGCTTCTGCTGTGGGAGGTGTAACCCAGGCAATCGCCGATATTCGCCGGCGATGTTTCGCCGACGCCGTTCCCAATGTGGTTGTCTCGGGCGGTGAAGGAAATCATATCATGCAGGGCCTTGAAGCAAACGGAATTGCTGCCACCTACAACCCTCACATCGTTACCCACGGAGCGATGCAACTCCTTGCCGAGGCCGATGCCATCGCCATCAACGATGCTATTATCGAGAAGATTCGATGAGTCACCTTCCTAGTATTGCCCTTCATGGCGGAGCCGGCAACCTAGCACGGTATGCCGGGACCGGGCGCTTGGAGGAAGCCGAGACCTTTCTTGGTCAACTCGTCGATCACATCCACCACATGCTTCAACACGGTGCTACGGCCGTTGATGCGGTAACCGAGGCAGTGGTTCGGATGGAGGATACGGGCTTGTTCCATGCTGGCAAGGGGTCGGCCCCGAACCTTCTTGGCTACGTGGAACTGGATGCATCCATCATGACCGGACACAACCTTGAGGCAGGCGCCATAACTCTTGTTCGGCGCGTCAAGAACCCGATCGCAGTAGCCCGGTTTGTGATGGAACAAACCCCACATGTCCTCCTGGGTGGTGCCGAGGCCGATGCACTGGCAGAGAAGCACGGATTTGCCTTGGTGGACCCCACGTACTTCGAACCCTGCGATGTGATTGGTGGAGCAATCGTTGGCACCTCGTCCATTCAATCTCCGCAGGCTTCTACCGGCACGGTAGGGGCCGTGGCTCGCGACACGTACGGTAATGTTGCGGCTGCTACCTCAACCGGCGGCACGCTTCGCAAAACAGCGGGACGAATCGGTGATGCACCCCTGATTGGATCGGGAACATATGCCAAGAACAACGCGGGAGCTGTTTCCTGCACCGGCATCGGGGAGTATTTCATCCGGACTGCCGCTGCCCATGCCGTGATTTCGCGCATTGAAGTACTCGGTGAGTCCGTCGGCTCGGCAGCAGGAACCGTGATGCAGCAGATTCACGATCTAGGTGGGGAAGGGGGCTTGATCGCCATTGGTCCCCGAGGCGAAGTCTCAATGCCATTCAATACCTCGGGTATGTACCGTGCGTCGATCGATGCATGGGGTAAGCGCACGGTTGGTGTGCTTTAGAAGGCGTGACCAAGGCCTATACTCAGCAACCAGTTGTCGAATCCGAGCACATTTTCACGACCATTCCAGATCACCTGACCTACAGAACGGGTAGGGTCGTAGATGCTGGTTGCATAATCAATACGGAACGGACCAACGGGTGTATCAAAGCGGTATCCAATCCCCGCCGCCACCACACTCCCTTGCCATATATCCTGTAAACGCATCTTACCGTACAGATCGCGGGTGAGACGGTTGAAGGAGTTGCCGATGTCCGTAAAGAGCGTGATTCCACTTCTCTCGATCATCGTTGCCCACAGATCGTCCAGATTGCGCGGTCGGGAGAAGGTGAATCGTGCTTCAAATCCCAACTCAACAAGCGAGCCACTGCCGATCACGTTCGACAGCCGTCTCTGGCTTACCACATCATCGATGTCGATGTAACCCGACGTTGGGTCGTGCAGCGTTCGAGAGGCAAACGAGCGAATACTCGCCGCACCGCCGGCGAAGAACTGGCGCTCAAGCGGAACGTACGTATTGGTGTCCGTAGCGCTACCCCGCTGAAAATCCAGCAGCTGAATATGACCAACCTTGACCTTCGTTGCCAGTACAAGGGTTGGGCTTACCGGTGTGATTACACTGTTGAACAACTGCAAGCGAACAAACTTTCCAGCGCCCCAACCAAATTCGGTGGAGATGCTGGCAAACGTTCCATTCCGCGGATTCACAGGATTATCACGGTGCTCACCCCGCAGGTTCACACCGGTGTACACACCGGTGAAGAAGTCGCCGGTGTTACGCAGGTAGGCATCCAACACTTGGAATTGCGAAAAGGTGCTCAAGATATAGGCAATCTCTTCTTCGCTCTGTGCTTGATCGAGGGCATCGTCCAATGCAGTGGCGAAGTTCCGCGGTATCTGGCGTTCCACGGAAACGTTCAGGTCAAAACCATTGAAGTAGGTGTAGGAGAACAGGTTTACCGGTAGCCGCGCTCCCACCGTGAATGATTCCAGTCGGAAGGGGTCGATCAACAGCCGAAAAGAGTACGTGGCACTGAGCTGCGCACCAAGACGTAACTCCTCGATCTTTGCGAAGGTTGGCCATGAAAACCGCAATGCAGCAAGTGCTTCGCTCTGCAAGTTGGCACCCTGGAATACCGAGCTGACATCCTGGAGTACATACTGAAGTTCGGCCGAGGCTACTTGTGCACCACCAAACGGATTCTGATACACTGCGTTAACGCCGGCACCAGCGTTCAGGTAGTTATCAATTTGTGTTTGGAAGAGCAGAAGGTTGGCACCCACATCGTAGTTCTTACTGTTCTTCGTAAACACCCGTAGGGCAATCAGTGAATCTGCCGGCAAGCCGTCGTCGCCAATGAAGTCGGCTTGGATGGTATCAATCGCAGCGAGGTCGAAGACGCTCAAGCCCATAAGATTAGCTCGCGACAGTTCGATCAGACGCTCACTGTACAGGTCGCCCACCTCGAACTCCAGCTGACGCTTCCGAGTAGCCTCGTTTACACGCGGATAGCCCCCTGCATTCTCCTCAAAGACCACATCACCGATTCGGACACGGCGTCCCGGATGGAATCGGACCAACACCGAATCCGACAATCCATCCCGACTAATGCGGACAATCGGCGTGTCGAAGCGTGCACGGTAGTAGCCGTTGTTACGCAGGGCGCGTACGATGGCACGCATGGCCTCATCGATGCGGGATTCGCTAAACGTAGTACCGGTGAACGGTACCCATACTCGGTTGATCTCACTGCGTGCTTCTGCCGCTACACTATCCAACCCAACCACAAGGAAGGTGTCGATGATGGCTTGCTCGCCCTCGTGAATGCGAAACGTAAGCGTATTCTTCGCCAGTGTAGAACCAGTGGTGAAACTCCAGTCGACCGTCGCGTTGTGGAAACCATTCTGCCACAGATAGATCAACAAGGCAAGGGAATCTCCCTTGGCTTTTTCCTCGTCGAAGTATCGCAACTCGTTGGCAAGGTCCTGTTCCACCTTGGCCAGCGTACCGAGCACTCCATCGGGAGTTGATGGATTCAGGCGAACGTTTTCGTAGTAGTACTTGGCCAGCTGGCGGGTAAACGAGAGTTCGCTTTCGCGCGACGACAGAACTCCGAGCAAATCGGTCGGAAGCGTGCGTACACATCCTTCAAACCGGATAACCTGGAGTTCGTCGAGGGTTTCAACGGTAATGTCTTGCAATCCCTCTTGCGATCCCTCACTTGAGGCCTGTTGGGCAAACAACACCGTCGCCATCCCAATCAGGATCGCGGTGATGCTGCTACATCGCAATAAAGGGTACAGGCGCACGGCCAAAGATACCGAACCAAACGAGCCTGCTTAATACTCGTTGTCGTCGTCCTCGTTGAACAGGAAGTCGTCCGATGCACTTTCGTACTCAGGCCAAAGATCCTCGATGCTCTCGTAGGACGGATCCTCGGGATCATCCAGCTCCTTCAGGTTATCGATCACCTGTAAAGGGGCTCCGGTACGATCAGCATAATCGATCAGCTCATCCTTGGTGGCAGGCCATGGTGCATCTTCGAGCCAAGCTGCTAGTTCTGGTGTCCAAAACATGATCGAACCTCTACGTAACGGAATGTGTCTGGGTGGACTTTGGTGGAGTGGGCGCGAATATACGCGCAATCCCACAATCGCAATAACAATGCCATGTTTCTCTGGTTACACCACCTCACACCGCGGGAATCCGCCGATCTATTGCACGAAACCAGAGCGGGGGAATCAGAGCTACCAACACCATCATCGGATATCCGGACGGCAATTGCGGGCTCTGTTCGTGAACCCGCAGCGTTTGGTATCGGCGCTGGGGATGCATGTGATGGTCGGCATGACGTTGCAGCTTAAACAGCAGGTAGTTCGAGGCAGGGTAGCGGCTCTCCCACGCATGGTGCGCCGCGAACTTCGTGACCACGCCCGGACTCACTTCCGTTCGCACCAAACCGTAGTGCTCCACATAGTTCACCAGCTCCAGCAAGAGAATCGCCACAGCCGATTGCCCAACGATAAACCAGGCCACTGAAACATCACCCACCAGAACGACGGCCGCCGCTGTCCAAGCTGCCTGGACGGAAACCAACCCCGCAACGAGACTAGGCTCCATACGGGCAGCATCGATGAACCCCATCACGATTGATCGCACAACAAAGGCATATGCGTGCTCGCCCCGACGTGCCGTTGCAGGGTCGATATGTAAACCCACGTTCTTGTGGTGACCTCGTACGTGTTCCACACCGAAATGGCCGTACCACACCGAACACAGCAACCCATACCCTAGGGCACGTTCGGCGATGGATGTGCGGTGTACCAACTCATGAGCAATCGTAATCCCAAGACCACCCGTCATGACGCCCATCACGATAGTACAGGCCCATCGCTCCGATGTGTTCATCTCTGGCCACAACATCATCGCCCACACCAGTAAGCTCAGCTGTAGAGCTGCGTAGATGTACAGCACCATCCGATACGACATCTGCGACTCTAACACCTTGATGTCCGAGCGTTCCGGTTGACGAGAATCCGGTCCGATGAGATGATCAAGCATCGGGACCACAACAAAGGGAACAATCAGCATAGAGTACCACCACCAACCACCAAGGAGCAACCCCAACGCTACCAGCATTGGCATTGTGAGTGCTCCGTAATAGGGAAGCGATCGACCCATGGGAATTACTCCTTAGGATGTGAGGACAGAAACAGCTCGGCTGCAGCAAGGTCCGACACGGTAGTAACCTTTACATTCCACGGTTCACCATCTACGGTGTGGACCACACCACCAACATGCTCTACAACGGAGGCGTCATCCGTTCCCAGAAACCCACCACGAACAGCGTTGTGATAGGCCTGGCGCAACATCGACGTGGAAAACGCCTGAGGCGTTTGCACAAACCGAAGATCATCACGCGATACGGTCTCCACAACACAACCCGTGTCGTCGACACGCTTCACCGTATCGGTAACGGCCACTACCGGAATTGCAGCACCTGTTCGGGTAGCAGCTGTGATAACACGCTCGAACAGACTTTCACTTGCTAGGGGACGCACGGCATCGTGAACAGCCACGACGTCCGTCTCCTCCAGCGATGGATGGGACAGAGCAGCTTGAATTGATAGCTGACGCTCGGCATCACCATGAACCTGAACAATGCGTGGATCGTTGATCCCTGCTTCAACAAGTACACGGTTAAACAGGTCATCGTCGGGGTGTAATGCAACCACAATCGTGGTTACCAACGGCACGCGCAGACATGTGCGTAGGGTATGTACGATGATTGGCTCGTTGCGCAACAATTGGTACTGCTTCGGTATCGACGACCCAAACCGAAGCCCCTTACCTGCCGCCGGAAGTATCAAGCCAACCTTCATGTTACCGCACCTTGAATGACGCCATCGTGATAATGGCCAGAAGAATCGCTACAATGTAGAATCTGGTGACAATTTTTGATTCGTGCCAACCACTCTTCTCAAAATGGTGGTGAAGCGGTGCCATCTTCAGTAGCCGACGCCCCTCCCCAAACCGTTTGCGCGTGTACTTGAACCACAGTACCTGAAGTATTACGGAGACTGTTTCAGCAAAAAACACACCGCCAACGATGGGAAGGAGGAACTCCTTCTTGATCAGCACGGTAAGCACCCCAAGTGCACCGCCAAGAGCCAGCGATCCAGTATCTCCCATGAAGACCTGAGCCGGATAGGCATTGTACCACAGAAAACCCAGCGCTGCGCCAACGATGGCTGCAGCAAAGATGGTTAGCTCGGCCGTTCCGTGCAGGTGCATGATGTTCAGGTAGTCAGCAAAGAAGGCATTGCCGGAGAAGTAGGCAATCACAGCAAGTGTAAGAGCACTAATTCCCACCGTTCCAATGCATAAACCATCCAACCCATCGGTAAGGTTCACGGCATTCGAGGTGGCGGTAATGATGAAGATGACCAAGGGGATGTAGAGCACGCCAAAGTCGAAGTTGACGAGCTTTTCGAAGGGCACAGTAGTGAGTGTGGTTACAGCAGCAAGATCCGCATCGTACCACTCGGGTGCGAAATACAATGAACCCCCAACCAAGAGTCCCGTGGTGACCTGGCCGACAATCTTGTACTTACCAATCAGGCCGTTGGGATATTTCTTCACCACCTTTAGGTAGTCGTCCAGAAAGCCAACTCCGCCTAAGAGGGCCGTGGTAACTACGGCAGCTACGACGTACATGTTCAACACGTTGCCCCACAGTATGGTAGGGATCAACACCGCTGCCAACACGATCAACCCACCCATTGTAGGGGTACCAGCCTTCGAGGCATGCTGACCTACACTTTGCAGTTCGCTCTTGGCCTGCTCCCCGATCTGCATCCGGCGTAACGCCCCGATGATACGCGGACCTACCAGCACAGAAATCAGCAATGCGAAGACCGCCGCCGCCGCTGCCCGGAACGTGACGTATTGGAAGAGATTAATGCCCGGAACATCGATCGCCGATCGGAGCCAGAGCGCAAGTTGATAGAACATCCGTCTTTCCCGTTAGGATCGTAGTTCGTGAATAACCTGTTCCATACGCATGCCGCGCGAACCCTTGACCAACACCACACATCCATCGCAGGAGTTTTCTCCGATGAGCTCGGCACACATCCGATGTGTACTGCAGGTCAGCACGTGGGGATGGTTCATTCGCTGTGCTGCAGCAACACATTCGTCGCCCATCACAATCACGAGATCCGCATAGGTCACGGCCTCTGCCAGAAGGGTGTCGTGTTCGCTGGCTGCGGCGCTGCCAAGCTCTCGCATATCACCAAGCACCGCCAAACGGCGTGTAGCAGGATAGCGGGCGAGAGTCTGGAGGGCAATCAGCATGGATTGCGGGTTGGCATTGTACGTGTCGTTCAGGACTGTTGCCACCGGCGTAGGCTCGACCACCATGCGCGCATAGCCATGCGCAGCCGGCGGATGAAACGACTCCAACCCCTGCTTCAACTCCTCGGCCGTGAGCGATAGCGACCACCCTACGGCAATCGCCGCCGCGGCGTTCAACGCCGAGGCTAATCCCACGGTTTGCATCGGGGCGCGAAAGGTGAGGGCATCCTTCACCAGGTGGATGGTGGGGTGCAGGTTATCGTCGAAACTCACCGTAGGCCGAAGATCTGCCGGATGGTC
Organism: uncultured Hyphomicrobiales bacterium; assembly: GCA_964493635.1. GTDB lineage: Bacteria > Bacteroidota > Ignavibacteria > Kapaibacteriales > Kapaibacteriaceae > OLB6. The sequence goes on from CAZBOW010000005.1 coordinate 87,285, forward strand.
AAGACCGAACGTAATCACCCTACCGGCCATTCTGCCGCCGTGATCGTAGGTTCGAAGTCGGTCGTCGTCGACGTTCACCAACATCACACCACCGTGATCATGGAGATAGTCGAAGAGTGCCGTTTCCTCCTTTTCCACGCCGTCGAGGTCGATGAGTTTCTCAAGGTGTTCCGGACCGATGGTTGTAATCACACCGTGGGTTGGTTGGACCATCGCCGCAAGAATCTCGATCTCGCCCGGTTCATTGGTTCCAATTTCAATCACAGCGGCTTCGTGCTCGTTGGTTAGGCACAGTAGGGTAAGGGGCGTACCCACCTGGTTGTTGTAGTTGGCCTGGGTTCGGAGCGTTCGGTATCGTCCACCAAGCACATGGGCCGTGAGTTCCTTTGTGGACGTCTTGCCAGAGGCTCCACCAATGGCAACCACAGGTATGTCGAACCGTCGTCGGTGATACCACGCCAGCGAACCCAAGGCATGCAGGGTATCCTCCACAACGATTGTCCGATCGGTACTCGCGTCTGCAGGGTGTGCAGTGTGTGCAGCGTGTGCAGATTGGACGATTGCCAACGCAGCGCCTTTTGCGAATGCCTCGTTCACATGGTCGTGCCCATCGAACGTCTCACCAACCAGTGCAACAAAGATGTTTCCAGGCTCGATGGTTCGAGTATCGGTGCTCACACCTACACCGGCGATCGCCGGCGGCAGGTGATCAGCGGCAGAACCAAGGGCGTGCAGAAGGTCGGCTCGGGAAAAGGGCGCAGTATTCTTCATTCAGGGGCGAAAATAGTGACAGGCTACCGCACCTCTGCCACCCGAAGTCGAGCACTCCGTGCTCGTGGGTTGGCAGCCACTTCGTGGTCGGACGCTTCAATCGGCTTCTTGGTAATCACCGTCAATCGCTCGTGGTCGCGAAAGGTGTCCTTCACGATCCGATCCTCCAGAGAGTGGTAGCTCATCACCACAATGCGCGCCCCTTGCGCCATAAACGGCACAACATCCACCAAGGCCGTTTGCAGGGCACCAAGTTCATCGTTGACGGCAATGCGCAATGCCTGAAAGATTCGTGCCAGCGTCTTGTTATGATGCTGCGGCGGAATGTGTTGGGTAATGGTGTCGCGCAGATCAATGGTGGTCTGGTAGGGGGCTAGTGTACGCCGGCGCACAATTGCCCCGGCAATCTTCCGAGCGGAGGGATCTTCTCCGTAGGTGAAGATGATTCGGGCAATCTCGTCCTCGGGTAGGCTATTCAACAGGTCGGCTGCGGTTGGCCCGGTAGCACTGAAGCGCATATCCAGAGGGGCGTCGAGGCGAAAGGAGAAACCGCGGTTGTGGTAGTCGAATTGGTAGGACGACACACCAAGATCGAATAGCGCACCATGAATGACGTATCCATCTAGCCGCGAGGCCATCGTTCGAAAGTTGGCGTGCATGATCACCAGCGACGTGTCGACCTGCTCGGCAAAACGGCTCTGTGCCCGCTGGATAGCTACATCATCGGCATCAAAGGCTACAACCTTTCCACCGCGCTCCAAGATGGCAGCCGTATGTCCGCCACCACCGAGCGTAGCATCCACGTACCAGCACCCGGGTTGAATCTGCAGGGCATCGATGCATTCTGCAAGCATCACGGGTACGTGGTAGACCGAGGGATCAAGGCGATTCATGGGTCAAAAATCGACTAAAATCACGATGTTGCACGTATGAATCAGCGATGGGTATGGTCGATTGCTACCATCGTGATGGTAGCAACCAGCTGCACACTGGAAGACCAGGCTGATCTACACGCTCGCGGAGCGCAGGTCTACGCCGAATACTGTGTGCGATGTCATGGAGAAGATGGCGCTGGTGGTGGCATCGGCAGCGCTGTTGTACCCGATATCCGACCACGCAGTATCTGGAGTAGCAACTCCGATACCCTCCTGGTGATCTTGGCCTTCGGCATGGCCACCCAGTATTCGTCCGATAGCGTGGTGCGAACCATGCCTCCAGCCCCCTACAACAATGCCGATATCGCAGCTGTTGCCACGTACATCAGTACGCATCTCGGTGGCGTTGATCGCACGTTTACGGCCAACGATGTGCAGCGGGCGAAGGTTGTCCATCAGCAGCGAATTCGGGCCAGAATCCAACAATCAGAACAATCAGAGCAATCAGAGCAGACTGCTCAGTGACTGTAATCCAAGTGGTTCCACTGTTTTGAAGGCTTCGGCGTATTTCACGCCAATGCGACTTCCAAAGTACACGCACCGCGCCTCGAGCTCATCAAAAAAGGCCGGGCGGGAGAGGAAGGTTTCGGGTTCGTCTGTTTGATAGGCATCCGGCATGTGAAACTGCGAGGCAAAGGCCTTGATCGAAGCCACGCGGTCCGAATACGTTGCCGTGATATCTACGTAGAAATCCGGGCCTCCAGGCAAGTCGAACTGCTGCATGAAGCACAACGTGCGATCCGGACGATGCGGATCCTGTGCTGAGCCGTGCCGACGCGTGATCACCTTTTGCAGGCCCGCGAGAAATGTAGCTGCCCGCACTAACCGATGGACAGCCTCGTGATCGGGATGTCGCTCCAACGGCGGAGTGGTCAAAACGATCCGAGGGGTGTAGGCACGGATCACCTCCACAACCTTCAGGATGTTCTCTTGCGTGTGAGCAATGGCACCATCGGTCATATGCAAGCACTCTCGGTGTGCAACACCCAGGATCCGGGCAGCCTCTGCGGCCTCCTGAGCCCGTAGTTCGGCCGATCCACGTGTGCCTAACTCACCGGCTGTACAGTCCACAAACACCACCGTTCGACCCCTGTTGGTGAGATCCTTCACCGTACCCGAGCACGACAGCTCGGCATCATCGGGATGAGCAGAGATTACAAGAACATCGCTCGTCATCACTGTCCTCCCAGTTGGTTCAGTTTCTCCACACGTTGGGTATGTCTACCCCCTTCGAACGGTGTCTCCAGAAAGGCCTCGACGATGCGGATGGCCAGGTCGATCGGCGTCAGCCGCTCACCAAGTGCAATCATGTTGGCGTCGTTATGAGCGCGTGCCAGCTGGGCCATTTCCACGCTGGTCACGTTTGCACATCGAATGCCATGGACCTTATTCGCAGCGATTGAAATACCGATCCCCGACCCGCAGACAACAACACCCCGCTGAGCTTCACCGCTTGCCACGAGCCTCGCGGCGGCAACACCGTAATCTGGATAGTCTACCCGATCGGCAGAGTCTGGCCCAACGTCAAGCACCGTGTGGCCGGCTTCCTGGAGCATCTTCTTGAGGGCCTCCTTATGGAGAAAGCCAGCATGATCCGAACCCATACTGATCGTCATTGCGTGCCTCCCTTTAAACCAGTACTTCCAAACCCTCCTTCACCACGATCCGTCGATGGTAACGCATCAACGTCCACCCACTCAACCCGCTCGTGTCGAGCCACCACCAACTGTGCAATCCGCATAGCGGGCTCGATGATAAACGGCTCTTGGGAGAAGTTGGCAAGGATCACCTTCACCTCGCCACGGTAGTCACTATCAATCGTACCTGGGGCGTTCAAGGCAAAGATCCCGTGCTTGGCGGCCAACCCGCTGCGCGATCGGACCTGACACTCGAAACCAACAGGCACAGCCATACAGAAGCCTGTAGGGACAAGTACGATCTGCGAGGGGGCAATGGTAAGGGGCTCATCCAGTGCGGCACATACATCCATGCCGGCAGCACCATCGGTGGCATAGGTAGGCACCGGAAGTGTGCGCGCGTGTGGAAGACGTTGCAGGGGTATGGTCATGGATTCCTCGTAACTCACTTTCGGCCAAAGTCAGCGGGAACTTCGCCCCACTGTTCCGTTTCCCACTTCAAGACAGGGTTAGGATAGGTATTCTTCGATAACCACGTTTCTGCACGAGCAATCAACTCGAACACCGGAGCGTTTCCTGGCGTTCGTGCCACCGTGGTTTTTGCTTTCTTGTTGCGCACCCAAGCAAGGGCGGTTTTGGAGTCGGTATACACAGGTAATGCCATCGACCGCTCCTTCATGAAGGCCAGTGCGTGAACAACCGCGAGGAACTCACCGAGATTGTTCGAGGAGTCTTGGAACGGTCCCATCCGGAAAATCTCAGCCCCGGTTTCGGTATCCACACCTCGATACTCCATCACGCCGGTTGTCATATCACAGGCAGCATCCACGCTGATGCTGGGGAGCCGCACGCCGGCCTCATCCCAGCGTTGTGAGACGGGTATCAGACGCTCTTTTTTTTTGCTGCGCGTGCCGGAGGGCCTTGCTCGTAGGCAGCTTTCGCCTCGGCAAGGGTATCAAAGGCCTTGTACTTCGAGCCCGGATAGTTTTCTACCTGGGCCTTACACTTTTCCCACGATGGGTACAAACCTGGCTCGTGGCCAATCCAGACCACATACCACTTTACTTTTTTGGGAGCTCGTTGAATAGCCATTGCGGGCAAAAATACGACCTGCGTCCCATTTCTCCGACGGCTGGGCACGGTAGCGATAACTATTGGAGTTGACGCATGTACGCCAAAGCCTATTCCGCAGCCGTGTTGGGGATTACCGCCTACCTTGTAGAAATCGAAGTGTACGTCGAAAATGCCCTCCCAGCATTTCAAGTTGTGGGATTGCCTGACGGATCGGTCCGTGAGAGTCGTGATCGTGTGCAGGCCGCTCTCAAAACAGCACAGCTGGGCCTGCCCCACAAGAAGTACACGGTGAACCTAGCCCCGGCCGACGTCCGAAAAGAGGGAAGTGCCTTTGACCTTCCCATTGCCATTGCAACACAGGCAGCACTCAAAGAAATCGACACTGATATCCTAGAAAAGACGGCCATGATTGGCGAGTTAGCATTCGACGGGATGGTGCGTGCAGCCCGAGGTGTACTGCCAATAGTGGTGATGCTCAAGCAACAGGGTTTCTCGAGGATTCTGCTTCCGGCCGCGAACGCCTCCGAAGCAGCGGTGATCGAGGGGATCGACATCCTACCTGTTCACACGCTCAGCGACTGCATTGATCTGCTCACCGGCGCACAGACCATGGTTCCTCATCGAATCGATGTGCGAGCCGTATTCGAGCAAGGCTACCTACACCCCTCGGTTGATCTTGCCGACGTCAAGGGTCAGGCCGGTGTGAAACGTGCTCTGGAGATAGCTGCCGCAGGTGGTCACAACATGATCATGGTGGGACCACCAGGCTCCGGAAAAACCATGTTGGCAAAACGATTACCCACGATCCTCCCCCCACTCTCGATCGATGAAGCCCTTGAAACCACCACCATTCATTCGGTTGCTGGCATCCTTCCCACGGGTGCGTCCCTGGTAACGGAGCGGCCATTTCGTGCACCGCATCATACGATCTCGGATGCAGCACTGGTGGGAGGGGGCGTTGGCACGGTGCGCGCCGGAGAGATTACGCTCGCCCACCATGGAGTACTGTTCCTGGACGAGTTGCCAGAGTTTCAACGGAACGTCCTGGAAGTACTCCGCCAACCGCTCGAGGACCGCAGCGTGCGGATCTCGCGCACGAAGATGTCGGTAGAGTATCCTGCCAACGTCATGTTGGTGTGTTCGATGAATCCCTGCCCGTGCGGACATTTCGGTAGCACCATCCGAGAATGCACATGCCGTCCTGAACATGTTGCTAAGTACATGGCCAGGGTGTCAGGGCCACTGCTCGACAGAATCGACCTGCATGTTGATGTTCCGTCTGTTGCCGTGCATGACATCTCCCATGCTCCACTCGGCGAATCATCGGTCGTCGTTCGCCATCGTGTGGTGGCTGCCCGCCATCTGCAGCAACAGCGCTTTGCCGGACGAAAAGACGTCTTCAAAAATGCCGACATGACGGCCAAGGATCTTGAGAACCTCGTGAAGGCCGAGCCACTGGCCATGGAGATTCTGAAACGGTCGATGCAGAAGCTGTCGCTCTCTGCGCGGGCCTATGGCAGGATTCTCAAGGTTTCCCGCACGATTGCCGATCTGGACGGCTCCGAACCAGTACTGGCGGCACACATGGCCGAGGCGGTGAACTATCGAACGCTGGACCGTCCGTATTGGAATGGCTAAAAGACGACAACCTGACGGCGATCTCACAAGAACCTCACGACGTACGGCCCGCAAGAATGGCTCTGCGCAGAGATACCAACCCACTCTCCAGGCCGCGAAACCGGATCCCCAGTTTCGTTTCAGCCTTGAGGGCAACCAACCCTCCACGTAACGGACGCCTCGCGGCTTGATCGATCTGATCGCTGGTTGTAGGTGCTATCAGCGAGGGCCGCCCTTTGAAGAACGCCACCACCTTCTCGGCAATCTGATACCGGCTGAGGTAGTCCGCCCCACCGATATGGTACAAGCCTGTGGCCCGGCGCTCGATGGATCGCAGGATCGCCAGGGCTAGATCATCCACGTACGTGGGATTACAGTACTGGTCGGTTACCACATTGATATCGGTATCGGTATCCATAGCACGGATGATCCACCGCACAAAGTCCATCCGCGCAGGCGGCGGACCATACACCACGTTTGTTCGGAGAATGGTGGCATCCACACCGCTGCTTACCACAACGTTCTCACCGGCCAGCTTCGTCCTGCCGTAGTAATTGATGGGAGCAGGGATCGCGTCCTCATCGTACGGGCCCTCCTCACCACTAAAGACAAAGTCTGTGGACAGATGAATCAGATGGGCATCGGTCGACCGAGCCACGCGGACAACATGTTCTACGAGGTTCACGTTGAACATGTGGGCAAGCCCCTTATCAACTTCACACAGGTCAACATTGGTCAGCGCCGCTGTGTTAACAATCACATCGGGGTTGTGGGGCATCACCGCTGCCTTGAGGGCCGACCGATCAATCACATCAACGACCGCACTGGTAATGCGTTCGTGCTGGTAGGGGGCTTCCTGCGATGAGATGAGGTGGAGGTTCCACTCCGTTTCCGCAATTAGCATCGGTACTAATGCCCGTGCTGTGGTGCTTCCAGCTCCGATGATAGTGATGTTCATCCAACAAAGTTAGATTGCCGTCTATGGAGAACCTCGTTCCAGCCCTTTTCGTGATCGGAATCATCTCCACGGTATCGCCGCTGGTAGCCCGAATTCCGATCGGGTTCCGCCTTCCGATTGTAGTGGTGGAGATTCTGTTGGGCATTATCGTGGGGCCGCACGTCCTGGGTTGGGTGCCGGCAGTGCCGGAGCTGAAGTTTTTCGGCTACCTAGGAATGGTGTTTCTGTTCTTCATGGCAGGGGCTGAGCTAAAGGAGCATCCCGTAGGCGGCCGATTCCTCTGGTTGGGTACGTTTAGCTGGGTGTTGTCCTTTGGTGTAGCACTGCTCCTATCGTGGGGCCTCTATGCCGTGGATGTGATCGAGGCACCCCTCTTTGTTGCCGTTGCCCTTACAACTACGGCGATCGGAGCTCTGATTCCCATCATGAGAGATGCGCAGGAGCTTCCAACAACGTTCGGGAAGTACGTACTCGGCGCTGGTGCCCTTGGCGAGCTTGGACCAATTGTGGTTATCCCCTTGATCCACGCGCGCCACTTCGAGGTATCCGAGCAAGTAATTCTGATGATCGGCTTTGTGATCCTTGCTGTGTCGTCGGTGTATAGTGCCACACGAGTCCGCGGAATCTTCATCTTCCGATTTCTCTCCACGTGGCTGCAGTCGAGCAGTCAGTTCGCCGTGCGCGTGTCGATTCTCATTCTGGTGGGCATGGTGGTTCTGGCAGCGAAGTTTGGTTTGGACGTCGTCCTTGGATCGTTTACTGCCGGTTTGATCGTGGCCTTGATGAGCAAGGGGGAACAGGGGCAGCGCCTGATGCACCGTTTGGAAGCCATCAGTTTTGGCTTTCTGGTTCCAGCATTTTTTGTGACAACGGGCATTTTTTTCGACCTCGGTGCGTTGTTAGCGCAGCCATGGACACTACTGCTCGTGCCGATGTACGTGCTGTTGATGTTCTCGATACGTGGCCTAACCCTCCTGCCGGTGTACCGTAAGGATCTGCCGAGAGAAGATTGGGCACCGTTTGCCTTGATGACATCTACGGCGCTTCCACTGGTAGTAGTGATCACGGACATTGGCCTAGAGACAGGCCAGATGTTGCCGGAAACTGCTGCGGCACTGGTTGGCGCAGGAGTTGTAACCGTGCTGCTGTTTCCTGTGTTTGCGTTGGCGAAGCGCCATAAAACAAGCCTTCGCGCCGCGATTCAAGAGGTACGCACTACCAACGACGACTATAGTTCCTAACTCCCCAACTCACCAACTCAGATTGGACAACTCATGAAACATCTTCTTACGGCTCTGATTACGCTGTTCGTACTGGGTGCAACCACCACCACCGCACAACTGAAGCTTCCCGTGCTTAGCCCAACGAGTACAGTCTCGCAGGAGTTTGCAACGTCGAAGATCGAGATCACCTACAGCCGCCCTTCGATGAAGGGTCGTGTAATCTTCGGTGATCTGGTTCCGTACAATCAGGTATGGCGCACTGGCGCAAACGCCGCAACCAAGGTCACCTTTGGTGAAGAGGTCGTTATTGGCGGTACCACCGTAAAGCCGGGATCATACTCCCTGTACACCGTGCCAGGCCGCTCGGAATGGGAAGTGATCATCAACACCAACACCGGCAACTGGGGCGCGAACGGCTACGATACCAAGGACGACGTGGTTCGCTTCAAGGTAACACCAACCACGTTGACATCTCCGGTTGAGACCTTCACCATGGGAGTGGGGAACATCACCTACAACACCTGCACGATCGACCTTGCATGGGATCGTACCCATGTGTCGATTCCCGTGAAGGCCGACAACAACGCCCGACTGATGAAGGAGATCGAGCAAGCCATCGAGCGTCCGAACATTCCGTATCGTGCCGCCGCCCAGTATTACCTCAGCACGAATCAGAATCTGGATAAGGCCCTCGACTATGCACAGCGAGCTGCCGCAGCCAACCCGAAACAATACTGGCAGCACATGCTGGTAGCAGAGATTGCTGCCAAGATGAACAATGCTAGCGTCTGTCGCGATGCTGTTGCAAAGGTGCGGGAACTCACCAAGGGTACCGATGGTGAGCAGAGCTACCACAACGCCACGCAGGCCCTGCTCGATTCGCTGAAGTAAGGGCAGATTCTTCATTATCGCTATGACCATCCGATGTTTTCTTGGGGCACTGATGCTAGCCATTGGTGCCTCACTGCATGCTCAGCAGCTACAACCAGATATGTCGTCGGTGCTGTATGGCAAGCTCCATCGACTGCAATCACTTACGTCGGTACTCTACGTGGCAGCCCACCCGGACGACGAGAACACGCGACTGCTGAGCTGGCTGGCCCGCGGCAAACACGTGCGGACAGGCTACCTATCGCTCACGCGTGGCGACGGCGGCCAGAACATTATCGGCGGTGAGCTTGGATCGGCCTTGGGATTGATTCGCACCCATGAATTGCTGGCTGCCCGGAGGCTGGATGGGGCTGAGCAGTACTTCACCCGAGCACTCGACTTCGGTTTTTCAAAGACGGCACGGGAAACCTTCACGCATTGGGATTCCGCCCAACTGGTGCGCGATATCATCCACGTGATGAAGCGCTTTCGGCCAGACGTCATGATCTGCCGGTTTCCGGCATCGCGCATGGCAGGGCATGGTCAGCACGAGGCGTCGGCCATTCTTGCCAAGGCCGCCGTTGATCAGTGCGATGCCAGCGAGCGCCCCCACCGACTACTGTTCAATGCCTACCGTTTTGGCGATCGAAGCACGATCACGGAAGGGCAGTTTGCACTACAGGTTGGTCAGTACGATCCGCTGATCGGTATGGGATATGGCGAACTGGCAGGCCGTAGCAGGAGCCTGCATAAGAGTCAAGGCGCCGGTACGCCAAGTACGCCCGGAACCCAGCCTGAGTACTTCGAGACCCTCTACGGAGAGCCCCCTACAACCAGCCTGTTCGATGGAATCGACACAACATGGAATCGCATCAACCGGCCCGACATTGGCACAGCCATACAGGCGGTGATAGATGCGTTCTGGACAAAGCCTCCCGCCGATCACGTGCCGGCGTTGAACCGCATCCGTTCGATGATTGCTACGGTCGACGATCCGTTCTGGCGTGGCCTAAAGCTGAAGGAAATCGAGTCGGTGATGGCTTCGGCTATGGGGCTAACCATTGACGCATCGGTTCCCAATGCCATGGCACTGCCAGGTGACTCTGTTTCTGTTTCACTGCGGCTGGTTGTTCGCGCTCCGAATGTTCGGTTGACGAAGGTTCACCTTCCAGGGATGTCGAACACGGAGGTTGTTGCTCTTGGCACCGATCAGCTGGTTACCCGTACGTATCCGATTCAGATTCCCGAGGCGACAGCCATCACCAATCCGTATTGGTTGCAGAAGGATCCGGATGGCGGGCTGTTTACGTTGGAAACAGAGGAATTCCTTGGCGAACCAACAACGCCACCCGAGCTGCAGTGCACGGTGCACCTTGATGTGGACGGGCAACCTCTTACCGTGCGCGTACCGCTGAGTTACAAACGACTCGATCCCTTGAAAGGCGATGTGATCGAGGAATTGCGAGTGATTCCTGACGTAAGCATTGAACCAACCTCCACACTTGTGCTGCTGCGCAACGGCCAGGGGACCTTTGGTGTTCGCCTGAGAGCGTTCCGCGAGATGCGCAATGCCACGCTCTCAGTGCGTGGTAGCAGTGGCAAGCCCCTTACCATGGTGACCTTCTCGATGGCGGCGAATACCGATACGCTGCTCTCGGTGCCCATCCAAGCTGATCTATCGGACAACATCGACGTTGCTGATATTGATGTGACCCACGACGGCGAAACGTTCCGGCATGCCGTGCGGGTAATGCAGTACGACCACCTTCCTACACTGCAGTATCTTGAACCAGCACGTCTGCGCATTGTTGGTGAACCCATCGGCGTAACAGCCAAACGGATCGCCTTTGTGGAAGGAGCTGGTGAGACAACACCGGAGATTCTTCGCACCATGGGTGTCCGAGTAGATGTGGTAGGAACCGATGTGCTCCTGAATACCCAGCAATTACTGGATACGTACGATGCCGTTCTGGTGGGCATTCGTGCTTTGAATACCCGGACCGACATGACCTACGTGATGCCGGCACTCATGAACTACGTGCAGCAGGGTGGCACGCTGGTGATGCAGTACAATACCAGCGGTAATCTGCAAACCACCGACATCGGACCATTTCCGATGAAGGTGACTCGTAACCGTGTTACGGAAGAAGATGCAGAGGTCGAGATGATGAATCCTGACCACATCCTGATGACCTCGCCGAATCGTCTTCGAGCCGACGACTTTACAGGATGGGTGCAGGAGCGTGGATTGTATTTCACCGGTGATCAGGACGGTCGGTATCAGCAGCTGCTTTCGATGCACGATTCCGATGAAGCACCTCAGCTGGGATCCCTCGTGTATGCCTCGTACGGAAAGGGTCACTACGTGTACTGTGCATTGTCGCTCTTCCGTAATGTACCTGCCGGTGTGCCTGGGGCGTTGAAGTTGCTGGCCAACATGATCAGTGCCGGTGGAGCTCGCCGATGACGTGGCTGGATGGAGTGGTGTTTGTTCTGCTCCTGGTAGCAATCCTTGCCTACGGAGTGTACAGCGGCCGCAATCAACGCGCCAACGATGCCTACCTGTTAGCAGACCGGAGCTTGCCGTGGTGGTCGGTCTTGCTGGGGGTGATGGCTACTCAGGCCAGTGCAATCACATTTCTTTCGGCACCGGGTCAGGCCTACACCGATGGCATGCGCTTTGTGCAATACTACTTTGGATTGCCGTTGGCCATGGTGGTCATCAGTGTGGTCTTCATTCCGATCTTTCGATCCCAGAAGGTCTACACTGCCTACGAGTATCTCGAGAAACGATTCGACCGACGCACGCGGACCCTGAGCAGTGTGCTGTTCCTACTTTCACGCGGCCTGAGCACTGGGATCAGCATTTATGCTCCCAGTATCATTGTTAGCACGATTCTCGGATGGAATATCTATCTGACGAATGTGATGGTAGGGGGCTTACTGATGGCCTATACATGGCGCGGGGGAGCCAAAGCCGTAGCCAACACCCAAACGGTGATGTTTCTGATTATCATGTCGTCCATGGCGGCTTCGGTGTACTTCCTGCACGACACCCTTCCACACGGCGCTACGCTCTCGGATGCTCTTGATCTGGCTCGGTTGAGTGGTACGATGAACGTGATCACCACCACCTTCGACCTTCACGACAAGTACACGTTGTGGAGTGGTCTGGTAGGGGGCTTTTTTCTGGCGCTGTCGTACTTCGGCACCGATCAGAGCCAGGTAGGACGGTGGATCACCGGCAAGGGTGTCCGAGAAAGTCGCATCGGGATGCTACTCAATGGTGTGGTGAAGGTGCCCATGCAATTCGGCATTCTGCTAATCGGCGCGCTGCTGGTAGGGTATTACAGTCTGTTACCGGCACCGGTGTTCTTCAATCCACGAGTAGTAGATCGCGTAGAACGTTTGGCCCCCAAGGAAGCGGCCCAACTACAGCAGAAGTGGCTTCAAACCCGCAGCGAACTGCACACGGCGGCATCGAACGTGATAGCGGGCACATCCACCGAGGCATCGTTCCACGATGCTCGCCTTCGTGCACAGTCGGTACGGTCGGACTTCCAACAATTAGTGAAGGCCAACGGTATTGTCGAATCCAATGATGCCAACTACGTCTTCCTTCACTTTGTTCGAACGGCGTTACCAGCAGGCATGGTAGGACTGATTTTCGCCGTGATCATGATGGCCTCGTGGGGGAGTATCTCAGCGGCACTGCATTCGCTGGCCACGGCCAGTTACGTCGACTTTCCGTCGTCGATACCGTTGTTACAGAAACCCTCCACCCATACCCTGCTTTGGGGGGTGTTCAGCATTGCTGTGAGTATGGCCGCAGCACGCATGGGATCACTGATCGAAGCGGTGAATGTTCTTGGCAGTTTGTTCTACGGGCCGATGCTCGGAATCTTTCTCACGGCCTTTTTCGTGAAGAAAGCCAACGGAAACGCGGTGTTCTATGCCACGCTGGTTGCCGAAGCAATGGTTGTGTGGCTATGGATGGCAGATGCCATCAGCTTCCTTTGGTTGAATGCCATTGGTGCTGTTGTGGTGATGGTGATTGCGTGGCTGTGGAACCGTGCCAACCGTGCCGGGAAAACCTTTGCCGGGAGAGTTGCCGGGAAAAGGTTTTCCCGGCAACTCTCCCGGCATTCGGTGCCTCAGGATCTACTCGACCACTACTATCGGACGCGTTTTGAAATCCAGGGCCTCGATACACTCTGGATCGGAAAACCGCTTCCTCAAACGGTCATTGCCTGGGCACAGGACAATTCGTCAAGCACTGTTGCTCTCTTAGGTGCGGAAAACCCTAATTCAACACTGATAAGTGATGCCGAAAACACCACGCGGCATGCAGCGTTGATCAAGGAATGCCAGGAACGAAACCTTCCTCATCTTCCAGCTCTTGGCCTTACGGACGACTGGCGCGAGCATCATCTATTGGTGGCAGGCCTCACTCCTGAGGAGGCTGACGACTTTCGAAAACGGTACCACCAAACAACAGTTTTGTTCGCACAGCTTGATGGTGTTGTTGAATTGATAGGGTTGTAGGGGGCTTGCCGGGAGAGTTGCCGGGAAAACCTTTTCCCGGCATCACGCCGGGAAAAGGTTTTCCCGGCAACGTCCTATCACGTCCTATCCTCCTCACCCCTTCTGCTTGCTTTGAGCCGCCCCCTTTTTTCCAACAGAACGCCTCGGCTTCACCACAGGCAGTGATTGGCCGCCACCGTGGTGATGCTCCTGCCCAACTTCACGAATCAGGCGATACCCAAGGCCACTAACCGTAACGATGTACTTCGGATCGCGAGGATCGTCCTCAATCTTTCGGCGTAGCTCTACGATGTAGTTGTCTACCGTGCGAGTGATGGGCAGCGTTTCATAACCCCAAACGCGTGCAAGGATTGATTGTCGGCGCACTGGCGCACCCTGTTCACTGACTAACACGCGCAGGATGCCGAACTCCTTGTCTTTCAGCTGAAACACCACACCATTCTTGGTAATGGCTCTCTTTCGCATGTCGATGGTGGCTGTGCCAAGATTGAACACATCATCAGGTGAGGCCTCGGCATCTCGGCGGCGTAGTAATGCTTGCACCTTAGCTATGGATAGACTCATGGGAAACGGTTTTACCCAGTAATCATCTATTCCGTACATGAAGCCCTCCAATTGCGAGTCCAAGTCGGCGCGGCCTGTGAGCATCACAATCGGGAGATTGGGTGAGAGTGAGCGTAAGGTTGTTGCAAGGGTCAGGCCATTGATTCCCGGCATCATCCAATCGATGATAGCAACATCCACATGGCCATTTTGCACAATGTGCAGAGCTTCTTCCCCAGAGCCGGCCTCCAGAACGCGGTAGTCGTATTGGCGGTAGTAATCGCTGATCGATGCGCGGAAAAGCTCATCGTCGTCGACAATTAGCACGAAGGCGTTCCTGTCTTGCATGAATACCTCTAATGCCCGTTGGCTATGGGATGATGGTGCCATTGTCACAAGGATATCACCCTATCAATGACAAATGGATGACCAATATCACGAAATACTACTCTTCTCACCATAGTTGGTAGCAACATTTTACAATCTTGTGACAATTATCAACCGAAGTTGCCAGAAATGAGTACTACTACGGTGAAAAAGCGGACAAATACAACCCCCTCAACACGAGGTGGTTCACGGAGCGTTATGGACGGATATGCGCTGTTCGACAATCTTCCGATTGCCGTTGCCCTACTTCATGACGTTACTATCGTCTATGTCAATCGCAGCTTTGCCGAGTTCTACGATCTGCAACCCTCGGATATCATGGGGAAGCCATGGTCCTATCTCGTACGCAGCGATCATGAACGAGAGTATCTCCGTTCGGAGATCGTACCCGACTACCTGAATTCTGGCTTGTGGACGGATGTTCTGGAGATTGTCCATCCCGACCGAGGCCCGGTGCCCATCTTAGCAAGCGTTGAGAAACTTAACGGCTCAACGCTGGTAAGCCTGATAGATGTATCAACGCTCAACAACCGTTTAGCACGGAAACTTGCCAACCCCGAGAGGCTGAGCGAAACACTGCTGGGCACCAAGGATGGCTATTGGCGGTGGCATATCCCCTCCGACGAGATGAGTATCTCCGCGGAGTTTCTGAAGCATCTCGGATATCGTGACGAGGATCGCCCAAGAACGTTTGAGGACGTCTCTGCCTTGTTTCATCCCGTCGATCTCGCAAAGTCACTGGAGAACACCAATCGGTACCGAACGGGTGACCTTGAACTCTGGCGACAGGAGATGCGTATCCGTAAGGCCGACGGATCGTACACACGGATTTTGGGTAGGGGGCAGGTGGTAGAGTGGGATGAACACGGTGCCCCTGTACTAATGCTGGGTACCTATGTTGACGTGAACGACATCAAACGAAACGAAGAAGATGTCCGCCGCCGCAACATGGTACTCGAAACGATCGCTGAGGTGCAGACAAAATTTCTTGAATCCAACGTTACGGGCGATATCAACGACCTTATCCTGGGCACCTTACTGGAAATCACCGCGGCGAATGCGGGTCTCTTTGCAGAGCTTCGACGCAATGCCAATGGGTCCTACGAGCTCCAGGTCGACGCATTCGTGCGGACAGATCCGTGCTGTAGCGAGTCGACAATGGACCGCACTGTGTGGCACGACGTGTCGCCCGCGTTGCTGGCAGACGTGGCCTCACAGCAATGTATTCGCTACACGCAGGGTGAAACGTATCAGGTGTTGCGCGGTCTTCTGGGCTGCACCATGGTATCATGTGAAATCCTACTCCTACCAATTTGGAGTCGGTCGACCCTTGTAGGTATTGCAGCAATCTGTGAACCGTCGTTGATCGAGGACGATCATCACTTGGTCATGAGCCTTCTGAGTACGTACGGCAGCATGATTCTCGCCGAACGCCATACCCACAGTCAGCGCACCATGCAGCAAGAACTTCGCCTGCGGAGTACGGAGTTGGAACGAGCGAACATCGAATTGGAGCATGCCAATCGAATGAAGGATGTCTTCCTTGCCAACATGAGTCACGAACTGCGATCCCCACTGGCCACCATTCTTGGATCTACCGAGGCCCTCTTGGAAGGTATCTACGGACCAATGACGGAGGCGCAGTTACGAACCATATCGGGAGCGAAGGAGGGCGGCGAACACTTGCTCATGCTGATCAACGATATTCTGGACCTTTCAAAGATTCGTATGGGAGACCTCGAACTGACTCAAGAGGATATCGATGTCGAATCCCTGATTCACTCCACCATCGGGCTCGTCCGAGAACTAGCGCTCAAGAAGAGCATTCGCATTGGGTTTTCTCTGCCCACGGAACGTGTGATCGTCAAGGGAGATGTACGACGGTTGAAACAAGCGTTAGTAAACCTTCTGACCAACGCCATCAAGTTCACGGAGGCAAAAGGATCGGTTACGATCGACGTTGAGCCGCAATGCGAACACGATGTTGTAGAGATTCATGTGACGGACACCGGTATCGGAATTCCTGAAGATAAACTGGCCACGATCTTCGAGGCGTTCTATCAACTGGATTCCGCATTGTCACGGCAGCACGAGGGAACAGGCCTGGGCCTTCCAATTGTGCAGCGGATCATCGACCTGCACGGAGGACTGATCCGGGTGGAGAGCACCGTTGGTACAGGCAGTCGCTTTACTGTTGTTCTGCCGTGGACTCCACACGGTCACTCGAATCAACCCACCATATCCAAGGTCGTGCGTCCCACTACCGAAACGCGAGCGTTAGCTGCAACGAAGGGAGAAACAATCCATGTGGTAGACGACAATGTGCTCAATGGGGGCCTTGTGCGCGATCTGTTGGAAGCTCACGGCTATCGTGTGGAGCTCTTCCACGCCGCACGTGCGTGCATTGAAGTGTTGGAACAACAGCTCCCCTCGGCCGTCATCATGGACGTTCACATGCCAGGCATGGACGGACTGGAAGCTATGCGTCGTATTCGTGAGATTGATCGAAATGTACCCATCATTGCCCTGACGGCTCTGGCCATGCCGGGAGATCGCGAACAATGCATGGCAGCCGGGGCAAACGCCTACGTATCGAAGCCTCTGCGAATCCCTGAATTTCTAACCACCGTACGGAATTTGGTGCAACAATGACGACTACCACATCCACCGTCCTTGTTGCGGACGATGATCCTATCGCCCGAAAACTGCTCCTGCACCATCTGTCGAACGACAATTACCACGTGATCTCGCTAGATCCTCGGGACACGTTTGTTGAAAAGGTGCGCTCATTGATGCCCGACGTGATTCTTCTGGACATCTATCTGAACGACCTCAACGGTGTGGATCTCGTGGCCCAACTCCGCTCTGATCCCCTGGTGCGCGACATCCCCGTGTTGATGATCACATCGGATACGTCGCCCGACACTCGGAAAGCTGCCTTGGAGGCCGGTGCTGACGATCTGTTTGAGAAGCCCTTAGATCACGAGCGTCTGCGAGCCCATCTTCAAATGATTAGCCGTTTACAGCGCCGCGTACATCCTGAGAACGACCACTTTGCATCGTTACTTGCCAATGTGTCGGATGAAGCGCTGATGATAGTGGATCGAACGGGCTACATTCGCTCAGCCAACAGTACGGCTACGCGATGGCTGAACAGTACGGACGTTCGCTATCAGATTGCAGATGACTTGGTACACCGAACATGGGAACCGGTATCGGCAAACCAGTTTATCCGAACCCGACTTACCGAAGATGGCATCCCTCCTATCGTCCAGGTGGAACGCACGGAATCGACGCTCACTGGTACGTGGCTGTTATCCATCACGGATGTCTCCAACCGTGTCCATGATCGTGCATGGCAGGCAATGGTGGCAACGATGGAGGAGGCAGATGCTCCGTATCTGCGAAGCATAGCTGAGATCTATGAACACCCAGGCCGCACAATACCGCTGCGTGTGGAAGAGCTCGCCGCTCAGATCTACCAGATGACCGGCATTGCCATCACCGTGGACAATGCCATCGAACCATGGATGAACGTTGAGTCAACAACCGACATCCTCACACATCTTGCCCAGTATCTCGTTACACTCTGGGAGCCATCACCGGAATTACACCTTCGGATTCGCAAGGGTCGTCTACACCTCTATACGGTGTATCCTGGAACCATTTCGCGCGACCTATATTCAACGATACGGTGTGCCGAGGCTACGGTGTTTGGTACTCTTCGTGAATCGCAGAAACAGCGCGTGGATGCGCGTCACGTATTAGCCTTTCTACAGACGTGGGTATCGGGAGGGGCAATCCGCTTTCTCAAACGCACCGATAAGCCAACGCAGGTCATCGTTGACCTACCTCTCGTGATGCGATAGCCGGAACTAGTCCACGATCTCCAGTTGGACCGTTCTGCTCATGAAGCGCTCTTCAGGCAGATCGTACCCGCTTACGCCAAGGGGCTTTCGGTCGCTGGCAACACCAAGAATCTCAACGATTGTACAGTCTGGCCGCTGCTGACGAATAAACGCTGCTACTGTCTGAGCCCGTTGTAGGGAGAGCCGTTTGTTCGACTCGTACTGGCCACGATTATCGCTGTATCCAATCACCGATACGCGGTCGCCGGGTGTAAGCCGACGAAGGAATTCCGTGAGAAGCTCTCTGTCACGCACGCTCAGCGACGCGCTGCGCACGTCAAATGTCGTGAGAGAGAGCGACGTTAGTTTCTGGTCATTCTCAATCACTTCAACGGGTATAACTAGTCGCGTACGAATAGTGTCCCCACCAGCCATTTCTACACTTAGGTCCAACGAAATGGGTACTCCTGATGCAAGGAGCTGGCGTTGTTCTTCGCGCAATTCAAGGTCGTTGGTCTTGACTGCGCCAGTTCCTCGCAATGTTGTGATGTCGACGGTTCCCTGCTTGACGGTAATCGTCCACCGCATGATCGTGTCGGCCTGGTCGCCGATGGCGATCTCAACTTGATCGAGATCCGACTCGATTGCCGTGGTGATCCTTTGTTGAACCACTGGAAGGTAGTATTCGCTATTTCGCGTAAGAAGTTCGGCACGACGATTCTCAGCCATGCCCTCCGTTGCGTTTTCCGAACTGGCGATGGGAGGCACACACATGTCCTGGCCGACGTTGCCGACGTTAATGGGGAGACGCGACGGATCAATACCCCAGATCGAGGTCAGGTAGTTCGCAATGGCTGTGGCACGGGCGCGAGCAAGATCGCAGGAGCCACGCTCCATGGTGTTGTCGGCATAGGCGCGGATCATCATTGTATCAGTATTGCTCGACAATCGATAACCAATAACATTGAGCACGTCATGGGTCACATCCAGCTGAATGGTATTGCTATCGGCGTAGTTGTACTTCATCGCCTCGGACCGTGAAAGTATGCGGTAACGCGCAGGAAGTGTACTGGAACCTTCCTCAAAGAACACCAACGGCAGTGTAGTAAAGGTGTTTGTTTGTTCCTGCGTGATCACATTGAACGTAACACTCCGCAGCATACCTACTTGAAGGCCGTCGTCGTCGGTTGCCCATTCAATCGCATCACCGCTGTTCGAGAGCGTGTCGCTCAGCACAACCTCATTACGCACACGTAGCTTCACAGGTTGGGACTTCACTTCTGTCACACTGGTATCTGTGCGGAATATCTTTTCCACTACCACTGCGGCATTCCCACGCTGGAACGTATCCACCTCAATGCGTGAAACGCCAGCAATCACGTACTGGCGACTGACCTTGCCTCGACGACTCGCTTTCGTGGTGTCGATGTATTCACGCAACTGCCGGTACTCTCGACGCTCCGGATAGTTGGACACATCAACGGCCGCCGCAACGCCACCCATCACGCGAAGATCTGTCCACGATTGCGTGGTCTGTAGCGACATCGGCGAATAGTCCACCGTGACCATTGGCTCCAGCCTGAGCCACGGCAGGACACTCACGCTATATCGCGCGCCAACATGCAGGCCCGCGCGCAACGTGTTTACATCGGGGATTGCACTTCGTGGCACAGCCTCAACCTGAGACTCTCCCCCAGGGTAGGTCACGCCTGTTGGCCCTAGAATGGTAGCTGTCTGCCTCCACTGTGGAGTTCCCAGCATCACGTGCAGGGAGGGGGCTGCCCAGAAGCGCCAATCGTGCACGGTGTATTGCATGCCGATCCGCAGCAGAGCCGATAGGGCGCTGGACTCAAGAGCAAGTTCACGGTCGAGCGCCACCACTTCATCGCCAACACGCACTCCCAGAGAGTTATCCCGAACACGCATGGTGGACTGCCATGCTTCAACGCCCAGCATTCCAAGGACTGACCACTCTTGCGCTAGCTGCTGCGTAGCACCAATCATCCCCTGAAATGCCACACCAACGCCTCCGGTGAATGGTGGACACCCACCATCCTCTAAACAGCGGAGTTCTGGCGCAATCTGCAGCGACGGCCCAACAGAGCCCCCTACCAATAGCGTACGAACCACGACAGGTGGAGTAGTGGTATCCACAACGGACCAGTCAACATCCTGAGCGTGCCCGCCAATGATGCTGCCGAGCGTTATGATGATCGCAGCGATGAGCCGCATTACTCAGCCCTCACGATCGCGATATGTGATGTCCCGTATTGGTTTCCCGCCTGCAGGAAGAACGGTCCGTTGGGGTGACGGACGTACGTCATCTGGTCTGCGCTGTAAACGATTACTTCGTCGTGTGTACTGCCGATGGCATCAATGCATCGCAGTGTGACAGGAAACACGTGACTGGTAAGCTGAATTGATGCTCCATCATCATCAAGTTCCACAACACGGATCACGGGGGCAGTTGCACGTTCGATCGTGGAAATCGTACAGCCGTAGGCCGAAATCGGCACGGCATCCGTGAGGAACGGAAACTCAAAGCACAGATTAGTACCACGCACTTCCTCAACCTTGACCCACGCATCCAGCGTGGTACCTACCAGCACCGTAGCTTCTTGCACGACGAACGGTGCGACGGTACCCTGTGCACAGTCTGTGAGAATGTACGTAACAGATCCGTCGGCGTCGTTCACTAGAACGCGTTGATCGCTACAGGACGAAGTTGCCGAGGTGAGATGAAACAGATCCGGATTCACCTTGACCGTTAGCAGCACGGTATCCGTTGGGAAGAACCGCTGCAATCCGCTGTTATCTGTGCCACGCAGTTCAAGGGCAATCCTGTCGCCGGCGCGGATGGATGTTGCCACAGGTGCCTGCACGGCAAACCCAACATTCACGTCACGGGCGCCATGAACCGTCACAACGGAGAACTCCTCGCTCCAGCCACAGTTATCCTCCATCCGATACCGTAATGTATATGTTCCGGGAGGGGTACCCGACAGGATAGAAATAGCATTGCCAGCTGAGCCGCTTTCTTCGATATAGATCGTGTCCAACATGGGAGCCGCAGGTCCGGCCAACATGGTAAACACACAATAGCGCTCTACATCTTGGTTGCTAATGACGGTGAATGGGATCAGGGGGCTTACCTGACAGGTACCCACGGTGTCGGCCATCTGAAGAACAAGGCCGCCAGGTTCCGTTGGTTTGATGCTGAACTCACGCCGCGCGGAACACTCGAATAGTTGTACCTCCACCCAGTAATTACCGGGTTGAGAAATGGTAATCGTGTCCGTTGTCTCGCCAGTAGACCAGAGGTACGTGTCGAATTTTCCTACCGTAGTCAGACGGGTAGACTGGTTCGGACACAGTGTTTCAAAGTCCAGCGAAACGATATCAGGTACGGCCAGACCATCGTTGATCTTGACGGTATCCAGTCGATCACATCCGTTGGGATAGACGGCTTGCACCGTATACGTGCCCGGCTGTCGGATCACAATCACAGGTCCTGTTGCGCCGTTGCTCCATAGTAGCAAGGCACTGTCAGAAGCTGTGGCTGTGAGAATGAGAGACTCACCAGTACACATGGATGTGCGATCGTCCTGTACGGAGATGTCAACCGCTGGTGAGGGTTGCACGTCGACGGAAAATCTTGCCGTATCACCGCAGGTTCCGTTGTACGAAGCATATACCCAGTACTCGCCAGCCTCCGTGATGGATATCGATCGCTGAACAGCACCAGTACTCCACTCGAACGTTGGATAGTTCAACGTATCGGGAAGACCGATCCGTAGCGTGGAGTCCTCGCAAATGCGGTACGACGCACTGAGATTGATGCGCTGACGGTCGTTCTC
Organism: uncultured Hyphomicrobiales bacterium; assembly: GCA_964493635.1. Classification (GTDB taxonomy): domain Bacteria; phylum Bacteroidota; class Ignavibacteria; order Kapaibacteriales; family Kapaibacteriaceae; genus OLB6. The sequence continues at coordinate 109,550 of CAZBOW010000005.1, forward strand.
TCGTACAGTAACAGTTGCAAACGACAAACATGCACTGGTGGTATCGCCAATACGCACAGCTACGGTGTACACGCCAGCTTGCGTCACAATCAGGCGATCACCGCGCTCTGGAAGTTCGATGCTATCACGGTACCATCGATAGGTGCCATTAGGTGGCGAAGCATACAGCGTAAGGGAGTCGCCTGCACACAGAGACAACTGGGGATTGGACGCGGTAATACGGGCCGTTGTGTCGAACACCCTGCTTACCCGAAACTGCATCGTATCGCTGCAGCCCCCTGCCGACCCTACAATACAGGTGTAAACGTCGGCCGAGTCGATTCGAATGGATGACACACCTTGCGTGAGCAGTGCCTGCCTCTGCCCGGTACTGATGTACCAGCGATAGGAGTCGTATTGCTCAGGTACGCGGATTACTTCACTACGACCCAAGCACAGCGTAAATGCTGTATCCCGACCAACACTCGGAATGGTGTCGCGCGTAATGCTAACGGATGATAAGGTAATCGAACATCCCGCATCGCCACTCACGGTGAGTGATAATGTACCGGTTGACGTTGCCTGAATTGTCTGGGTTGTAGCTCCGTTGGACCAGCGATACTGTGCCCATCCAGTAGGACCCGTAAGCACAACCGGTACACCATTGCAGATCACGCCATTGGAAGGGGCTACGGTAACGTCGGAGTTCTTGCG
>CAZBOW010000006.1:0-1928 GCA_964493635.1 uncultured Hyphomicrobiales bacterium
AGAACCCCTTCTTCAGCTTGGCCGAGAGTTTTGATTTTAGTGCTGTGCGTGCCTCGTCGGTGAGAAGCCCCATACCAATCAGACTCTGACGAAACGTATAGGCCTTGTCCAGCGGAAATCGCTGTTGTTCAAGCACCCAGGACAAAAAGATGCCGTCGCTGATACCCGACTCTAGCAGGGCAAAGGATGCGGCATCGACGGACGTGAACCAGCCCGCCGAAACCAGCTGCTGAGCAAGTTCGGCACCAAGATCCTGCAGAAAGGTTCTGGTTGCGTGAACGCGCTCCAGGAAGGCAGGGTTGGTGCTACGAAGTGCATGGGCCCAGAACTCAAGAAGCAGTGGTGCTTGCTGTGCTCGGGACTGGTAAAAGTCCACCGCACTCTGACGAACGGCGTCGACCTTTGCCATTGGGTCGGTTGCGGCGTCAACACGCTTGCGAACGGTGTTCTCGTACTCGTTCATCCAAGCATCGTAGACGGCCAGGAATAACTCTTCCTTTGTGCGGAAATACTCGTACACCGTGCCCTTGCCGATTCCGGCAGCCGTGGCGATTTCCTGAATCGTGGTGGCATGAAAACCTGTGCAGGAAAACACGTCGGCTGCAAAGCGCAGGATCTCTGCTCGTTTTGCCTCTCGTTTATCCTGAACCATCATTGCAGGTGTCGCTCCATGGCTTCTGTAAACGATGCAAGGTGCTGCTCCGATCCCTTTCCCCACGTGTGGAGTTGCACGATACCGTTGGCATCAATGAACAGAACATTGGGCAGGCCACTGCGAATACGGTAGTACTGCACCACGGTGCCTTTCCAATCCATCAGGATCGGAAGCGTGTAGGCGTCGGCAAATCTTCCCCGTATGGTGTTCTGGATCGTACCCTGCATAAAGGAGGGGGCTTCCTGGGTTAGGGAGAGATCTGCCATGGCAACGAAGGCTACGCGGCCTTTATACTTCGCCGCCAGCGGTGCGGTCCAAGCGTCGATGTAGGAGCTGCCCTTCCAATCGCTCATCACCAGAACGGTCGGCTTCCCGCGCCAGTGGTCGGCCCACTTCCACGTCTTCTCGAACTGATCCTGAAGCGTGAAGTTGGCGGCCTTTAGTCCAATGGCCTTCGGCTCGGTATCCGTGGCCGCTCGTCCGGAGACCAACCCCCATCCAAGCAGGAACATCCCGATGATGAGGCTATTGATGAGTCCAAACCTACGCACCACCCTTGGCCTTCATCATTTTAGCATGGTCGGCTAGGAAGGCCGCAACACCGGAGTCCGTCAGTGGGTGCTGCATCGATTGCATCAGCACCTTGTAGGGAACGGTAGCAATGTGAGCACCAGCTTTTGCCACGCCCAACAGATGAATAGGGTGCCGTATCGACGCGGCAATGATCAGCGACTCTACATCGTGCATATCCCACACTTCAACGGTGTCCTCGATAGCACGCAAGCCGTCGGTAGCCATGTCGTCGAGGCGTCCGAGAAACAGGCTTACGTACGTAGCACCAGCATTTGCGGCAATCAATGCCTGCAGCGGTGTAAAGAGCAGGGTCACATTCGTCGGGATATCCTGATCGGACAATGCCCGAACGGCCTTGAGTCCCTCGGGGATGAACGGAATCTTGATCGTTGCTTCAGGAAACCACTTCAGGATCTCGTCGGCCTCGCGCAGCATGCCATCGGCATCGGTGCTGATCACCTCTACGCTGGTATGACCACCAACCGAAGCATGAATATCGAGGATCAGTGTTTTGATATCGAGCGATGGATCTTCCTTCGCCAGCAGCGATGGGTTGGTTGTGACACCGCTGATAAAGCCCAGGGAGGCGGCATGCTTGATGTCGGCAAGATTGGCACTATCGACGTAGAGTTCCATGATGGTAGTCTTTCGTGTGGTATGTGTTTCGTTGTTGTCGTTGGCGTTGTCTCAGGGGTTGTCT
>CAZBOW010000006.1:2028-7405 GCA_964493635.1 uncultured Hyphomicrobiales bacterium
ACCACTACCCTCGCCCCAGCCCCCTAGCAGATTCTCCGGAATCTCTTCGGAGTGAGGCCTACCGAGAATCTTTAGGGCTGGCATGGCCGTAAGGCGCTGATGGAAATACAAGAAGGTTAGCATTGCCTCGAGGGCCTCTTCGACCTCGGCATCCCAGTTCCAGGTGATGCGTCCATCCCGCTCGATAACATCTTCCTCGCCATCGAGCAGCAAGGTGTAATCCTCGTGCACCTCGATGGCTCCCGGAGTACTGCGCGAAAGTATCGCCGTGGCTTCGGCGATGCTGGCGTCGTTGGCATCGGCATGGCAGGCCCAAAAGGCAGTTACCACCGGCATCTCTGCGGCGTCGAACCACTCCTCGCTCAAGTCCAAGTGAAAGGCATCTGAGCGGTCCGTGATAACATCGATTGTACAATCCACATGGCGGTCGTCCGAGCTCAGATCGATCAGGTACGACGGTTCCGCACCATACTTCTCCTGCATCAGCAGGCCTCCCAAAACGGGAAGAAAGTCCGTCGGACTATGGGATCCCATCGTAGCGATCTCCTCAGCTCCGTCTCGGATGGATATTCCCACCACATGTGTAAAGTCGTGCATCACCATGCAGGACACGGGCACGATGCGCAGATCCGACGTTCCCACGGCCGTTCCGTAGGCAAGGGGAGTGATCAGCGCAAGGTCTACGAGCTTCCGCTGAAGCATGCTCGTGACCTCTGCCTCGGATACCACATGGACCGTCCAGCCTGCGCCACGGCAGGCCTCGACAACACCAGTTGTGAGTGATTCAAGGTAGGGGTGTGATGGTACGGCGATTCGCATACGGTGCAAGTTACGGCAGTTGTCGAACCAGTTCGTAGAGGGCAACGCCGGCAGCGACGGCAACGTTCAGAGAGTGCTTTACCCCGAACATCGGAATCATGACCGCACCATCGCAGGACGCCAGTGTTTCTGGACGCACACCGGTGAGTTCGTTTCCGACCACAATGCATACGGGATAGTCTGCTGCAGTGATGGCATCAATCTGCCGAGCCAACGTTGTAAGCTCAAGAGCCAGTACACGATAGCCATCACGATGCTGTGCTGCAATGGCCTCGGCCGTGGTTTCAAACCAGGCCCACGGCACCGTCTCTGTAGCCCCTAGGGCTGTCTTTGTGATCTCCTTGCGGGGAGGTGTTGGCGTAAACCCGGTAAGAATCAGCCGATCCACGAGGAAGCTGTCGGCCGTCCGGAACAGGCTGCCTACGTTGTAGAGACTGCGCACATCTTCGGCAATCATCCGGATCGGATGGCGCGACGCTGATGCGACACTTGCAATGGAGTGGCGCTGTTCGACCAGTTCGCTGTGGGTTAGCTTTCTCACGCTGCGAATATCGTACTTTGCCAGCCTATGGATCGTCGCCGTTTTGTCACATCCTCGGTTCTTGCTGCGCTGGGCAGCAGTGTTCTGGATCCGCTGCACCTGGTGGCAGCCTCCTGCGAGGTGCAAGGGGCTCCACGTGTCCGTCAACCCCTTGACGCGAGCCCATTGAGAGCCAATAAACTGTACCTCATCGGCGATTGGGGTGCGCGATCTGCGCTGCAACGCAAGGTAGCTGAAGCGATGGCAGTCGTGGCGCAGGAATCGGGAAGCCCCTTGGCAATCGTGAGTACGGGAGACAACATCTACCCCAATGGCGTGGAATCAGCAGAGGATGCTCTCTGGAAGAGTACCTTCGAGACGGTGTATTCCCACCCCGCCGTACAGGTTCCATGGATTGCTGTTCTCGGAAACCATGATTACCGCCGCAACCCTCAGGCGCAGATTGATTACAGTAAACGCAACGTTCGCTGGATCATGCCACATCGGTACTACCGGCATGTTGTGACCGGTAATGACGGTGTAGCAGTGGAGATTATCGCCATAGATACGCAGCAGTTACTGCAGCGAAATGATGGGTGGAAGCAGCAGATGGAATGGGTGTTGCAAGTCCTGCAGACGAAGACGACTGCATGGCGGATTGTGGTGGGTCATCATCCATTACGATCGTACGGTCACTACGGCGATACGCCGTACCTGGTGCAGCACCTGCTGCCGCTTCTGCAGCGGGGAGCTGTGGATGTGTACGCTAGCGGGCACGATCACGACCAACAGATTGTTGTGGTGCCCAACGACGGAGTCGTAAGTCTTGTAACCGGAGCAGGTGGAGGTTGTCGTAGTACACGGTGGGGCGAGCACACGGTGGCGGCGGCAACGAACGGAGGGTTTTCGGTGGCAGACTTCGCCTCGGATAAGCTGCGGTTGTCCCTTGTCTCGGCCGAAGGCCGTATTATGGGGACCCACACGATTTCGGCACGATAGAGGTTGTATGCAACGCTGGATGTTCATCATGGTGCGTATCGCACTTGCAGTTCTGCTGCAGGTGGTGGTTCCCGTGCCGAGTAATGCACAGGACGTGCCGGATAGTCGTGGTACGGATTTCTGGTTTACGTTTCTGCCCAGCTACCACAACGACATCAACCAGATGCAGAGTGACCGTGCCCTCCAACAGGAGCACCAACTCTACATCTACATCGGTGCCGACGTCCCAACGTCGGGGACGATTACGTTGCGCGACGAGTTTGGTAACGCTAGAACCGAAACCTTCACTATCACCGATCCGTCGGTGCTCTATGAGTTTCGCACGTTGTTTCTCCCGTATGAACTCCGGGGATTCAACTATCACGGCCTGATCGATTACCAGAACATGCAGAATGAGAAGCCGGCCAACCAATCGGTGCATGTTGTGGCAGATCAGGAAGTGTCGGTCTATGCACTGAATCAGGCACAGCTCAATAGCGAAGCCTTCATGGTGCTACCAACGGATGCCTTGGGCGACGACTACGTCGTAATGGCTTACAAATCAGATACGCGGCTGTCGGGCAGTTTGCCAAACGGTGTGTCCACGCCCTCGCAGTTTGCCGTTGTGGCAACCGAGGACAACACCGTGGTGAATATCACTCCATCGGCCGTTACGATGCTGAGTAATCGCGGAGAGCGCCAATCGGTGCTCTTGAACCGGGGCCAGAGCTACCTTGTTCAAATTGATCCACGTGTTGATCCAAACGGTGATCTGTCGGGAACGCTGGTGTCGGCTTCTAAACCCGTAGCTGTTTTTGGTGGCCATCAGCGATCCACGATTCCCGTGGAGCTTCGCGATGAACTCGATTCACGGGACTGTCTCGTAGAGCAGATGAACCCCATCCGCACATGGGGTAAATCAGCCTACGTCATTCCGTTGGCCGTATCACCCGATGAAGAGCCGGTAGGCACCGATCTGTTTCGCGTGGTGACGGCATTTGATTCCACGGTGGTGTTTGTCGACGGCAACGAGGTGGGGGTGATCAACACTGGTGAGGTGTACGAAGCCCCACTCACGCGGGCCGCACATGTCACGTCGTCCCGACCGGTGATGGTAGCCATGTTCAAGAAGACGTCGGGCCGCACACTTGGCAACCAAGAGCCGCGTATCGGCGACCCATTCATGATGCTCGTGCCTCCGGCCGAGCAGTTTATGAAGCAGTATCGCTTCATCAACATCCAAGCCAATGAGTACGACTACGACTTCATTGCTGGTCGCCCAATCCCACGCGATGAGATTTATCTGGAACAATGGCTGAACGTACTGATTCCGACGGTTGGTATCCCCTCGCTTCGTCTTGATGGCGCACCGGTGACGGCACAGTTCCAACCAATTGCCGGATCGCCATACTCATGGGCTCAGATCAGAATGACCGATGGGGTTCATGCCATCGAAGCTGATACGTTGTTTGGCATCTACGTGTATGGATACGGACGGGCAGTGTCGTACGGATACATTGGTGGAATGGCCTTCCGCCCACTGGACGTGTTTCCACCGTCGGTGGAGGGCACCGCTGCCTGCGGTGTGTTCACCGGTGCGGTTACGGATTCCTTACGGGGCGACACTCGCGTGGCCAGTGTTAGTGTTGTTCCAGGAACAACACGCAACGCAACGTTCACGCTGGGCTTCTTTGAACCGCCGCAGGCAGTGGTGGAATTCGAAGCGGCGTTGATTGATCCGTACCAGGATGGTTCCCTCCTGGTGCTGGCCCGCGATAACGTGCAGCAGCTGATCAATGTGCCAATTTCGATCCCAGGATTCACCATTGGCGCTGTCGGCAGAGGGCCAGATCCATCCCCCGAGCTCCGAAGCCGAGTGATACCCATCGGGCAGAATCGATGCGATACCGTCGTGCTTGAAAATTATGGGCTCTATACGCGCACAGTCACCTCTCTGCGGACCACCGGCAAAGGGGTGGTAACTCAACCGGCCGTGCCTGTGAGTATCGATCCGGGAGATCGGGTGGAGGTTGTGGTATGCCGTACCCTGGATGTTGGTGGTATTGATGTCGATACACTGTTTGTTGGCGATAGTTGCCGCGAGCGTGCCGTGTTGGCGGTGGAGATCGATGTGAAGGACGACCGCGACAGCCCTGAGATTACGGCCGATGTTGACCCATGTTCTACTGTCGTTTCGGTAACGATCGCTGATGAACGACCCTATGACTTTGGCCTGAAGACGATTCGCGTCATGGACGAGGTCGTCCGAAACTGTGTTGTTGCTGTCAATACCGAGTCGGTGGCACGTACGACGTACACGGTTACCATCACTGATCCGTTCGACGACGCCATCTTCGGATTTGAAGCCATCGACTCGGCGGACAACCGGCAGGAGTACGTCGACACGATTCCTGGCTTCACGCTGTCGATTGCTGGTTCGACCGGCCCAGTGAGTACGCACCGGATGCCTTCTGCTACGTTAGGAACGTACGTCTGTGATACCGTACTGCTGAGCAACTACGGCTTGCAGCCACAGGTCATCACGGACGTGTTTGTGCGGAAGAACACGCTGTTCTCTCTACCACAGCATCAGTTCGCCATTACGATACAGCCGGGAACCTCGGCTCCGCTGATCATTTGCTACGAGCCACGGACGGCCGACACGATTCCGGATCTTGACACGCTGGTCTTTGTTTACGGCTGTACGTCCAAATCGCTGGAGGTAGCCGGTACGGGCACGCCCATTGAGTTACAGGGGCTGTCTCGGTGCGACCTGCCCGTGGATATCCGCGTCGACCAGCTGGCCCGTCCGATGGTCGTGTTTCCGCAGCCTGCGCAGGATCAGCTTACCATTGTGCTCAGCCAAGCCGTGGCGTCGGCTTCGGTTCGTATGCTGTCGACGCTGGGTGCGGACGTTGTTGTCGAGTCCTGGACGGGTACCCCCACGCAGAGTATGAACATGACCCTGCAGGGCATCGCTGCTGGCACCTACCTCCTGGTGGTGGAAACACCCCATGGTGTCCATTACCAAACCGTGATGATCCAGTAGGGAGTCCGGCA
>CAZBOW010000006.1:7505-16474 GCA_964493635.1 uncultured Hyphomicrobiales bacterium
TCGAGTACACTGGCGGAGCCCCCTGACCGTCACCTGCAAAGTTGTAGTTTTGAAGACCCGTCGCGTTGTCCAGCCTGTAGGCGTATCTGTATGAATCAATCTCGATCCCGCACCATTGTCCTGCTTATGGCAGCCCTTGTTATTGGCACTGGGCTCGGAATCTATGTGCAGCCAGCGATGAGCGGCGACTCCGTCATGGAGCAGGTTCGGAAGTTTAACGACATCCTTTCCAACTCCGTGAAGAACTATGTCGACGAAGTCGATACCCAGGCCCTGACCGAAGCGGCCATCCGCGGAATGCTCGAGGAATTGGATCCGCACTCCGTGTATATCACCGCCAAGGAGATGGAGAAGGTCGAGGAAGACTTCAAAGGTTCGTTCGAAGGCATCGGTGTCCAGTTCGACGTGGTTAGCGATACGATCACGATCATCTCTCCCATCACCGGCGGCCCCAGCGAAGAGTTGGGCATCTTGGCCGGCGATAAGATCATCAAGATCGATGACTCCCTCGCCGTCGGTCTGTTGCAATCGGATGTCCCCAAGAAGCTCAGGGGAAAGAAAGGCACGATCGTCCGCGTTCATATCAAGCGCTCCGGCGAGAAGGACCTCCTGGTATTCGACATCACACGCGACAAGATTCCGATCTATTCCGTCGACGCCCATTTCATGATTGAAGGCACGGATGTTGGCTACATCACCATCAACCGCTTCATGGCCACGACGCACGAGGAATTGGTCAAAGCTGCCCGCGATCTCAAGGGGCAGGGTATGCGGAAACTGGTACTTGATCTGCGGAACAATCCGGGCGGATACCTCGATCAGGCCTTCCGCATCGCCGACGAATTCATCAAATCGGGCTCGCAGATTGTGTACACCAAGGGGCGTCGTCCCGAGTTCGACGAAGACTATCGCGCAACCGGTCGTGGTGAGTTGGAGGGTATTCCGTTGGTTGTGCTGATCAACGGTGGCTCGGCCTCGGCCAGTGAGATCGTTTCCGGCGCTGTGCAAGATCTCGATCGCGGCTTGGTTGTTGGCACCACATCATTTGGTAAGGGGCTTGTCCAGCGCCAGTACCCACTCAGTGATGGCTCGGCCTACCGACTGACTATTTCTCGCTACTACACGCCATCGGGCCGCCTGATTCAGCGTCCGTACAAGGACAAGGATGCCTACTACTCCGGTGAAGGCAGGATGGACGATGAAGAGGGCGACAACATCGATCACGAAAAGGATCTGGATGACTCCGTCGAATCCCGACCAAAGTTCAAAACGCTGAGCGGTCGTACGGTGTACGGTGGTGGAGGAATAACGCCAGACTATCTCGTCAAGGCAGATACGATCGGCTTCCTGGCACGCAAGCTTCGGGCGAAGAACTTGTTCTGGAAAACGGCCGATGCCATGATGAAGGCGCGCGGTGCCGCTATCCGCGGAACCTACGACGGAAAGATGAACGACTTTGTCCGAACATTTGCCGTTACGGAAGCCGACATTACGATTCTCCGTGACTTCGCAAGGGCCGAGGACATCGAGTGGAAGGACGATGAGTATGCCTTTGATGCAGAGTTTATCCGCACGGTGATCAAGGCCTACATCGGACGAAACCTGTTTAATACCAACGGCTATACGGCAACGATTCTTCGCCTCGACAATCAGGTCAAGAAGGCCATAGAACTCTTTCCCGAAGCCATGAAGATTGCAAACCTGAACTAACGAAGACTACCCTGTACGATGCCCTGCACCCTCCGTACGCTTAGTACGCTCAGTACGCTCCGCACGATCTCTGTGCTCCTGACGATTGCCTGCCTAACGGCTGCCGTGCAGCCAGTGTCAGCGGCAACACCTGATAATAACGCCATCTATCCCGGTGAGGAACTCGTCTACGAGGTTTCGTACCTGAGCTTCACGCTGGGGACGATTAAAACCGTCACCGAGCCGTTTACCATGCTCAACGGACGGAAGGTGGCGAAGGTCAAGCTCTGGATCGACTCGAATCCGAATATCCCGTTCGTCTCCCTGCATTCGATCTACGAATCATGGATGGATACCAATGCGACCTACTCGCACAAGTTCCAGTCGCGTACGCTCGGAGACAACGGCAAGGACGATTACGAGCGCTACACGTTCGACTATGCCAACCTGAACGCTACCATCGAGCGATGGCAAACCAAGGGAGAGGTAGAACGTCGGCAGTTTGATATCGAAAAGCGAGTCAACGACGGCAGCTCGATTCTCTACACTGCGCGATCGATGCTGTACAGCAAGAAAAGCTACCGTATTCCTACGGTGATCATGAACGATGCCGTCTCCACGGTGGTCAACTTCCAAGGGAAGATTGAGTCGACCGATATCGATGCTGTTTCGTATCCGGTTCGTACGGTCTACATCAACGGCACAGCCGACTGGACGGGAGTCTACGGGCTTACCGGCCGATTCGAGGGCTGGTTCTCCGACGACGACGCCCGCATTCCGATCCGGGCCAAGATGAATCTGTACGTTGGCTCGGTGACCATCGAACTGAAGTCTTGGAAGCGTGGTTCGTGGCGACCGCCACGCATGATGTGACGGCCATCCGACTGGTGATTGACGGAGGTGGAACCTCCACCGACGTTGGACTCTTCCACGGTGAGTCCCTGATCAAACGTACCCAGCTGGCCAGTTACAAGCCCACGCCTGGCAGTAGCCACACCGATCTTCTGTGCCGAGATCTAGGGTCATGGATGGCCTCGGCCTCGCTCTTGCCGCCGCACGATACAACCACCTTTGTCTTGGTGGGGATGGCCGGTGTATGGACGGCACATGAAAAACAGAGCTACCTGAACGCCCTTACCGATTCGTGGATCACCTACGTGAGTGCCGATGTTCCGCGTATGGCAGTCCTCAGCGACGTCGAGCTGGTCCATCTTGCTGCCTTTGGCAGCGCTTCCGGTAGCGTGCTCATTGCCGGAACCGGGTCGATAGCCGTCCATCGCACGGCCGATGGCGACCTCCAGCGAGTTGGCGGATGGGGACCAAGGGTCGATGATGCTGGAGGGGGCTTTTGGATGGGCAGAGAGGCACTCACTGCCGTGGCACGGATGGTGGATGGACGTGGACCACACACCCTGTTGATTCGTCCGGTAGCGGCCTACCTGCGCACCAATCCAGAGGATGTCGAACAGGTAGCGCTGCGCCTGCGCACAGCATCGGTTGATGGAGCCTCACGACTAGCACGTGCCGTGCTGACGTATGCCGACGAGGGAGATGACGTAGCCCTCTCCATCCGCAGCCAGGCCGTCCGGGAACTGGCATCGCTGGTGGCCGTTCTCCCCGAGTCCTCGCCCGTTGCACTGTACGGGTCGTTGTTTGCCAATTCGGCGTTTGCCGCGGCCGTGATGGCCGCAGTCCGTCAGCCAGCCGTGACCATCCTCGAGGATGTCCTGTCGGGGGCTATTGCTGCGTTGCCGGCTCCGTAAACCGCAGGGTGCAGGACCGCGAACTGATCGTGGCCATCACGCCAAATGGAAGAGTGAGTTTCTTCGCCTCGTGCCCATACATGAGGTTCGACAGGACCGGTCCCGAAACGTAGGCTGCCATTTCACGGATCACTGCATCGACATCCTTGTGCGGAGTACTACCAGGTGGACGTGCCGATTGCGACCATTGACCGGTAATTACCCCCTTGGCCTGACCGAGCAGGCCCGCTAGACGAAGCTGCGTCAGCATCCGGTCGATGCGATAGGTTTCTTCACCTACGTCTTCCAGCGCAAGAATGCAATCGACCCATGAGGGCATGTAGGGCGTGCCAACCAGGGATGTAACCACGCTCAGATTCCCGCCAAGGAGTCGGCCGGTAGCAACCCCTTTCTGCACAACATCGAGCGGCCACGGCTGTGCGATGCGACCAAGGGGCTTCGTGGACGTCAAGGCACGCCAGAACCACTCCTCGGATTCCGGTGCAAAGGTGTCGGCCATGTCAACGCTGGTCATCGCGCCACTAAACGTCACGAGTCGAGCTTGTTTCCAGAGGGCTAGTTGAAGGGCCGTGGTGTCGCTAAACCCCACCAGAATCTTCGGATGCGCCCGTACTACCCGCCAGTCGAGTTCGGCGAGCAGTCGAGCGCTACCGTACCCACCGCGAGCACAAAAGATGGCGTCGATACGCCGATCGGCAAACATGGTCTCGAGATCGCTCCTCCGCTGGTCATCGGAGCCTGCTAAGTACGCACCATCGGAACTCAAGGCATGACGCCCCAGTACGACCGTGTGTCCAAGAGACTCCAGGTAGCGAATACCTCGATGCAGCCGGGCTTCATCGCGCTGTGGCGATGAGGGCGAGATGATCCCGATCGTCGCTTTGGGCGGTAGAGGGCGTGGAAAACGTACGTTCATGGATATTTTGGCACAATGTTTGCCGCGGTAGCACCAACGTAATTGCGGAGCTCACATACAAGCTATGACGTTTTTGCGGACAGTCATCACGTCGGCGCTCATGGTCCTTGGCGGTCTCTGCCTTGGTAGTGGGCATGCCAATGCGCAAACGCGCATTCGTGGCGTCGTGAATCAGTACGCTCCGGTCTCGGAGGTGATTCCCTGCGACAGTACGGTGAAGCTATCGGCTCCGATGGCCCTATTTCCGGGCGACCGTGTACTGCTCATCCAGATGAAGGGTGCCGAGATCTCTGATGCGGATGATCCCTCCTACGGTACCATTCTCAATATTGGCGGAGCTGGCGCTGCCGAGCTACTCACGGTGCTGCAGGTAGGCAGTAGTGGCCAATCCACCGTTGTGGAGTTCACCACCCGGTTTGTTCACCGCTACGATCCGAAGGGGCGGATTCAGCTCGTTCGAGTTCCACAGTATACCGATGCCATCGTTGATGCCCCACTCGTTGCTCAACCGTGGAACGGCAGTACCGGTGGTGTCCTTGCGATCGAGGTAACGGGCATTCTGTATTTGCAGTCGAATGTTTCCGTGAGCGGAATGGGATTTGCCGGCGGGACCGTATCGCCACCGGTAAGCCGCTGCGATGTGCGCAACTACGTCATCAACTGGGCCTTTGGCTTGGCTGGTGGCAAGGGCGAGGGGATCGCCTCAGGTAAACCAAATCAGACGCCTGCCGGTAGGGGGCCTCTGGCCAATGGTGGTGGAGGGGGAAACGGCAATAACGCCGGCGGTGCTGGAGGAGGTAACGGTGGTGCTGGTGGTGCTGGTGGTCGGGCCAACGTGTACTGCGTTCCGCTGGATTCCGTTGGAGGTATCCAAGGCTCCTCACTAGCATCCTACGCGGCCGACCAGCGATTCTTTATGGGTGGCGGCGGCGGTGGCGGTCATCAAAACGATGTTCAAGGTACCAGCGGCGCACCTGGAGGTGGGATTGTCCTGATTCGTGCTGGCGTTGTCTACGGCGATGGCCGGACCATCGAAGCCAATGGCGCCACGGTTGTCGATACCGCCGATATGGACGCTGCCGGCGGTGGCGGTGCAGGCGGTACGATCATCCTCGATGTGGGTGATGTTGCTACCACCATGAACATCTCGGCGCGCGGGGGCAACGGTGGGCACGTCAAGCACTTGTACAACGCCCACGGCCCAGGCGGTGGTGGTGGCGGCGGGATGCTGATCACGCGAGTGCCATTTACGAAGCTGTCAGTGGATCTGTCCGGTGGAATTCCGGGACTGCACGTCAGTCCCAGCAACGAAGCCTACGAACAAACGCGCGGTGCCGATACCGGTCGTGCAGGAGTGGTGATCGACACCTTCACGTGGAAGCGACCACTCTCCATTCAGTTAGATGCAACCGGTGGCGGACCAATCTGCGAGGGTGTAAGCACCGTAACGCTGGAGGCAACCCCCGGATTTGTGTCGTACCTCTGGAGCAATGGAAGCACGGAACGTACAATCACGGTAGCCGAGGAGGGATCCTACTCCGTGATTGCCGTGGACGCGATTGGATGTGTGCGTGTGGTGGACGGGTTGCGCGTGTGGTACAACCCCACGAAGTTCACGATGCCAACGGTTATCGATTTCGAGTCGATACCGATCAATACGACGAAGCGGATGGTGCTGCCAATTCGCAACACGGACGATGAGGACATCGTGGTTTCCGGCATCGAGGAAACGGCTTCCTTCCGCATCATCTCCCCTCCAACCTTCCCGATCACGATTCCTTCTGGCACCACGTTGGGCGTGGTGGTGGAGTTCTATGGTCGTGAACATCGTGCCTACGCCGAAGCGATACGCATTCATGTTTCGCAACCGTGTCCGGACTCGCAGGACGTCCTGTTGAAGGCGTTGGTGAGTCCGATCTACGCAACGTTTGTTGTGCCGCGGATGAAGGCAGAGGTGGGCGACACGGCCTTCCACCTACCGATCTACGTACGAATTGCTCCAGATACGGCACAGCTCGCTGGAACGCATCTGCGGATCACGTTGGAGCTTGATGCTCGGGTGTTCCATCCGAGACGTGTCACCAATGGTCGAATCGTGCGGAACATGATCGACATGCTCACCAATCGCCGCGTGCTTACCGTGGAAATCGACTCCGTAGATCTCTCGGTGTCGCAACCACTGGTGACGCAGGTTGTTGGTACGGTACTGATGTCTACCATGAACGAAGTGGAGATCCGGCCAGACTTCGCAGAGTGGATCACTGTCTGGCAGCTCCCCATCACCTCCTACGAGCCAGGCTTCTTGGTGGTGGATCCCGCCTGCTTCCAGGAGGGGCGTCACATTCGGATCTATGCCTTCCCATCCTTGATCATCGCTCCGAATCCGGCACGGGAGACCATTCGAATCTACACGACGCTAACGGCGCCCGGAGACTACATCGTTCAGATCGTCAACATCGAGGGAAGTGTGCTGCACGAGGACCGTGTGACACACTCCGGCACGCTGGCATCCAGCCACGAAACAACGTTGGACGCTTCCACTTGGCCGTCGGGCCAGTACATCGTGCGCTTCACCACGCCACTGGTGGTTCACACCGACCGACTCGTGATTCAGCGCTGAGGCGACACCGGACGCACCGAAATGTCGGCTCGAGCATTCATCACGCGGTCCAGCTTCTCCACCGCCTCGGCAGTTGTCCACGAATCATAGATCAGCGGATCGGCCATCAACTCGGCCATGAGCACATCCTGTTCGGCTCCTATGCGGAGTGCTTCCGAGTAGGGAATATCGTCTCGGAAGGTCACCATCGTGTACAGCGGAACAAACTTTGAGGGATAGCGGTCGTAGAGGAAGGCTTCGATCTTCTTCTGGCGTAGAAAACGTGCATCGGCAACCTTGTCGCGCATTTCAACGAAGTTCATCAGGGCTAAGTCGGCAATAGCATGTCCGTCCGGGATTCGGTACGACTGGTACAACTCCAGAGCCCCTTTCCAATCTCCCGATGACACCTCAAGACAGTCCATGAGTACGCGGCAGTCCTCGAAGCCGCAGTTCATACCCTGGCCGTAAAACGGAACAATCGCATGAGCAGCGTCGCCAATCAGGGCAACGGTGTCGTTGGCTACCCAGGGGTTCGCGCGGACCGTTACCAGCGACGACGCAGGGTTGGCTTCCCAGTCTTCATGCAGTGTAGGAAGATGCGGCAGAAGATCAGCAAACTGCGCCTCAAAGAAGCGCTGCACCTCATCGCGTGATGTAAGCGAGCTGAAGGACACCTCGCCGTCGTGGGCCAGGAACAGTGTTACCGTAAAGCTGCCGTCGATGTTTGGCAGCGCGATGATCATGTAGCTGTGTCGAGGCCAGATATGCAACGCATGAGGGTCGAGACGGAAACCACCGTCGGCAGTGGGAGGGATGTGCAGTTCTTTGTAGTCGTGCGGTAGGTAGCTCTGGGAGTAGTTGTAGCGATCGGTCATTTGCATCCGTCCCCGAATGGCGCTGAAGGCACCATCAGCTCCAAAGAGCACGTCGGCCTGCGAAACCACACGCTCACCACTCTGCGCATGCTCGAACGTTGCCGTCGTTTGAGCAAGGTCAGCATCCACGCATCGCATGCTAAAGTGGATGCGAACGCCACTTTCCTCGGCAAGCGTCATCAGCTTTTTGTTCAACTCGCCACGAGAAACGCTGTTGATGGCCTGACCCTCCGCACCGTAGGGTTGGTACGTCAGTGTGCCATTAACGTCATGCATCATTCTCCCTGCCATGGGGATGGCAATGGCTCGAATGTCATCGGCCAGTCCCGCTACCTCTAGGGCGCGTAGTCCACGATCGCTCATCGCCAGATTAATCGACCGCCCGGCCGACATGTTTGCTGCCCGCATATCGGCCCGACGCTCAAAAAGCGTTACGTCGTAGCCGCGCTTGGCAAGCATGGTGGACAGAAGGGAGCCAACAAGGCCGGCTCCGGCAATGGTAATGCGTTGGGTGCTCATGACACAAACTTCGGCAATATCAGCGCGTTTGCCAGCGATCGGCATACCCTACGGGCAAGATCAAGGGGTCGATCAGCCGCACCGTAGAACCGCCGGCTGGTGCAATGGTGATCCACTCCGACGATGGACCATCGATGTGGTACATGCCAACATCGTGGCAGGCTACCGACACCCGTAGCGTTCTGCCCAGGGTATACACTTGCACGCGAAAGGGAGTCCCCGGCGGGGGGAGCGGTGCGTCCACAACCGCCGTTGTGTCTGGCGTGATCACCATGGTGGTGAGTGTTGACACCCGGATCTCAACAGGGCTGGGCGAGCGATGAACGGTGTCGGCATGGGGGGTCGAACGCAGCAGCAGCACCATCGCCGTGGTGTCCGAGTCGGCATCGCCAAGCAGAACCTCCGTGTCAAAGATTCCATCGGTGATGTCTTGGCATCGCATGGCGATGCGTGAGGGATAGCGCACGGTGACAGCGTTACCGGCATCAACCTCTACCAGATCATGACGCGAGATAATCTTGGCCGACAGAGGCCAGTCCGTATCGCGCTGCAGGGTAAAGAACCACGGACTACACGACGTACACGTAGCTGCTACGAGAACCAGA
>CAZBOW010000006.1:16574-21865 GCA_964493635.1 uncultured Hyphomicrobiales bacterium
ACTACTCATGAGGGTAGCCTTTACCGTACCGCAGCTCGTCGCGACGGAAAATCCGATCGAAGATGCTGGCCCCGATACCAAGGTAGAATCCCTGAAATGCGGTGGGATTGCTCAGGGTGATGGGCCCGCGTCGCCGAACGATGTCCGTATCAATCGTCTCGCCGGAAACATATCCGGCGGTGATCATCAACGACAGCTGATCACTCACTGGAAGCGAAGCTTTTGCAGCCATCTGCACAAACGTGCTGGGTGCGTAGCCTACTTCCACGAATGGTTCCACGGTAAACCTCGATGCCGTTGGCTGCCAGACGTATCCAACGCGCAATGGCAGGATACCCAGAGCAAATTCCTGCTGACCAAGGGCTACGAAGGTAGCCAGCGAGGTACCCACACTTACTCGATGATCCCACAACGGGACGGCCAGCGTGGTGTTGAATAACCGGAACATGAGTCCGGTAAGGGGCGATCCAGTGCTGGTTGCAGCTCTCGATCCAAACACCGACCCGGAAACATTGGTCGCACCAAGGAGCATTGCCTCGACCACCCCAATATTCCAGGCACTATGCTCGTGGAACTTCCATTCGGTATCCAGCTCCTCCTCACGATTCAGGAAGTCGAGCAACGAAACTCCAACACCAGCATAGGGAAAGTTCACAAACGTTCCCTCAAGTGAGCGACCCATGGCATAGCCGGCGTAGAGGCGCATATTCAATCCACCGATGCTTCCAACATCGGCCGATGCTCCGGCATTGACGTACTGCGAGGGGAAGGCTGCCACGTGCAGTTGTGGCGTGATCGCTACGTAGGGAATGCGTGATCGAAGGTAGAACCGCTTGCGGATGCTGAGGACACCAGCGCCCACAAGAAGGTGTGAAGCGTTATTGTCGGGTCGGATTGTCTCGTAGGCCGTAATGCCCCATGTCCAGTCCGGATCATCGGTAAACCAATGCAGCTTCCATTCGCCGATGCCAAAGCGTGAGATACCACCCTTGAAGATGTCGGCTCCCTCGGCGGGATCAGCTCCAAACAGCACGGTGGAGATCGGTGTGTACACGCCGAATAATCCGTACCCTACCGACGACCCATCCAGCGACGATCCCATTAACCCTACACTCTCGAACACGGCCAGCCGCACAAACGCCGGATAGTCCCGAGTTTCGACACTGTCGTACTGTCGGAGCCAGCGTTCCTTGGTGATGGTGGTGGAGGATGGGAAAATGATGCCGTTCTCACGGTCGCCGGGCTGATTGCGAACCTGCTCCACGGTAGTGCTGTCGGCAATCGTTATGGTGAAGCGATCCTGCTCGGTGCGAGTGACCACCCCGCAGCCGGTGAGAAAGACTACCATTGCCGAACCAATCAGCCAGCGCAACACGGTGATCATACGAAACGGACCTCAAGTGAGCAGAGGTCATCAAGGGTGGCTGCTGCCGTATCACCGCTGCACACGGCTGCAACACCGGAAGGGGTGCCGGTAAAAATGGCATCTCCTGGCTGGAGGTCGAAGATGCTGTCAACGTAGGTTACCAGTTCGGCAATCGATCGCTCCATGAGTACTGTGGAGCCGTGCTGTCGCACGTGTCCGTTGATCTGCAACGTGAGCTGCCATGGACCGCCTCCTGCCTGATTCCACGGCACAATCGGACTCACGGGAGCGGAGCCCTTCCACGACTTGGCCGTGGCCCACGGTAGTCCCTTTGCCTTGGCTGCCGATTGCACGTCGCGTGCGGTGAGGTCCAGACCAACACCAATGCCGGCAATACCATGCTCTCCCATGACCACCACCATCTCGACTTCGTGATGGACGTCGCTTGAGAACGTGGGTAGGGTAATCACCGACCCCGAAGGCCGATAGGCGGACGGAGGCTTGAGGAAGACGATCGGATCTGTTGGAATCGAGGCTCCCATTTCCGCGGCATGGTCGGCATAGTTTCGTCCGATACAGTAGAGCGTACCAACGGGTAGCTCACGAACGTCGGTGGTTGTGAACGTCCAATACTTCATCGTGGTTACAGGGTGTCCGTCATGGTAGAATCGAGTACTTCGTCAGCAGGGGGATTGGCGATGGCCTCGGGCGTGATGATGTCCAGGCTATCGCCCGATACGTCAAACTGGGAGGCCGTGTAGGGTACCGTGACATCGCTGTATACCTTGCCCATCAGCTTTCCAAAGATGGGTGCGGCGGCTCGTCCACCTTGGCCGTAGTCGCCGGTAAACGTTACGCGGCGGTCATCAAACCCCGTCCAGATGCCACATACCAGCTGTGGAGTGAACCCTACAAACCACGCATCGGCAAAGTCGTTTGTTGTTCCGGTCTTTCCAGCAGCCGGCCCTTTGTAGAACTGCCGCACACGGGAGCCGGTACCACCATCCACAACGCCCTGCATCATCGAGACCATGTTGTTGGCAACCGGTACGCCCATGGCATCCTTCACATCATGGGGCAGGCGTGCCTGATACAGCACGTTACCCATGCGATCCTCGATCCGTGTGATGTAGGCAGGAGGAATGGCCACACCTTGCGTGACAAATGGGATGTAGGCCGTGGTGAGCTCCATGGGCGATACCTCTGTAGCCCCAAGAGCAATGGCGGGTACCGCCGTTAACGACGACGTAATGCCGGCCCGTCGGCAGAGATCAATCACCTGCAGAGGCGTTGTCACGCCGGTAATCAGCCGCGCTGCCACAGAGTTGGTCGAGAACTTCAGAGCTCTGCGCAGTGTGATGGGTCCGCCCGCTTTTGATGTGCCGCGGGGTGCCCACAGTTCGCCAGTCTCAGGAAGGATGATGCTGAACGGACCGCTCTCAATCACATCATCCGGTGTGAGGCCCTGTTCAAGGGCAGCGGCGTACACAAACGGTTTGAATGCCGATCCCGGCTGTCGACGGATCTGTGTGACGTGGTTCAGGGAGTATCTGCCAGCCCGGTCCAACTCCATTGCTCGCGGAGAGGCGCCCACCATCGCCACAATGGCGCCGGTGCGGGCATCCATTGTGACTAAGCCAACCTGGATCGTCGAAGCCAGCATTTTGACCGAGTCAATGAAGGATTGCGTCCGCAGCAGCCGGTTGCGGACTGCAGGTCGGTCGGCCTTGGCAGCCGAAACATACTGTGGGTGTTGCTGCACGGCACGCTTCAGGATCGACTGTAGCACATCCTTGCGGGCGTGCCACGACCAATTCTGATCGAACAACGCCTGGTACTGGGTAAGGTGCTCGGCAATGGCCTGTTGAGCGTGGCGTTGAATCTTGGCATTCAGCGTTGTGTGGATCACCAGCCCGTCGCGATACAAGTCCCGGCCGTCGAGCAGGTCGTTCCACTCTCCTCGCGGCGAGAGCCGCTGCCGGATCACCTCTACAAAGTGCGGAGCAATGCCACGATTGATTGCCTCTGGTGTGAATCGGGAAAGGGGCTCGTCCTGTGCTGCGGTGCGGACATCATCGGAGATCATCTCCTCGTTGTACATCATGTCCAGAATCAGGTTGCGCCGGCCGATTCCCTCGGCATCGTTTCGATTATACCGCTCCGGGGCTTTGAATAACCCAACCAGATACGCACACTCGGCCACTGTCAGCTGGCGAGGTTGCTTACCAAAGTAGGTGTAGGCTGCCTCTCGAATGCCGTAGGCACCCTTGCCGTAGTACACCGTGTTGGCGTACATCTCAAGGATCTCATTCTTGGTGTACGTCTGTTCGATTTGAAAGGCCGTGTAGGCTTCGCGAATCTTCCGGGCAAGCGTGCGTTCACGCTTGAAGTATAGGTTCAGGGCCAGCTGTTGCGTAATGGTGGAAGCCCCCTCCTTGGCCCGCAGTGCGAAAACGTTTTTCACTGCGGCCTTGGCAATGCGTACGGCGTGGACACCCCAGTGATCGTAGAAGGCACGATCCTCGGTAGCAATCAAGGCTTGAATGAAGGGGCGCGGAATAGAATCGTAGGGGAGGTAGGTGCGTCGTGTGGTTGCGAAGTACTCCAGCACCTCGCCATCGGCACTCATTACCTGGGTTGCCAGCTCCTGACGCGGATTCTCGAGATCGGCAACCGACGGTAGATCGCTCGATGAGACGATGACCCAGCCAATGTAGAGGAGCACCATGCTGATGGCAACAGCAACAGCAACGGCGATGCTCGTAAAGAGTGTTCGTAGGTTCATGATGCCTCTAGTGCAACTCTACTTTCTGCAATTCTACTCGTCTGGCCCGCTTACGCCAGCGTTCGATCGACTCGCCGGCAGCACGTGTGGGCATCTGACGCTCGCCGGCAGACCGCGCTTCGAGTAGCGCACGATCAACGCCCCGCTCCACCAACTGCTCGATCACGAACCGCACGCGCTGTTCTCCCAGCGCGAAGTTACTCTCATCTGTATCGACGTCGTCCGTATGACCAACCAGTACTACCCGATGCAGCTGCGACGATGTTGCCCGAAGATTCGCAGCAAGCCGATCAAGATCGTCTACCCATCGCCGACGTGTTTCCGCACCAGTGCTATCAAGGGTGAACTCGTAGGGCTGATCGAACACGGCAGAGGGGAAGTTGATACGCAGGGTATAGACCACCGGTAGAGCAAGCGGTTGAATCTGAACGACCGAGTCGGCACTGGAAGACGTTGTTACCGTGATTTCATCGAAAAACAATCCCGGTGCCTCAGCTGCTACAATCACGGTGGATGCAACCGGTACGTCAACGGTATATGCACCCGTTTCATTGGTTACGGTCTCGGCCAGCACGGTTGATGATTCGGCTTGGCGAGCCGTGACCGAAGCGCGGGCTACGGGCTGGTTGGTGACCTGATTTCGAACCGTACCGGCAATCGTCGTTGTTGTGGTGGTGGAACCTGCCCTGCGGCGTAGTGCCACATAGACGTCCATGGTGCGCTCCGATGCACGTGGCCGGTTCGATCCGAAGTACAATGCGGTATCACCAATCATGCGGGGGAAGATCTCATCGTGTTCGGTGTTGATCCATGCACCAAGGTTGGTCACGTTGGACGATACCGGGCCGTCGGCGGTCATCCGTATTGTGGCAACAAAGAGGTCGTAGCCGCCCATTGTCTGGTGACCCGATGAGGAAAAGACAACCGTTGTATCATCCACAAACTGTGGTGAGAGCTCATCGCAGGGTGTATTGATCACGCCTGCCAAGGGCGCGGTTTCCAACCACTGATCACCATCTCGGACTCTGCAAACAAGATCGGTCCCGCCCATACCGCCAGACCGATTTGAGCTCCAGAGCAGCAGGCGTCCATTCGGCGAGAGCGTTGGTTGCTCATCCCACGCAACACGATCGATGTTGT
>CAZBOW010000006.1:21965-28471 GCA_964493635.1 uncultured Hyphomicrobiales bacterium
CAGGCTGACACAATGGTGGCGGTGGTGGTAGGGGGCATGCCGGTGCGGTTCGCTGGACGCGTGGTCCAGAGCATGACATCACGACCATTGCCATGGCAGCAATCATGTAGCGCACCTTCATCGACCCGTGCCCGCTAGTGGTTCAAACACGCACGATGCCTTCAATGCGTGAGCTAGGAGTACTTGATACTGCGGATCCGAAACCTCCACTGCTCCAAGCGACGCCGTAAAGTCGTTGATGTATTGAGTGTCCAGCAACGTAAAGTTCTTTGTCCGTAGATGCTCCACCAGCCATGCAAAGGCAGCCTTGCTGGCGTTGGAACGGCGGGAGAACATCGACTCTCCAAAGAACGCACCACCCAAGGCCACACCATACAAGCCCCCTACCAATTCCCCATGGACCCATGCCTCTACGCTATGGGCAAACCCCATGTCGTGTAGTTCCTGGTACGCAGTGATGATGTCGGGGCTGATCCAGGTCACAGGTCGATCGGCGCATGCCGCGATCACCTCTTCGAACGCCGTGTTGACGGTAATGGTGAAGGTGTTGCGCTGCATGACCTTGCGCAGAGAGGTGGAGATCATCACGGCATCAAGGGGTATGATGGCGCGTGGATCCGGACGATGCCATAGAATCTCACCATCCTCCTCGGCCATCGGAAAGAAGCCACGTTCATAGGCCATGAGGATCACGTCTACCGTCATACCGACCGCACAGCCACATACACGGAGTACGGAATGCCCTTGCGATCGCAAAACGCCTGCTGGTCCGTTGCAAATGGGAAGGGCCATGGCATCTCCTCCGACACGTCTCGCACCACGAAGCGTCCATGCTCTGCAATCGTACTCCGTTGATGCTCTTCAACCTCGGGAACATCGGTAGCCAGGTAGATCACGCCGCTCGGCGACAGCACGCGGTCGAGTTCGTCTAAGAGCTCCGCGGAGAACAACCGTCGTTTGTGGTGGCGTTTCTTCGGCCAGGGATCGGCAAATAGGTAGGTGATGTAGTCGATGGAGCCGGACTCAATCCACTGTAAGCCGTTGACTGCAGAATACCATACAACATGGGCATTGGGGATCTGCTCGCCGGTGATCACTCCCTGAATCCAGTCGATGAGAACCTTCCGAACCTCAATGCCAAGGATGTTGATGTGTGGGAATGCCAGCGCATGGGCCAGTAGAAAGCCGCCGCGTCCACAGCCCAGGTCGATGACCGTGGCAGGTGCGGCGTTGCCGAACCACTCCGACCAATCAGCGGACGCGATTAGGGGTGGATACCACGACGGACGGATCAGCTGCTGCTCCAGCGGCATGTATAGCTGCGGGCTTACGTGGTGGCGAACCCTGGGAATTGGGTACCGACGGAAATCGATCACAGGAAAGCTTTTCGGCGAATTCTTCATGAACATGCAAATCTACATCGTACTCCTTGCCTATATTTGCGATCTTATGCTCACACCCCAATCGTCGTGAGCGGGGCTGTTGTGTTTGTTCCAGGGAGGAATCCTTGAATCGGAAGAATCTTAGTCGCTGGCTGCTGATCATCTCTCCACTGCTTGCAGTAGCCTACCTGTTATGGCCGACCTATCGGTTTTATCAACTCGATGCTGAACGCTCGGCGTTGGCTTCGGACTCTGCTGCCCTGGAGGCATGGGATGTCCAGAACGCAGAGGACTACCAGGCGGCTCGCCTAAAGCGGATCAAGTTGGGTCTTGACCTGCGCGGCGGTATGTACGTCACGCTGGAAGTCGACGTTCTGAAGCTTATCGAAGAGTCAGCCGACAAGCTGAGCATCGACGATGACTTCCTGGCCGTGCTGGAGGAAACCCGCAAGGAGACCGACAACACCGACAAGAACGTACTGGACGTCTTCCTCGAGAAGTTCCGTGCCAAAGCCTCCACCAATAAGATGTCGCTGCTGCAGTACTTCACGGTGTCCAACCAGTTGGATCCCACCGAGGAAGCCATCGAGGAGAAGCTGCGTAAGGATGTCGACGAAGCCATCGATCAGGCGCTGCAGGTCATCAGTCAGCGTATCAACAAGTACGATGTTTCGGAGGCGAACATTCAGAAGCAGGGGGCTCGCCGAATCCTGCTCGAGTTGCCGGACGTAAAGGACGAGAACGAGATTCGCTCGCTGTTGCAAACCACAGCTCGACTGGAGTTCCATCGTGTGACGATGGGCCGTCCGATGATCGAAACCTTCTATGCCATCGACGCTCTGCTGCGTGGAGATGTAATCGAGGAGACGGACGTGGACACCGCGTCCGTGCCAGATGCGGCCGTGTCCGATACGGCTACCGTAGCTTCGGCTGACTCGGTGGTCACGGATTCCACCGTAGCCGATACATCGAAGGCTGATACCACGAATCCCTACGCCGGATTGTCGGACGATGAGGCCCTCCGCCGCATCAAGAAGGACTATCCCTTCACGTACATGATCTCGGGTGTCTTCGCACCAAATGCGCAGGCTTCGTTCCAAGCGTTCGACTTCACGCTGAAGAAAGCATCGGACTTCCCCGAAACAGGCGTGTATCGCTTTGTTGTTGGTGAGAAGTTCGTGTCGCGATTCTTGGCCATCATGGATCGTCCAGATGTGCAGCGCCTCATGCCCGTGGATCTGAAAATCCTGGTAGGGGCAAAAGCTGAGCGTCAGCAGGGTGCTGATGCTGAAGCGGGCTTCTTTGATGTGTACGGTGTTGCTGCCGAACCGGAACTTACCGGCGACGTTGTCACCGAAGCGTTCCCAAGCTTCGACCCCCAGAACAATCAACCCGTGGTGATCATGGACATGAACTCCGAGGGTGCCGAGCGTTGGGCGTCGATTACTGCAGCGAATATCAACAAGCAGATTGCGATCGTCCTGGACGGTCGAGTGTACTCGGCTCCGAACGTTCAGGGCAAGATTCCTGACGGCCGCTCCCAGATTACCGGTATGGGCAATACGGAGGAAGCAAATCTGCTGGCCGTGGTCCTGAAGGCTGGTGCCCTGAAAGCACCGGTGAAGATTATCGAAGAGCGCGTTGTAGGACCGTCGTTGGGCGAGGACTCCATCAAGCGTGGTATCACCAGCTCGATCCTGTCGTTTGCTCTTGTTGTGCTCTTCATGCTGGTGTACTACATGCTGGGTGGTGGCTTGGCCGACATCGCGCTGATGATGAACGTGCTGCTGGTTGTGGCTGGCCTGGCTGGCTTCGGCGGAACGCTCACGTTGCCGGGTATTGCCGGTATCATCCTTGCCACGGCAATGGCCGTGGATGCTAACATTCTGATCTTCGAACGGATCCGCGAGGAAATGGCTATGGGCAGGCCGCTGCGTAGCGCTGTTGAACAGGGCTATGCAAAGGCATGGAGCGCCATCCTTGACTCGAACGTCACCAACATGCTTTCTGGTATCGTCCTGATCTTCTTGGGAACCGGACCAGTAAAGGGCTTTGCCGTGACGCTGATTATTGGTGTGTTGATGACACTCTTTACGGCCGTCGTTCTCACGCGGGCGATGTTCGAAATCCTGATTTCGAGCGGAGCTACGAGCATCAATCTTGGTCAAAAGAAGACGGCTTCGGCCTAACGAGGAGAGGAAGATCCAATCATGGACCTGATCAAAAAAACCAACATCGACTTTGTCTCGAACCGTAGCCGGTTCTTCACCATTTCCCTAGGACTGATTGTTGCCGGGTTACTGGCAGTAGTCTTTACGTTCAACAGCTCGAGCGACCTGGGAATCGATTTCACCGGTGGTACGCAGGTGACCGTCAAGTTCGAAAAGGCGTCGGTCCCCACCGACGACGTACGGACAGCACTTGGCATTATGGGATATGAAGGAGCCGAACTGAAGAGTTTCGGTAGCGAAGGCGAGTATCTCATCCGCGTAGGAGCCACTGGCAAAGCCACAGAAGTATCGCAGGAGATTGTTGCGTCGCTTCAAGAGACGTTCCCAGACGATCAGGTAACGCTCATGGGCGCTGATAACGTCGAGGTTAAGATCTCGAACGAATTGGCCTTCGACTCGGCACTTGCCTTGGTTGTGGCTCTTCTTGTGATGCTGCTGTATATCGCCTTCCGCTTTCAGGAGCTGGTCTACGGTCTGGGAGCCATCGTGGCCCTGTTGCACGATGTTTTGCTTGCCTTTGTCGTATCGGTCCTGTTTAACAAGACAGGCTTGTTGAATCTGGAGATCAACATCAACGCCATTGCAGCCTACCTCACCATCATCGGTTACTCCATTAACGACAAGGTAGTGGTGTTCGACCGGATCCGCGAGAACCGCGAGAAGCATAAGGGTATGGGGCTTGCCGATTTGATCAATCTGAGCATTAACGAAACGCTAAGCCGTACCATTATTACGGGTGTGTCGGTTCTTGGCGCGTTGCTCGTGTTGGTGTTCTTCGGCGGTGATGTTCTTGAAGGCTTTGCCTTTACGATGTTCGCCGGTATTGTGATTGGTACCTACTCCTCGATTTGGATTGCTTCGTCCTTTGTGATCTGGTATACCGATCGTGTAAAGCACAAGAGTATCGGTACGGTTCACACCTCGGCTGCTAAGTAAGATGGCAGCCGTCTTCACCACCGTGTCGCCTCGCAGTGGCGTCGTTGTGGTTCGGTTCCCCGAGCAGGTACTTGGTGGAAGCCAATCGGTTGAGCTCGCGACCCATGTTCGTGCTGCGCTCGCCGATGGCGCAACAACGATCGTCTTCGACTTACAGCCCGTAGAGTTCATGAACTCTACGGGCCTTGGTTTGCTTGTTGCTTCCCTTGCAACCGTGCGGCAGTCAACGGCTACGTTACAGCTGACAGCAGTGCCGGCATCGGTGCAGACCCTTCTCGAGATCACGCAAATGTTGCAGGTGTTTTCGATCGTGGAATCAGCATGAGTGTGCGCGTAGTTGTTGGAGCTCAATGGGGCGACGAAGGAAAGGGCAAGATCGTCGATCTCCTCAGCGAGGGCGTGGACGTCGTAGCTCGCTACCAAGGTGGAGCCAATGCCGGGCACACCATTGTGTTCGGGTCTACAAAGGTGGTTCTGCACCTGATTCCGTCTGGCATCCTCCATCCCAACGTTCAGTGCGTAATTGGCAATGGCACCGTGATCGATCCTGCTGCTCTGATGCAGGAGATTGCCATGCTTGAGCAGATGGGCATCAACATTGCCGGACGTCTGCATATCTCGCACAAGGCCCACCTGATCATGCCGTACCACAAGATGCTCGACGTAGCCCGTGAGCGGGGTGCTGGCATTGGAACAACCGGTCGTGGTATTGGACCAGCCTATTTTGATAAGGCCACGCGATCGGGGATTCGCATTGTTGATCTGTTGGATCGCGCGACGTTCGAAGCGAAACTTCGGGCAAACATCGAGGAAAAAGATCGTCTGCTCCGTGCCTTGTATGATTCGGCGCCAATCGACGTAGATGCCATCCTCGAGGAGTATCTCTCCTTCGACAAAAAGATTGATCCCTACATCACCGACACCACCACGCTCCTACACCAAGCCATCCAGCACGGGAAGACTGTTCTGGCGGAGGGGGCTCAGGGCGCACTCCTCGATCTTGATCACGGTACCTATCCGTTCGTTACCAGTTCGAATCCAACCTCGGGTGGCGCCTGCACTGGTCTGGGTATTCCTCCAACAGCCATTTCCTCGGTGATGGGTGTGGTAAAGGCCTACAGTACTCGGGTAGGAAATGGTCCGTTCCCAACCGAACTCACCGATGCCACTGGCGAGCTCCTCCGAACGGAGGGGAACGAGTACGGCGCCACAACAGGTCGCGACCGCCGCTGTGGTTGGTTGGATATTCCGGCGCTGCGCTATTCAATCATGGTCAATGGCATCTCCGAGATTGCCCTAACAAAGATGGATGTGCTGGGCGTCTTCGATGAGATTCGCATCTGTACGCGGTACACTGTGGACGGAACTCCGGTGAAGTATTTCCCGGCCGATGGTCGCACGCTGGAGTCGGTGGATTGCGAATACATTACGGTTCCCGGCTGGAAGCAACCCCTTGACGGTATCCGTTCGTTCAACGATCTGCCCCCAGCAGCGCAGTCCTACATCCAGACCATCGAGCAGTTGCTGGACCGCCCGGTATCCTGGATCAGCACGAGCCCGGCCCGTGAGGATACGTTCCGCCGATAGTGTTATGTTACGGTGCTGTGAAGCACCTCTCCATCATCATCACCGCTATCGTGCTTGGCCTTGCTGGTCAGGCAGCTCCGACGTATGCTCAGCGCTGGGTTGAAGCCGTGCTTCCAACCCCCTACGACAAGGGGTTTTACCTCGACATCTACTTTCTCCCGTCCGATCCTCAACGCGGATGGGCCTGCGACATGGACTCCGGCTACGTTGTGCGGACCACTAATGGAGGCCAGTCGTGGATTGGAAGCCGGGTCGTCGGGCAGGGTAAGAGCTGTCATTTAGAATACATTCAGTTCTTCTCGAGTGGCACCGGATATGCCTGCGGTCCAGGTGGGCTGTTCAAGTCCACCGACAATGGTGCAACCTGGAC
>CAZBOW010000006.1:28571-69155 GCA_964493635.1 uncultured Hyphomicrobiales bacterium
TGTACGCCACGGAACTACATCGGCGGGGGTGTGCGATGGAGCCACGATAACGGTCAGTCGTGGCAGGCCTACGAAACCCGCGCGAATATGTACGGCGCCTATCTGGTGAACAATTCCATTGCCTGGATCGCCGGTGAGGATGCCAACGTATGGTACACCTCCAATGGTGGCACAAACTGGGAGCTTCGCAACTGCGGACTCGACGGTAAGGATATGGACGACATCACCTTCATCAGCGAAAACGTTGGGTGGGTAGCTGGCGATGGATTGTTCTACCTTGCTCCGGCCAACCGGTACCTTACACCCACAGCCCTAACGCTCACGGAGGATTGTCCTGGGCAAGGAGCGATCGACACCATCTGGGTACATAACGAAGACTTCAGCGATGCGCCGTGGGAGTCGGAGTTCCTTGGTCAGTATGAGTATCTCTACAAGGTGATCAACGTACTGCCGTATCCGCTGCCCAAGTGTGATTCTACGCCTATCGTGATCCAGTACCGCGGGCGGGATAACACTACGCGGGAAGCCCAACTGCGTGTGCACATCTATAACGCAGACTCCACCCAGGTAGTAGCTACACTCTATGCCGATTTGTCGGGCAGGATGCGCAAGCTTACCGCCGCTCCTCAAACCGATACGGTGGTCTTCCAAGCCCGAGCAGGGCAGACGGTGGAGCGTATTCTGGACTGGTCGCGCACAGATCTTCCCATCGAGGAGATACAGGCAATCACGCTCGACAGTGGTGATACCACAATCTCCATGGCCGGTGCACTGCCTCTTCAGGTGCGTGCCGCCCCCAGCACTTCTCGGACAATTATTCGTGCCAATGTTGCCGACACAGGCTGGGTGGAGTCGCGGTTTCGCGTTCGTTTGATGCCGTGTGAGCGCGACACCTTCGTTACCGTCCGCGTGTTGGGACTGTCGCCCATTATCAATGCGCCGAAGAGTGCCGCCGTAGATGCTGCCTGCGACACCGATGGTCGACTGCGCATTCCAATCGATAACACCGGCAATATGGCGTTGACCGTCTCCGAAGCGAACCTTGTTGGTAGCGACGCCGCTGCCTTCGGCGTACTCGGTATGACCAGCGGTCGTCCGGGACCACCATGGCAGATACCGGTAGGGGGCTCTGATACGCTGGTCCTTTCGTACACAGCACGCACAGGCTCTGAGCGCGCTCAGTTGATTTTGGTCAACGACGACTACACCACGGCTCGTGGTTCGGTTACACCATGGATTGTGGACCTCTCAGCCAGTTCGGATGGTCCGTCCTTCGAGGTACGGCCGTTGGTCATCGATCTTGGACAGCTATGCCGTGGTCAGGAAAAGGACACGCTGCTTCGTGTAGCTAACACGGGGCTGTCGATGATATACTCCACGGCCATCGCTACAGGTTCGCACGTACGGGGTTTGGGGCTCGGTGCGGAGAATATCAATGCAGGAAGCGAGAGGACGTATCGTTTCCAGTGGTCGTGGTCGCAGGTTGGAATCATTGAAGACACGATTCGCATCATCGTGCAGCCGTGTGATTCGGTAGTGACGGTACTGCTTCGTGCTGCGATTATTGACGATCAGGTGAGTATTACACCTCCATCAGCAACACTGCGATCAAGTCCCGGGGCACAGGTTCAACAAAGCTGGACATTAACGGCTGTAACTGCTACAGCGATCACGATCACGGGCCTCTCGTTGGATCCAGCCGTGCCGGGTGCTACGATTCCCACTCCGGCGCTTCCCGTAACCTTGGCGGATGGTCAAACAACAACCGTTACCGTTGTATGGACACCGCCGCAGGAGGGAACGTGGACATCCGTGTTGAAGGTGGAGTCTTCTGCCCGTTGTGCGGCAACCACGGAAGCACAGGTAACGTTTGTGTCGGAAGCCCGCTCGATCTCTGTTGACCGACAGCAGATGGAGTACACCGCAATGTGCCAAACGGACCGACTACGAGATACGGTGTTCGTGCGTTCCGAGTCGGCAGGCCCCCTACCACTAAAAGCGCCGGTAATCGTCGAGGCCGGTTCACCGTTTACGATCATCGAACCCAACCAGCCTGTTGTGCTCCAACCAGCAACCAGTCTGCCAGTTGTGGTAGAGTTCGATCCCACGACTGTATCCGCAAACGGACCGGTTGTTACAGCAACTCTTCGACTTGAGACGCAGCAGGATGGAAGTACGCAGGATGTTGCACTTCGAGGTGCGGCGTTGTCGTCCGTGATTGAGCGCGACACCGTGGTTGATCTTGGCGAACATTATCGCTGTGATCCTCCGGTGCGTGCTACGGTCACCTTCCGCAATACCGGGCGCGTGGCCGACGTTCTCGTTCTTGATGGTGATGTTCCCACGGGCGTCTCTGTTAGTGCGCCTTCGCTGTTGCTGGGTCCTGGCGGTAGTACATCGGTGACCATTACATGCGACCCTGCGCTGTTACCACCCGGTGCGTCCGTCGTTGAACTGCCATGGCTGGGAACAAGCTGCGGCGACACCGTCACAGCCACGATATTGATCCAGGTGCGTCAGGATCAGCCGTTGATCGTAGATCCTACGCAGATTGATCTTGGTACGGTGCTGGTGGGTGATGTTGTTTCGTCGGAGATCACGCTGCGGAATACGAATACGGTTCCGACGTTTGTCATCTCCACTGCCATCGAGCCGTCGGGGCAGGGTTGGACGATCACATCGATGCCCGCATCGATACGACAAGCAGACACCGAAACAGCAGAGCTGCAGTTTGCCCCCACTGCGGCGGGAACGGTGGTCGGTCGGTTGGTCATCGTGTCCAAGAGCCATTGCCTCGATACCCATACTGTGGAGTTGCGCGCCGTTGTGCAGGAGCGTCCGAAGTACACGGCGGTGATCCGTGCCGACCGTTACCGAGTTGACCCCTATGATCGTGTGAATGTACCGATCACGCTTGTGACCAATATTCAGGATGCTCGTCCCACCGAACTGGCTGTTACGGTTGAGTATTCACCGATTCTGTACCTCGTGGATGGCGTGACGTCGTCGTATCCCGGTGCTGTGGTGACGTCGTCGATCGGTGATGGCGTGGTAACCATTCAGGCCACGGCAACCGGGCCAGAGTTTGGCCTGCCGGGTGATGTGGCCGTGCTGTCGGGTGTTGCGGTTCCGTCGATCCCCGATTCCACGGTGGTGGATGTCCGTTCTGCTTCGGTTAAAAGTGGGGAAGTGGTTCAGCTCTCGGAGATCGATGGCTTGATCCAGATCAACATGTGCGGACCATACAATGCCATTCGGTTTCGACGGCCTACCTCGATTGAAGTAGGCGCACCTCATCCGGTGTCGTCGGAACTTCAGTTGGTGGTAGAGGCGCATACCGCGCAGACGGGCACGATCCATATCGTCAAACCGGATGGAAGTGTTGCTGCTGAATGGCCAGCCGTTCAACTATCGGAAGGCCGCACAACGCTCTCTCTGCCGGTGACGAACGTAGCTGCGGGGATGTACGTGGTGAATGTCCACACGTCCATCGGCGGCGTGTTTACCTTGCCCGTTGTGATACTGCCGTAAGAGCATCGGCTACGGCCGCAGCAAAGGCTTCCGGTGAATCCGTTTGAACCCGTGCCGTCTGCGTAGCAATCGGCAGTAGCGTGCCGTTACCCTCTACAGCCGACACAACAACGGACACCTCGGCACCAGTCCTTGTGCGTTGCACCGTACCCGACACGACGTACTCAATCCCAAAGGCATGGAGAATCCTAGCCTCTGTGGGTGTGGGTAGTCGGTTGTTTTCTACTTCGTAGAAACCAGCCATGGCCATCATCGCATCGCGTGTTTCGAGGTCGATTGTTGTCCACGCAGACTCCGATTGCAGGGCATACACAGCACTCAGCGCCAAATGGTAGGAGTTAACCGTCGGCTGGGATAGGTACTGCCAGGCGGGAGTGGCCAAGGAATCATCGGTAAACGTAAAGCCCCCTACACTCAGCAGTGACGGTGCAGGAACAGTCGTATCGCCGTCGAGAGCTGCGATTGCACGCTCCATGGATGTGTATATGGCAGGATCGGCAAGAGCAATCCCATTAGCTGAGTATCGAATGGTGCCAAAGCCGATGCCTCGCCGAGTAACCGTGGTATCGCTCACCGAGCGAAGAACAACTTCCGAGTGGATCAGGTTGGCGATACGTCTCGACGACGCAAACACGATGTACTCAGCCTGCAACAGTTGGGCACCATCCAAGGCGGAGACATCCACCGCAGTGCGCTCCCGCAACATCGAATCGCGAATCTCGGCTGGCATATAGCTATACCGCGCCGTCCGATTAAGGGCCAATGACAAACCGGCCTCGACCTTCAGTACCGACATCGCTGGGTCGGTGGTGTCGCAGGCAATCCTGACAGGAATCGTAAGGGGCTGTGCTTGTGCTGAAACTGCAAGCACCGTGAAGGTGGCACCAAGGATAAGACGACGTAGGGTCATAGCGCAAAGCTACGGCCGCCAAATGTTACGCAAGGGAAACACTGCCGTAACACTGGGCTGATGTGGGGCGGATAGTTTCGAAAGCAGAGAAACGTATTCATCACTCGTAGTCAGGGCATTCGCGTGGTAGCAATGAATGCTGTCTTCGCACGACAGCTACTCCTCCTGATCGGCACACTGATCGCAGCAAGTACAATCAGTTGGTCGCAGACCGGTACCATTACAGGTACCGTCGTCAATAAAGCAAACGGCGAGCCCGTTGCAGGTGCAACAATCCAAGTAGTGGGAACAAAGAAGGGTGCCTATACCGACATGAAGGGCACCTTTTCCGTGAAAGATGTTCCAGCAGGAACGTACAGTATAGGCATTCGGGCAATCGGCTACGCACAGGTAACGGTAGCAAATGTAGATGTTAAGCCCGGAAAGAAAGCGAAGGTTGACGTCACGTTGGAATCCGATGCCATTCTCAAGGATGAGGTCGTCGTCGAGGCGGCAGCAATCCGTGATAATGATGTGGCCCTCCTACGGGATCGGCAGAAATCAGCTGCAGTAAGCGATGCCATTAGCTCGGAAGCCATTTCGCGTGTATCTGGCTCGAGCGTGGCCGATGTCGCCAGCAGGGTTACCGGTGTGTCCGTCATGGACGGGAAATACCTGTACGTGCGTGGCCTCGGTGACCGCTACATGAATTTCCAGCTCAATGGTGCTCAGATGGCCAGCTCCGATCCGGATCGCAACGACGTGTCGATGGACCAGTTTTCTTCAAGCTTCGTTGAGAGCATCGTCACGGCTAAGAGTTTTACACCGGACCAGCCTGGATCGTTCACAGGTGGTTCGGTGAACGTCAAGACCAAGGCGTTCCCATCTGAACGTAGCTTCAAGGTAGCTGTTCGTGCGGGCTACAATACCATAGCATCGCTCTCCAGCGACTTTACCACTGCCTCGTCATCGCCTACAGACTGGCTAGCATACGATAATGGGTCACGTGCTGTACCTACCTACGTTCGCGAATTGAACGGTGTGATACCGTCACTTGGCGAGGCTCGAACAGATCCAAACGCAGCCGAAATCCTCAATGCTGCCTCAAAGGCCTTTGGGTCGGCAATGGCACCCACGGTAGGGAACAGTGGCCTTCCCGGTCGATTGAACCTATCCTATGCCGATGTTTTTGACGTTGGCAGTGTACCATTCGGCGTAATCACATCGATCCAGTACAATCAAGACTTTGATGGCTATACCAATGGCCGATTCGCCCAATGGCAACTCACGGGAAAGGCGGCCGAAAAGGATGCATTGGAGGCACAGGCGGATCTTTCCGACCGCTCCGGCACAAGCACAACGTTCTGGAGTGCAATGTTCAATATCAATGCAAAGCCAGATCCCAATCATCAGGTTGGTTTAAACCTGCTTCACAATCAGCGCGGAGAGAACCTGGGTCGGTACCTTGTTGGAGCACTGCCCCGGGACTTGCCGTCCGAGTTCTCCTTTGAAACGCGAACACAGCGATACATTGAGCGCGGCAACACAAGTGTTCAATTGATGGGAGAAAGTCTGTTCCCAGCCCTTGGCAATGCAAAGCTGGAATGGACTGGATCGTACAACCGCAGCACGCAGGATGAGCCGGACATTCGGTACTTCTCCAATGAGTTTGTTCCCGATGGAGATAGCAACCTCTACTACATCGATGCAGCCAACTATGCCTTGCCGCAGCATTTTTACCGCGACATGGTCGAGGACTTGTACTGGTTCGACGCCAATGTTAAGGTGCCATTCACCTCATGGACCGGTACAGAAGGTAGCTTCAAGGTTGGCGGAGCATACAACACCAAGCGGCGTGCATTTCGCGAACAACGATATGAGTTTCGCCAGCAGCAACTTGAATACAAAGGGGATCCAACCGCATTTTTCGCCGAGGAAAATCTTGGCATCATTGGCACCAGTAGCGGCCGCCCAGTATTTGGCAACTACATCGTAGATGTTACACAGGCTGTAAACAATTACGACGGTGTTCAGAACATCGCGGCGGGATTCGCTATGGTAGAGTTGCCAGTCACCACGCAGTTGCGCGTGATCACCGGCGTCCGGCTTGAAACGACAGATCTCACTGTGACGAGCCAAGATTCGGCGTCCAAGCAGGGACGAGTAGATGAGCTGAACATTCTCCCCTCGTTTGCAGCGGTATTCGCACTGACTGAACGCCAGAACATCCGTGTCTCCTACGGACGCACACTTGCCCGCCCAACATTCCGTGAACTTGCTCCGTTTTCGTCCTTCGACTTTGTAGGGGGCTTCATCTTGAACGGAAACCCCGATTTGAAGCAAACGAACGTAGACAACTATGACGTTCGCTGGGAGTGGTTCCTGCGGCCGACGGACATTGTTGCCATAAGTGCGTTCTACAAGTTCTTCACGAACCCAATCGAAAACGCCATCGTTTCGAACAACAATCAGCTTCAGTTCCAGAACGTACCGGAAGCTGTTGTGTACGGTATGGAGTTCGAGGCGCGCTCATCATTGGATGTGATTTGGGATGCCTTGAGTGGTTTATACATCGGCGGCAATCTTACACTAACAACGTCGCAGGTTGATATTCCTGCCAAGGAACTTGCCGTCATCCAGGAACTCTTCGGGCCTGACGCCCGAACAACGCGACAGCTACAGGGTCAGTCGCCCTACTTGCTGAATCTTCAGCTAGGGTACGTGGACTACGAAAACGGTACGGATATCAACCTTACGTACAACGTGTTCGGTGACCGCCTCTCTCGCGTGGCCCTTGGCGGTACACCCAACGTGTTTGAAGCAGCGCGGGCTCGCGTGGATGTTGTCGCATCGCAAAAGCTTCTCGGCAATCTCTCTGTTCGTGTACAAGCTCTTAACCTGCTGAACCCACCGGTGCGCGAGTACCATGAGTTCAAGGGTCAGCAGTTCGACATGGTTCGTTACATCCAAGGCCAAACATTCACAGTTGGCTTCAGCTACAATTTTTAAACGAAACGCTTGAACATCTTTCTCACTACGGAGGTACGTATGCGCGTACGATTGACGATTCAACTACTCATGGCACTGGTAGCGACGGTAGCGCTCCAAGCTCAGGAGATCGTTACGATCACCGATGCCGACATACAACCAGGTCAAAACGTGACCTTCACCAACGACAAAGTCTATCTGCTGGATGGCTTCGTGTTTGTGGACTCCACAGCCACGCTTACTATCCAAGCCGGGACTGTGATCAAAGGAAAGCCGGGCGAAGGAGCAAGTGCATCAGCACTGATCGTTGCTCGTGGCGGCAAGATCTTCGCCAATGGAACAAAGGATCAGCCCATCATTTTCACGGCTGAGGCGGACGATGTATCAAACCCTTCAGATCTGACGGCTGAAGACCGTGGACTGTGGGGCGGTCTGATCATTCTGGGCAATGCCAGTCTAAACGTGGCTGGGGGTATTGAGAACATCGAAGGTATCCCGGTAACAGAGCCACGTGGGCAATACGGTGGCACCGACGACGACGACAACTCTGGTGTGCTTCGGTACGTCTCAATCCGCCACGGTGGGTCGAACATCGGTGCAAACAACGAGATTAACGGCGTAACATTCGGTGGCGTCGGTCGAGGCACCTACGTCGACCACGTTGAAGTGTTTGCCAATCAGGATGATGGTTTTGAGTGGTTTGGTGGTACAGTTGACGGTACACACTTGGTATCCGCATTCAACGGTGATGACGCCTTCGACTGGGACGAAGGATTTCGCGGTCGCGGACAGTTCTGGTTCGTGATCCAAGATGCTGCTGTAGGGGGCTCTGCCTTCGAATGTGACGGCGGTACTACGCCAGAGGACGGTACGCCGTATGCCACGCCAACGATTTATAACCTTACGATCATTGGTTCGGGTGCCGATGGTGCCAATGCTAAGAATACACCATTGATCAACCTGCGTGACAACTCCGGTGGCTTCTTCTACAACTCAATCATTACCGACGGTCGTGGCTATGCCGTCCAGGTCGAGGACCTTGCCTCGGGTGAGGACTCACGCTCGCGCCTTGAAAATGGCGATATGGCCTTCACGAATAACATCTGGTTCTCCTTTACCAATGGTATTGCTGATGTAAGCACGCAGCAGTTCCTGCTCGACTACCTCACAACGGGTGCGAATGCCAATGCCGTGGTCGACCCGATGTTTGCCTCTGTGAGCCGTGCCACGGACGCCAAGTTGGACCCACGCGTGAAAGTGGGCTCCCCGGCATTTGAGAACCTTGCTACCTACCCAGACGAGTTCTTTAGCGCTGTGAACTACAAGGGTGCCTTCGACGCAAACAACCTGTGGGCGAAGGAATGGACTGCCATTGATGAGCAGGGCTACCTAGCTAGTGACCCGGAGAATATCGTTAACGTAACTGATGGCGATATTGCTCCAGGTCAGGATGTTGTATGGACCAGTACCAACACGTATGTGCTGGATGGATTTGTATTCGTTGACGAAGGCGCAACATTAACAATCGAGGCGGGTACAGTAATCAAGGGTAAGCCAGGCGAGGGTGCCAATGCTTCAGCACTGATTGTGGCCCAAGGCGGTAAGATCTTCGCCAATGGAACGGTTGACCGTCCGATTATCTTCACCGCTTTGGTTGATGATGTGTCGAATCCAAACGACCTGACCCGCGATGACCGTGGTCTGTGGGGTGGTCTGATTATTCTTGGCAAGGCTGGGTTGAACGTTGCAGGTGGAACGGAGAACATCGAAGGGATTCCGGTTACCGAACCTCGTGGAATCTATGGCGGCACGGACGACGACGATAATTCCGGCGTCCTGCGTTATGTGTCGGTTCGCCACGGTGGTTCCAACATCGGTGCAAACAACGAAATCAACGGCGTGACGTTCGGTGGCGTTGGTCGTGGTACCATCGTTGACCACGTAGAGGTCTATGCGAATTCCGATGACGGCTTCGAATGGTTCGGTGGTACGGTGAACTCCAAGCACTTAGTATCCGCCTTTAACGGCGATGACGCGTTTGACTGGGATGAGGGCTTCCGCGGTAAAGGCCAATTCTGGCTTGTATACCAGGCAGATGATGTTGCCGGGTCAGCGTTTGAATGCGACGGCGGCACGACTCCAGAGGACGGAACTCCGTACGCCACCCCAACACTATACAATCTTACCGTAATCGGTTCGGGTGCGGAAGGTTCGAACGCTAAGAACACGCCACTGTTAAATCTTCGCGATAACTCCGGTGGTTTCTTCTACAATACCATTATCACAGATGGTCGTGGCTACGCCATTCAGGTGGAGGATCTTGCCTCTGGTGAAGACTCCCGCGCCCGTCTGGAAGCTGGAGAGATGGCCTTTGAGAACAATGTGTGGTTTGGATTTACCAATGGCATTGCTGACGCTAGCAAGCAGCAGTTTCTGCTTGACTATCTCACCACGGCAGAAAACGTAAACACGGTGTCGGATCCTCAATTGAAGTCCATTAGCAGAACGGCTGACAGGAAGTTTGACCCACGACCCGTGAGTGGATCGCCAGCGCTGACAGATGTTAAGGCACTCCCGGACGGCGATGAGTTTTTTGAAACAGCAGACTATCGTGGTGCATTCGACCAGTTCGATCTCTGGATTAAGCGCTGGACAGCCATCGACGAAGCCGGATACGTTGCTGACCTACCAGCTGGCACCGTTGTTGTGACCGACGGCGACATCATGCCGGGTGACAACGTGCGTTGGACGAGCAACAACACCTACATTCTGGATGGCTTTGTGTTTGTTGATTCCACAGCGACTCTGACCATCGAAGCCGGGACCGTAGTCAAGGGTAATCCGGGCGAGGGTGCCAATGCTTCAGCACTGATCGTAGCGCGTGGCGGTAAGATCTTCGCCAATGGTACGCAGCAGCGTCCGATCATATTCACGGCTTTGGCCGATGATGTGAACGACCCAACAGATCTCACACAAGACGACCGCGGACTATGGGGTGGTATTATCATTCTCGGTAACGCACGGCTGAACGTTGCTGGTGGTATTGAGAACATCGAGGGTATTCCAGTAACGGAGCCGCGGGGTCAGTACGGTGGTACAAACGATGCGGATAACTCCGGTGTGATGACCTACGTATCGGTTCGTCACGGTGGCTCCAACATCGGTGCTAACAACGAGATCAACGGTGTCACATTTGGTGGTGTGGGTAGCGGTACTGTTGTTGAGAACATTGAGGTGTTTGCCAACTCCGACGACGGTTTCGAATGGTTTGGCGGCACCGTTAACACGAAGTATCTCGTGTCTGCCTTCAATGGCGACGATGCATTCGACTGGGACGAAGGTTTCCGCGGCAAGGGTCAGTTTTGGTTAGTGCTCCAGAGCGCAACCGTGGGCGGTTCCGCCTTTGAGTGTGATGGCGGTACCACGCCGGAGGATGGCACACCATATGCTATTCCAGTCCTCTCAAATATCACGGTGATCGGTTCTGGTGCCGAAGGCACCAATGCCAAGAACACGCCATTGTTGAACCTGCGTGATAACTCCGGCGGCAAGTTCTACAACTCGATCATCATGGACGGTCGGGGATACGCAATTCAGGTGGAGGATCTTGCCTCCGGTGAGGACTCCCGTGCCCGTTTGGAAGCCGGTGATATGGCCTTCCAGAACAACATCTGGTTCTCATTCACCAGTGGAATTGCCGATGCCAGCAAGCAGCAGTTCTTGCTTGACTATCTAACTGCAGCGGCAAATGTTAACGAGGTGACGGATCCGTTGTTAACATCGATCTCCCGCATGGAAGATCGTGCTTTCGATCCTCGGCCAGTAACGGGTTCACCGGCATTTAGCAATGTGAAGGATCTGGGAGATACCTTC
This sequence comes from uncultured Hyphomicrobiales bacterium, assembly GCA_964493635.1. GTDB lineage: Bacteria > Bacteroidota > Ignavibacteria > Kapaibacteriales > Kapaibacteriaceae > OLB6. Next base: position 39,853 of record CAZBOW010000006.1, read on the forward strand.
TTTACATCGACAAGTTACCGTGGTGCCTTCAACAACGGCGCAGGTAGTAATTGGCTGCAGGACTGGACCTTCATCTGGGATGCAGGTGTTGTAACGAGTGTTGAGGAAGAGATCGGCGCGGGAGTATCGGCAGTTGTCTATCCGAACCCCGCTGCGTCGGTAGCAACACTGCGGTACACATCTGCCGTTGACGGCCTAGTAACGATCAGGGTTGTAGATGCTGCTGGCTCAATGGTAGCGACGGTTGCCACCCAAGCCATGGTGTCGGCTGGTGTCTGTGAGTTCAACATCAATACAGCGACGCTATCGACGGGTGCCTACCGTGTAGTGATCACCGATGCTACCGGAGCAACGTCGATTCCGATGATGGTCGTGCGTTAAGCATCGCACTCATGACGATTACCACGCGAGGGTGGCTCCTACGGGAGCTGCCCTCGTGTTCGTTTATCGACTAAATTTCGGGCCTATGGCTCCCCCCGTATCTCATCGCATTGCGGCCATCGACGTAGGAACCAACTCGTTTCACATGGTGATTGCTACTGTGAGCGCGCGGGGATCACTCCGCATCCACCATCGAAACAAGGAGCTGGTTCGGTTAGGCATGGCAGCTGGCGACATCAAAAAGCTTTCGCCGGAGGCCATTCAGCGTGGTGTGAAAACGCTGAAGCGTTTCAAGGCCGAAGCCGAACAGCACCATGCTCAAATCCGAGCCGTTGCAACCAGTGCGGTGCGCGAGGCCGTGAATCGAGAAGAGTTTGTTGATCGGGTCTTCAAAGCCACCGGCATTGAGGTGGAAGTCGTTAGTGGTATCGAAGAGGGACGGCTCATCTACGTCGGAGCGATGCATGCCCTGCCCATCATTGCCAAGCGAGCCCTAGTGATCGACATTGGTGGAGGTAGTACCGAAACCGTCATCGGTCACCATGGTACGCCCGATGTGATCCACTCTGTGAAGTTGGGTCACCTGCGGGTCATGAAGGGGTTCTTTCCCGACGGTAAGGCAACAGCCGCTAGCCTAGATGCGTGTCGCATCGCCATTCGCGGTGATTGGTCGCCTGTGCTGCAGGACCTTACATCGCACGGCTACGAGGAGTTCGTAGGAAGTTCCGGTACCGTCCTGACGATTGCCGCAATGACCTTGGCACGACTGCACAAGCGCATCCCCGAATCGCTGAATGGTCTCAAGTTGTTGCGTTCGGACATCCTCGACACCATTGCTACGATTTGCGAAGCCCGTACCGTTGAACAGCGTGCGCTGTTGCCCGGAATAGATGTGCGGCGTGCCGATGTAATCCTTGGTGGGGCGTTGCTGCTGGAAGCTGCTGTGGTGGGACTGGACGTTCACGAGATGACGATCTCCAACTATGCACTGCGCGAGGGCATTGTTTTTGACACGGCGCGCAAGCAGCGCGATATCAACGAATTTCATCACCTTGCCACGCTACGATACCAGAGTGTCCACCACCTGTGCGACGTCTATCGTGTGCGGCGGGCACATGCCGAGCACGTGAAAATGCTGGCCCTCTCCGTATTCGACTCGTTGCGCCCCTTACATCCCTATGGCGACAAGGAGCGCGAGATCCTCGAGGCGGCAGCACTGCTCCACGATGTTGGGTTTCACATTGCTGCCGATCAGCACCACAAACACAGCGAGTACATCATCCGGCATAGTGCCATGCCCGGATTCACAAACGATGAAACAGAGCTGATTGCGTCGGTTGCCCGCTACCATCGGAAGAGCTTCCCAAAGAAGAAGCACGAAATCTTCGGTCGGCTGCATCCCGACGAGCAGCGCGTGGTGCGCACGCTGGCTTCCATCCTGCGAATCGCCGAAGGGTTAGATCGCCGGGGGCAGCAGCTGATTCGGTCTGTTGCCGTTCAGGTGTCGAAGGAGCGGATCGACATCATCGTCCATGCCCCTGGGCCATCGCCGGATATTGAGTTATGGGGGGCCGAGCGCCGTAAGGGGCTGATGACACAGGTGTTTGGACGCGAGGTTCGGTTCCTGGGTCATGCCGTGGCCTAGGCCTCCTCAACGACTCACTAAACCAACGGAGCATTCGTCAGTCCAGATCGCTGAAACTATCTCTAGCTAGAAAGGATCACTGTATGCAGAAGCGACCGATCATTACGGCCGTCTCCCTGATTGGTATTGGGATCGTGTTTGGCATCGTACTACTGACGTCGTTCAGCGACAATGCCTTTAACCGTGCCAATGCTGCTGTTACCGACCTAGGTGCCAATGGTGCCCCGGTGCAGGCGCCGGCCATGCTCAAAGCCCTCAATGACCAATTCGCAGCCGTCTCCGAAGCGGTTACGGCCTCCGTTGTGTCCATTGAAGTCCGTACGGAGTCGAAGGGTGGACGGATGACCATCCCACCGGACTTTTTCCGATTCTTCGGCCCCGATGGCGGGGGCGAGGAATTTGAGATGCCGGAAGGGAAGGGCGCCGGATCGGGAGTAATCATCACTGCCGATGGCTACATCGTGACAAACAACCACGTTGTAGAAGATGCCAAGAAGGACGGCATCACCGTCACCACCAATGACAAAAAGGAGTACAAGGCAACGCTTGTCGGCAGAGACCCCATGACAGATGTTGCCGTCCTAAAGATTGAAGGAACGTTTACGCCGGCGCATTTCGAACAGCGCGACAACATTCGGGTGGGTGAATGGGTAGTTGCAGTGGGCAATCCGTTAGGTCTGCGGTCAACGGTCACGGCTGGGATCATCTCGGCCATGGGCAGGGGGATCGGCATCATTGGCAGCAATGCGCGCAATCGTCAGGAGGCAAGCTTTGCCATTGAGAACTTTATTCAAACAGATGCAGCCATCAACCCTGGAAACTCGGGAGGGGGCTTGTTTAACCTGAACGGCTCGCTGGTTGGCATCAACACCGCCATTGCGTCGCAGACTGGTACGTACAATGGATACGGCTTTGCCATTCCGATCGATATGGTCAAAAGCGTTGCCATGGACCTGATGGACGACGGCGAAGTGCAGCGTGGATACATTGGCGTACAGATCCGGTCGGTAGATGAAACAACGGCCAAAGCCGTGAATCTTGAGGACGTCCGTGGTGTGCAGGTGGTTACCGTCCTGGAACGAGGTGCTGCTGAAGCCGCTGGTGTGGAGGAGGGCGATGTGATCCTGCAAGTCGATGGCAAGGATGTCAACACGTCGAACGATCTTCAGAACGAAATCGTCCTGCATCGCGCTGGCGACAAGGTTGTCCTGTCCATCTGGCGCGACGGCAAGAAGATCTCCAAGACGGTTAAACTGAAGTCGCGAGCTGGAGATGACTCCTTTGCCGATGCTGACACCGACACAGACGATGACTCCTTGATCGGCGGGAAGTCCTCCGCCTCGTTTACCAACCTTGGTTTCTCGGTACGGGCGCTGACGGTGGAAGAACAGACGGAGTACAAGTCCAAGACGGGTGTGCTGGTGTCAAATGTCGAAGCCCGAGGCGCTGCTGCTCAGCGCGGCCTGCGTAGTAACACCGTTATCCTGAAGGCTGATCGCACGCAGATTAAATCTCCTGCTGATCTCATGAGCGTGCTCTCCTCGAAGAAGGTTGGCGATGCCGTGCTGTTTGTCGTCAAGACGAAGGACGGCAATAAGATGGCGATCACGGTTGAAGTACCAAAAGAGAACTCGTAAGTTCCAGTCATGAAAACAATCGCATCAATGATGGCTGCTGGTATTCTAGCAGCCATCGCCGTTTCTGCCCAAACACATCCGGACGCGTGGAGTATTGGGCCCCAGGCAGGGTATACCGTAGCCCTTGCTACGCCGGATCAGGTATCGCAAAGCGGAGCCCCCTCCAGATTCACGGCAGGTGCAGTGGCAATGCGAACGATGTCCGAGAAGATGCAGGTTCGCTTTGCAGCGGTCTATCGCTCCGAGAGTGGCAGCTTTACGACGCCTGTTGCGGCCAGTGGAGTGCAGCCGGCAGGCCCTTCATGGATCCATGTTGTCGATCCGGCAACTGGCGGGCCGGCGGTGGGGTCGGAGGTGTCAACGTCGGCTGCCGAGGTCATGGCCTCGATGATGCTTCCGGTGGCAAACCTTGATACAGCAGGAGCGAAACTCTTCATTGGTGTTTCCGTGCTGGCAGATGTGCTGCTGTCCGGATCCCAACAGGACGACTACTCCGACGTACCGAACCATACAGGCCCACCGGTGCGGTCGTTCGAGTACGCAACCCACATTGGCGCGGGGGCAGCACTCGGTGTGGGACTACAACTGCCGGTTTCGGAGGGAACAGTTCTGCTGATCGACGCCCAATACCTTTTTCGCGAACCACGTCAGATCGACGTCTCAGAAAACGGTGTAGCACTGCCCAACACTGTGGACGTTAGCTGGCTGGTTGGTAGGGGGCTCCGGCTGACGGCAGCCGTAACATTCGCTCTCTAGATCTCCACATTCCCGCCCACTTCCAGCACACGCTTGAAGGGGATGCCGAAGTACTTCACCGGAGTACGGGAATTGCGATGCAGGAACTTGAAGATGTGCTTCCTCCACATCGCCATCCCTCCAGGGTCCTGAATAGAGATTGTTTCGTGACCCAGCACAAACGTTGTATCGGTGACGTCGATTGGCAGTCCCTCCTCAGGAAGAAGCAGCAGATCGGCATGGAGATCCAACTGATCCATGAAGCCGTACCGCACCACAACCGTCCAGAATCCCTGCGGATACTCTGCAATAGTGATCCGGCCCTCTGCTTGCCGATCGATACGGGCCACCGTCTCGGTTTGCACACTCAGCACGATGATGTTTTCGTGCCGGCTACGGTTGTACCGTACGTTCGAAACCAGCGATGGAGGTGCAATTCCTTGGTATCCCGACATATAGATCGCCGTGCCCGGAACGGTCGGGTAGATTTCGCTGTAGGTCACGAACTCCTCGATCTTCATGGTGCGTCGCGTGATGGCACTGGCCAGGAGTGATCGCCCCTTACGCCACGTAAGGAAGATCACGAGGATCGCCGAGGCAAGGACCAGTGGCACCCAGCCCCCGTCAGGAATCTTTACGGCATTTGCAGCCCAGAGCGACAGGTCGACGGTGAGAAACGATACGGTTGCCAGCAGGGACAGGGCAACCGACCACTTTGCAATCTGGCGCATGGCATGCCAGGCAATCAGGCTGGTGATCACCATTGTGGTTGATACGGCAATGCCGTACATCGCGGCAAGATTGCTGGAGGTTTTAAAGTTCAGCACCAGGAACACGGTTACGATGAACAGTGCCCAGTTGATAAACGGAATGTAGATCTGTCCGCGCTCGGTGTGCGACGTATGGAGCACCTTCAGGCGGGGAAGGTTGCCAAGCTGCAGAGCCTGCCACGTCAGGGAGAATGCTCCACTAATCACAGCCTGGGAGGCAATCACGGTTGCAAGTGTAGAGAGCACCACCAGTGGAATCACGCCCCACGACGGTACAAGGTGGAAGAAGGGATTGGCAACAACAGCGGCATTGGCACCCTCGCGCATGAGCAGCGCTCCTTGGCCGAAGTAGTTCAGGAGCAACGCTGGGAACACCAGCATGAACCATCCGTTGCGGATCGGCTTGGGCCCAAAATGTCCCATGTCGGCATAGACCGTCTCGCCGCCGGTCACCACCAGAAATACCGAGCCCAAGACTAAAGCCCCTTGCAGTCCATGATGGGCGAAGTAGTCAATGGCATACATCGGGTTGATGGCCATCAACACTTCGGGGGTCTGGGCGATCGAGATCAATCCCAACGACCCCATCAGGACGAACCAGAAGATCGTGAATGGACCAAAGATCTTGCCAACGCTGCCGGTACCCCGCGACTGAATGGCAAACAGTCCCAGCAGAATCGCGATCGTCAGCGGAATAATGTAGGCCGAGAGGTCTTCCGAGAATACCGTCAGGCCCTCGACGGCCGAGAGAACGGAAATGGCCGGGGTGATCACACCATCGCCGTAGAGCAATGATGCGCCGAACAGACCTAATACGGTCACGGCCAGAAACGCCGTACGATTGCGAACGAAGGGCGTCACTAGCTCCGTGAGAGCCATTTCGCCGCCCTCGCCCTTGTTATCAAATCGCATGATCACCGTGAGGTACTTCACCGACACTACCAAGGTGAGTGCCCAGAAGATGAGCGACAAAATGCCGTACACTTCTCGCATGCCCGTCTCCAAGCCATAGTGCTCCGAGAAGCACTCCTTGATGGCATAGAGAGGGCTGGTGCCGATATCTCCGTAGACAACGCCAATGGCGGCTACGGTAAGCAAGCCAATCCGGGACCGATGTTGGTGATCGTCAGCGCTGGTCATGATTTAGCTGAAGGCCTGGAATCCCGTGATGTCTTGACCAAGAATCAGCGTGTGCATCTCATGCGTGCCTTCGTACGTCTTGACCGACTCAAGATTGTTGGCGTGGCGCATGATCGGATACTCGTCCAGGATGCCGTTTGCGCCATGAATCTCACGAGCCATGCGGGCAATATTGAGAGCTACCTCACAGTTGTTGCGCTTGGCCATGGACACCTGTTGCGGACGCAGGTTGCCGGCGTCCTTAATCTTACCCAGGCGCCAGTTCATCAGTTGGCCCTTGGTGATTTCCGTGATCATGTAGGCCAGCTTGTCTTGAATGAGTTGGCGTGCGGCGATCGGCGCGCCGAAGGTCGATCGAGTTTTGGCATAGTTCAGCGAGGCATCGTAGGTGGCCATGGCCGATCCGATCACGCCCCAGGCGATACCGTACCGTGCCTGCGTCAGGCACGAAAGCGGACCTCGGAGACCCTCCACGCCGGGCAGAATGTTTTCCTCTGGAAGCTCCACGTCCTGGAAGACCAGCTCGGACGTCACCGACGCGCGCAGGGAGTGCTTGCCTTTCATCTCCGGCGCGGTAAAGCCCTTCATGCCTTTTTCCACAAGGAAGCCGCGCACAACGCCGTCGAGCTTGGCCCATACAACGGCAACGTCGGCTAGGGTGCCGTTGGTGATCCACATCTTCGCGCCATTCAGCAGAAATCCGCCGTCGATGCGCTTTGCTGTGGTAACCATTCCGGCTGGGTTCGAACCGTAATCAGGCTCGGTCAAGCCAAAACAACCGATGGCTTCACCCTTGGCAAGGCGTGGCAGCCACTTCCGCTTCTGCTCCTCTGAACCGTAGGCATTGATGGGGTACATCACCAGCGAACTCTGCACCGAGGCAAAGGAACGAACGCCGGAGTCGCCACGCTCAAGCTCCTGCATGGCCAGTCCGTAACAAATGTTGTTCAGACCGGCGCATCCATACTCCTGGGGTAGCGTAATGCCAAACAGACCCAGTTCACCAATCTTCGGGACGAGATCCATTGGGAAGGTACCCTCGCGGGCATGACGCTCGATAATGGGCAACACCTCGGCATCAACGAAGTCGGAAACGGTCTGACGGACAAGGCGTTCTTCTTCGGAGAGAAGTTCGTCCAGAGCGTAGTAGTCAGGATGTTGGAAGCTCATAATAGTAGTTCTGCTAAGCTGAGTAGTTGGGATGCTGTGGGTTGTTCGTGTTTTCAAAACTACCAAAAAGACCTTGGAGATCCGGACGTTCGTGTGGAAAAATCGCGTATATTTGGAGTCACAGTAGAGGATGGGCTCCGTTAGTCCCATTTTTTGTTGGACCTGCCGGAGGTCGATCGAACGTGTCCCAAGTTGTTCCGCCGCATGTTCGTGCGGAGATCGAGCAAGCTTGCATAGCTGCAGGGGTCACGCTAATCGATCTCGTGGTACGAGGTCAGCATCGACAGCTCAAGCTCGATGTGGTGATTGATGCCGTTGATGGCATCACCCACGAGCACTGTCGGTCGGTCAGTCGGAACATCGACGAACGGGTCGATGAACGGCTGAGCGAGGATGAGTTCATCGACCGCCTTCGGTCGATCGACGTGTCTTCCCCTGGTGCCGATACTCCGGTTGCGTTCCTGTGGCAATTGAAAAAACATGGCGGGCGCACGGTACAGGTGGAAACAACGGACGGCTCAGTGATCCAGGGATCGCTGATTGACGTCACCGATGAGCACCTCATCGTACAACCCTCCGAACAGAAGAAGAACAAGAACCAGTCGGTGCCGTCGGTCACGATTCCTCAGGAACACGTGAAAAGCGCTCGAGTGGTGATATCGTTTCATTAACGGCTCGCCTTGGCGAGCATTCGAGCTACCGAACTATGGCACGCCGCAAGGTTACCAAGCAGGTCGACAACAAGAAACTGATCATCGATGCATTTGCAGAGATGGCTCGGGAGAAGAGTATCGACCGCGATTTGCTGCAGGGCATCGTAGAAGAGACCCTCAAGATGATGGTGCGGAAGAAGTACGGCGAGGAGTCGAACTTCGACTGCATCGTGAACATGGACAAGGGCGACATCGAGATCTACTTGATGAAGGATGTTGTCGACGAGGTTGAGCATCCCGACACCCAGATAACGCCTCAACAGGTCCTGGAGCTCACCGGCGAAGAGATGGAAGTTGGCGATGAGTACATCGAAGAAATCACGCTGGAGAACATCTCTGATTCCTTCGGTCGTCGGTTGGTGGCTCAAGCCATCCAGAATCTGAACCAGCGTATTCGCGATGTCGAAAAAGACAACATCTACGAAGAGTATAGCACCAAGGTTGGCGAAGTGATGATTGGTGAGGTCTACCAAGTACGACCGAACAACATCCTGGTGATGCACGGCAAGGTGGAGATGCGCCTGCCTCGCGAAGAACAGATTCCGTCGGAGCGGCTCAAAAAGAGCAGTCAAGTAAAGGCCATCCTCAAAGAAGTGCGCCGTACTGGAGGTGCTTCGGGACTTCCCGATCTTATTCTGTCCCGTTCGGACGAGAGCTTCATGGGTCGGCTGTTCGAGCAGGAGATTCCAGAGATCTACGACGGCATTATCGAAATCCGCTCGATTGCACGCGAGCCCGGTGAGCGTGCGAAGGTTGCGGTTACGTCGTTCGACGAACGCGTAGATCCTGTAGGTGCCTGCGTTGGCATGAAGGGCATCCGTATTCACGCCATCGTGCGCGAGCTGAACAACGAGAATATCGACATCATCGAGTACACCGACGATCCTCGCCTCTTCATCGCCCGGGCTCTGTCGCCGGCAAAGGTGCGCGAAGTGCAGATCGACATGGACGCCCGACAAGCGACCGTCATCGTACCCGACGATCAGGTCTCGCTAGCAATCGGACGCAATGGCGTTAACGTGCGCCTGGCTTCGAAGCTCACGGGCTTCTCGCTGTCCCTTGTCAAGGAAGGTGCTGAGGACATCGAACTGATCGAGTTTAAAGCTGAAATCGGCCAAGAGCTCTACGATGCCCTGATTGCAGCCGGTATCGACACGGCGCGCGAATTCCTCGAAGCCGAACCGGCCGCACTGCTCGAGTTGACCACGAAGGACAAAATCATTGCGCTGCGGACGATCATGGTGGAAGAGTTCGACGAGCGCGAAGATCCACACTGGCTGGCTGCGCTGGAAGATGCCGTCAATCCTGGAGCAACTGCCGTGGATGCAATAGCTGAAGAGATTCAGGAAGAGTTTGATGCAGCCATTGTTGATGAATCGTCCGACAACGACGACGACTCTACCAACGGAACAAGCGATGACGGTTCGGACTCGGACGACCAAACTGACGGACAAGAGGATTAATCTAGGATTGTATGGCAGACCAAGGCACCAAACTGTTCAAAATCGCGAGCCAGATCAACATTGGACGCGACGCGATTGTGGAATATCTGGTATCGAAAGGGTTCGATATCACCAACAAAGCCACATCCGTCCTGACCGATGAGATGGTCGATGTGGTCATCGAGAAGTTCGCGAAGGAACTGAAGGTCGCCGAAAAGCAGCGTGAAAAGGTGAAACGCCAAGCTGCTGTTCGTAAGAATATCATCGAATCGGGAGCAACGGTATCGCTGTCGGACGACGACGGCCATCCAGAGCCTTCTGCACCCCCTGTTCCGGAGGTTGTTGCTCCGGTTGAGGTACCGGAACCTCCGGTAGCTGAACCCGTAGCTGCACCAGCTGTTGCACCAGTTGCTGGACCGGAGCCCGTGGCGGCTCCTGTTGTCGAGGCTGTGCCTGCACAACCTGAACCAGCAGGTGCACCCGTGTCCGAGCCCGAACCTGAACCTGCACACGAGCCACTTGTGGCAGCAGGACCAAAGGTTGGTGAGGTGATCGACCTGAGCGCAGTGGGCAAGCCCCCTGCACCCGAACCCGTGCCTGCACCCGAACCCGAGCCGGTGCCGCCGGCGGAGGAGCCTGCCGCACCTGCGGCGGCTACGGAAGAGGCCGATACCGACGAAAAGAAAAAACGCAAGCGCAAAGGCGTGATCGAGGTTGAGCTCCAACCAGGTACATCGCCGAAACTGCGTGGCTTGACCGTGCTTGGTAAGATCGATGTGTCGAAGACCGACGATCGCAACAAGCGCCCACGGAAGAAAGAGGGCCCTGCGCGCGATTCCGGCAAGGCAACCATTGGCGACGCCGTACGGAAGACCACCACGACGGGTGCCTCCACCGACCCTGCACAAGGGCCTCGCGGCAGGATGCGTCCAGCCGCCGCCCCAGCGGCCAGTGCCGCCAAGGACGACCGCAATAAAAAGCGTCGCACCAAGGGTGGCAAGGAACAGTTCACCGCCACCGACGTCTCGCGAGCTATTCGCCGGACGCTGTCGGGTATGGAAGATCGTGGACCGAGCGGGGGCCGAGCAAAGATTCGTCAGCGGAAGCGTGCTGAGCGTGAAGAGCGCGAGGCCATCCGCCAGGAGGAGCAGGCACGCGAGTCAACCATCCTCCGTTTGTCGGAGTTTGTGACCACCGCCGACCTTGCCAACCTGATGGGCGTTACGGCTGCCGACATCATCATGAAGTGTATGGGGCTTGGATTGATGGTGTCCATCAACCAGCGCCTTGATAAAGAAACCATCGAGCTGATTGCCTCCGACTACGGCTTTGAAGTTGAGTTCCTTGACGAGCAAGCCGAGCAGGAGTTCGAAGACGACGTCGATGCCGAAGAGGATCTCCAGCCACGTTCACCGATTGTTACCATCATGGGTCACGTCGACCACGGTAAAACGTCGCTCTTGGACTACATCCGTAATGCGAACGTGGTGGCCGGCGAAGCTGGCGGTATTACGCAACACATCGGCGCCTACCAGGTAGCTGTCCCGGACGGACGGCACATCACCTTCCTTGATACTCCAGGTCACGAGGCCTTTACGGCCATGCGTGCCCGCGGCGCCCAAGTGACGGATATCGTGGTACTGGTGGTGGCTGCCGACGACTCCGTGATGCCGCAAACCATCGAGGCAATCTCCCACGCTCAGGCGGCGAACGTACCGATCGTTGTGGCGATCAACAAGATCGACCGCCCCGATGCAAATCCCGACAAAATCAAGCAGCAGCTCTCCGAGCACAATGTGCTCATTGAGGAGTGGGGCGGCAAAACGCAGTGCGTAGAGCTCTCGGCTAAGATGGGCCTGAATGTTGACACACTGTTGGAGAAGATCCTTCTCGAAGCAGACTTGTTGAATTTGACGGCGAACCCCGACCGTGCCGCACGCGGCGTGGTGATCGAGGCTCACGTTGATAAGGGTCGCGGTAACGTGGTTACCGTCATCGTTGAAAAGGGTACGCTCGACGTTGGTGACATCTTCGTGTGTGGTCAGTTTGCCGGACGTGTCCGTGCCATGACCGACGAACGGGGCAATAAGGTAGAATCGGCCGGCCCATCCACACCGGTTCAGGTGACCGGCTTTGACGGATTGCCAAATGCCGGCGACGTCCTGATTGAAATGGAGAGTGATGCCGAGGCACGCGAGGTAGCAACACGCCGACAGCAGCTCCGTCGCGAGCAGCAGTTCCGTGGAATGCGCCACCTCACGCTCGACGACATCTCTGCACAGATCCAGCAGGGTGGCGTCAAGGAGCTTCGCCTGATCGTGAAGGCCGACGTAAGTGGCTCGCTGGAGGCGTTGTCGGACTCGCTGTTGAAGCTCTCCACGAAAGAAGTGCAGGTACGCATCATCTTCCGTGCTGTAGGTGCCGTAACCGAAAGCGACGTCATGTTGGCCTCGGCCTCGGACGCCATTATCGTAGGCTTCCAGGTGAACGTCCCAACGGCCGTGCGGAAGCTGGCCGAAACGGAATCGGTGGATGTGCGCCTGTATTCGATCATCTACGACTGTATCAATGAGGTTCAGCTGGCACTCGAAGGTTTGCTCACGCCAGATATCAAGGAAGAAATCGTTGCTACCGTAGAGGTGCGCGCCATCTTCAAGATCAGCAAGCTTGGCACAATTGCCGGATGTTACGTTCAAAACGGCAAGATCAACCGGAACGATAAGGTTCGCATCCTTCGTGATGGTTTTGAGATCTACAAAGGAACGTTGGCATCGCTCAAGCGTGTCAAGGACGACGTGCGCGAGGTGGACACAGGATATGAGTGCGGTATCGGTGTGAACGGCTTCAACGACATTGAAGAAGGCGACATCATCGAAGCCTACAAAACAATTGAAATCAAACGAACGCTTTCGTAAGCGGTAAACGTGTCGATACGAACTGAACGAGTTGCAAGCGAGATCCAGAAAGCACTGGCAGGCCCCTTACAAAGGATTGCCGAGGAAGTGTCTGCTGGGTTTATCACCGTCACCGAGGTGCGCATGTCGCCCGATCTGCAGATCGCGCGACTCTACCTGAGTGTGTACGGTGGTCGGGCAACATCGGTGGATGTTCTGGAGTACATCGAACGGGAGCATGCTGGTCGATTGCGACATACACTGGGCAAGTTGGTGCGTTTACGATACGTACCCCAGCTACAGTTCTTTATCGACGACTCGTTGGATCGGGCTGAGAGGATTCATTCCATCTTGGACCGTGTAGCGCCGAAGCATGACGATGCCGACTGATCTTCCGGTACTGACGCCGCAGATGATTGATTCGGCTCGAGATGTTGAGGCATGGTTAGCAGCTGCCGCTGACACCGGAGCTGTTGCGCTCATTGACAAGGAAGAAGACTGGACCTCCTTCGATGTTGTCGCGAAACTGCGGTCGGCAACACGGATTCGCAGAATTGGCCATGCTGGTACATTAGATCCACTGGCCACAGGTCTGCTGATTGTGTGTGTTGGGCGTGCGACCAAGCGTGTGGAGGAGTTTCAGGACGAAGAGAAAACGTATCACGTGACCATCCGGTTGGGGGCAACCACCGAAACGGATGATCGGGGCAGTAGCGAGCGGGTAACAGCCGGAGCCGTCCCTGTGGCCCATGAGCACGTGGCCGAGGCCCTGCAACGTTTTGTGGGAACAATTCAGCAGACACCGCCCACGTACGCAGCAATCAAGCACCAAGGCAGGCCACAGTACGATCTGGCTCGCAAGGGAGCGAGCTTTACTCCTCGACCGCGGATCGTAACAATCCACTCCATCGACAACATCCAGTATGCTTGGCCGGACGTGCAGTGCACTGTTCACTGTTCCAAAGGCACATACATTCGGTCGCTGGCGCGGGATGTAGGATCGTTGCTCGGAGTTGGCGGATACGTGCATCAACTGCGTCGTACGCAATCTGGATCGTTTCGTGTCGAAGAGGCGGTATCCGTTCATGCAGCAGCCGAGGCGGTATGCAGACGGTAACCCGCGGCATCGATGAAATACCGTTCAACGCCAATAGCGTTGTCACGGTGGGTACCTTCGACGGCGTCCACTGCGGACATCAGGGTATCATCCAGCGCATGAAAACGGTTGCAGAGCCTACACAGGCACGGATTGTGGTGGTGACGTTCGATCCCCATCCACAGATCGTCCTCAAGAAGGAAGGCAGGCCTCCTGTACAGCTGCTATCAACGATTCGTGAGCGCTGTGCGGCCTTTGAAGCTCTGGGAGTAGATCTCACGGTGGTGATTCCGTTCACCATGGAGTTTGCTCAGCTCTCGGCAGAGGACTTTGTCCGAACCGTTATTGTCCAAGAGATCGGCATCCGTCACTTCTCGATCGGGTACGACCACAAGTTCGGTAAGGATCGCAATGGTGATGAAGCACTCTTGCATACCCTAGGCCCAAGCTGTGGTTTTACCGTGGAATGGATCGAGCCCCTCTCGTGTGATTCCGTGGTGGTGAGCAGTACGCTCATCCGACAGGCGCTTCTCGAAGGTGATGTGGAAGGGGCTGCCCGAATGCTCGGGCGTCCCTACGACCTCACGGGTCGAGTTGTACGTGGCGATGGACGAGGCCGATCTGTAGGGTTTCCTACAGCGAACATCCTGACCGATGATGCCCATAAGCTCTTGCCGGGACGGGGCGTGTATGGAGTTCGGGTGCAGGTGGATGGTGCGACCTACACAGGGATGGCGAACATCGGTGTACGACCAACCTTCACCGACGGACGTGAGCAAACCCTGGAAGTTCACCTTCTCCAGGTGCCGGATCTGAACCTGTACGACCACACCGTGCGTGTGCAGTTCCTGCACTTTCTTCGACCTGAACAGAAGTTCTCTTCCGTAGAAGAGTTTGTAGCACAACTAGAACATGACAAACAACGAACACTCAATTTCCAAACCACTTTGTAAGGACCGGAGTCACCAATGATCTCCAAGGAACGCAAAGCAGAAATCGTACAGCAGTACGGTGGAAGCAACCAGAACACGGGTAAGCCTGAAGTACAGATTGCCCTGCTGACGGAACACATTAAGGCGCTGTCGGAGCACTGCGAAACGCACAAGAAGGATCACCACTCCCGTCGTGGCTTGATCATGCTGGTGGGCAAGCGGAAGAACCTGTTGGCCTATCTGTCGAAGCGCGACATTCAGCGCTATCGCGAGATCTTGGCAGCCCTCGGCTTGCGGAAGTAAGCACGCGTTATTACTCGCCACTGGAGCACATCTATGCATACGGTCAAGAAGACCATCAACGGCAAAGAACTGTCGATCGAGACAGGGCGCTTTGCCAAACTCGCGGCTGGATCCGTCATGGTTCGCTACGGCGACACCATGGTACTGGTTACCGCTCAATCGGCAGCCGATGCCCGGCCGGACATCGACTTTCTGCCCCTTACCTGTGAGTACCGGGAGAAGCATGCTTCCTCCGGCAAGATCCCAGGCGGATTCTTCCGTCGCGAGGGCCGTCCAACCACGAAGGAGATCCTTTCGTCGCGTTTGATCGATCGTCCGTGCCGTCCGCTCTTTCCGAAGGGCTGGAAGTACGAAACGCAGGTCATCGCCACGGTGTACTCCTACGACATGGAGAACGAGGCCGATACACTTGCCATGCTGGGAGCTTCGGCAGCTCTGGAGATCAGCGATATTCCCTTCAAGGGGCCGATCGCCGGAGTACGCGTTGGGCGTGTCGACGGTGAGTTCGTTGTAAATCCTACGCTGTCGCAGATGAAGGAGTCCGATCTCGAGATCATGGTGGCCGGCTCTGAAAAATCCATCGTGATGGTGGAAGGGGCTTCCCACGAACTCTCCGAGGCCGACTTTGTGGCTGCCATGGAGTTTGCGCATAACTGGATCAAGGAGCTCGTTGCGCTACAGCGTGAACTTGTTGCTCTGGTCAATCCAACCAAGCGTGAAGTGACTCCCAGTGACCCTCCTCAGGCTCTCATCGACGCGATCGAGGCGGCCATTGCCGAGCCAATCCGCAAGCAGATCCGCATTACGTCCACCAAGGAAGAGCGTAGCGCCTTCCGCGGTACGGTCAAGGAGCTTGCAAAAGCTGCTGTTGCTGCGGCGGTAGAAGCCGATCCCGAAGCGTATGCTGCGATCAACGTCGACAAGATCATGGGTGGCATCGTCAAGGGGATCGAAGCGCGCGAAATGCGCGAGATGATCCTCACCGAGGGCAAGCGCTTGGACGGCCGTGGTACAACGGACATCCGTCCGATTCGCTGCGACGTTGGAGTACTTCCACGTCCGCACGGCTCGGCCCTATTCACGCGTGGCGAAACGCAATCGCTTACCACGGTAACGCTTGGAACCAAGACCGATCAACAATTAGTGGACGGCCTGCTGCCAACGTTCGAGCGCCGTTACATGTTGCACTACAACTTCCCGCCATTCTCCACTGGTGAGACGGGCCGATTTGGCTTTACGTCGCGCCGCGAGACGGGTCACGGAGATCTTGCCGAGCGTGCCCTTGAGCCGTTCATTCCGTCCGAAGTTGATTTCCCCTACACCGTGCGTGTGGTGTCCGACATCCTGGAGTCCAACGGATCGTCGTCGATGGCTACGGTGTGTGCTGGATCGTTGGCCCTATTCCATGCCGGTGTTCCCATGAAGAAGGCTGTGGCTGGTATTGCCATGGGTCTGATCATGGAGGACGATCGAGTGGCCGTCCTGAGCGACATCCTGGGTGACGAGGACTTCCTCGGCGACATGGACTTCAAGGTTACCGGTACGTTCGAAGGCATCACGGCATGCCAGATGGACATCAAGATCGAGGGACTGAGCGTCGACATTATGCGCACGGCTCTCGAGCAAGCTCGTAAGGGACGCCTACACATCCTTGGCATCATGAACGAGACCATGTCCGCTCCGAACGCCGAGCTGTCGGAGTATGCTCCAAAGCTCACCACGATTCAGGTACCGGTCGAGATGATCGGTGCGGTGATTGGATCTGGTGGCGAGACCATCCGCGGCATCGTCAAGGAATCGGGCGCCGAAGTCAACATCGAGGACGACGGTACGGTAACGATTGCAGCCGTGAACAACGAGAGCGCTCAAAAGGCCATTAAGATGATCGAAGACATCATCCGACCGCTGGAAGAGGGAGCTGTCTACACCGGTACCGTCAAGGAAATCCGCGAGGGTCTTGGTGCCTTCGTCGAGATTGCCCCAAAGAAGCAAGGCTTGCTCCACATCTCCCAGCTGGACTATCGTCACGTTGAAACCGTGGGCGAGATCCTCAAGGTTGGTGATGTCCTGGATGTGAAATTGATTGAAATGGCTCCAGGTGGAAAGATCCGTCTGTCGCGCAAGGCTCTGCTAACGCCGCCTGAGGGATACGACGCATCACTCGAACATCGTCGTGGCCCACGGCCTGGCGGTGGTGATCGCGACCGTCGTGGTCCGCGCCGAGATGATCGTCGAGATGACCGCCGCGGTGATAGCCGTGGTGATAGCCGTGGACCTCGTAGGCGCGACTAACGCCATGCGCGTGATCTCTGCACTCGTACTCGTGGGCTGTACTGTGGCAATTGCTGCCACGGCACAGCCCACGCTGTTTCCAGCCACACGAATCGTCACACGAACTGATGATGTGCGCGATACGATCTTTGGTACCGTCGTGGCCGACCCCTATCGGTGGCTGGAGGACGACCGGGACCCCGAGGTGGAAGCCTGGGTAGAGGTCCAAGATCGTGCTGCACGGCAGTACCTTGAGCGTATCCCATTTCGCGATGCCATCGGCAAGCGCCTGCAAGAGCTCTACACGTATGAAAAGGTCTACGGTGTGGACCGCGTCAAGGAGCTCACCTTCTTTCTGCGACAGCGAGGCACCGACAACCATGCCGTACTCATCCGCCGAACAGGTGCGATGGTCGAGGATACTCTCCTGAATCCGAACACGTGGTCGGAGCAGGGGACCATCCGGTTGGGGTCGTGGGCCGTAAGTAAGGATGCACGGTATCTGGCCTACGCACGGTCCGAAGCAGGAAGCGACTGGCAAACCATCTACGTGATGGATCTTGCAACGAAGGAACACCTCATCGACACCGTTCGATGGGTGAAGGTGTCGGGCATCAACTGGCACGATGGTGGCTTTTTCTACAGCCGCTATCCTGCGCCGGAGGGACAGTCCAGCGAACTGTCGTCCGTGAACCTGGGTCACATGGCCATGTATCATCGTGTTGGCACATCGCAAGATGCCGACGACGTGATCTGGAAGGATGATGCACATCCGGATCAATTCCACTTCGCGTGGGTTCCGGAGGGTTCTTCCTACCTGCTACGTAGCAGTCGTGCCGGTGGAACAAAGGGAACGTCGCTCTTCTATCGATTGGCGGCGGAGCGGCAAGCCCCCTGGCGAACCCTGTATGAAAGTGACTCTGTGGAGTTGTCGGTTGTGGAGCTGCGTGGCGATACGCTGTATGCGCAAACCACCGAGAATGCCCCGAATGGGAAGTTGATTTGTGTGGACGATTTCACATCTCCGTGGAGTGTTCGCGAAATCATCCCGCATTCGAGGGCTGTGTTGCAGGGCGTGTCGATTCGTGGCAACAAGATCATTGCCACCGTGATGCGTGACGTGTTCGACTACACCGCCGTCTATGACTTGGATGGCACCAAGCTGTATGACGTAGACCTCCCTGGTCTTGGGTCGGTAGGGGGCTTTGGTGGGCGCCGTGAGAATACAACAGTGCTGTACTCCTTCTCGAGCTATACGCAGCCGAGTATCACGTACGAGTACGATCCGGCAACAAATCGTAGCACCGTGTGGTATGCAGCCGAGGTTCCGTTTGATGCGTCGCGGATCGAAGCACGACAGGTGTTTGTTCCAAGTGCCGATGGTACGCGTGTTCCGATGACAATTCTGCAGATGAAGGGCATGCCTCAATCAGGGTCCTCGCCAACCATGTTGTATGGGTACGGCGGCTTCAACATCTCCATGTCGCCGGGATTCAATGCTCTGGTTGTTCCGTGGTTGGAGGCCGGTGGCACATGGGCGATCGCCAACCTGCGGGGCGGCGGAGAGTACGGCGAGGCCTGGCACGAGGCCGGCACCACCACGCGGAAACAAAACGTCTTCGATGATGCCATTGCCTGCGCAGAGTGGCTCATCACCAACGGCATCACAACGCGGGATCGCCTGGCGATCAATGGTCGGTCCAATGGTGGGTTACTTGTAGGCGCCGTAATGACACAGCGTCCTGATCTCTTCCGCGTAGCATTACCGGAGGTGGGCGTTCTGGATATGCTGCGCTACCACCTCTTTACCATCGGTTGGAACTGGGCTCGCGACTATGGTACCGTGGCCAAGGAAGATCAGTTCCGTGCACTGCTGGCCTACTCACCGTATCACAACGTGCGTCCGGGTGCTGCGTACCCGGCAACGATGGTCATGACGGCCGATCACGACGATCGCGTGGTGCCAGCCCACTCCTTCAAGTTCGCAGCGGCTCTGCAGGCCGCCGTGGCGCCCAGTGCAGGGCCGATCCTCATGCGGGTTGAGCGACAAAGTGGTCACGGCGCGGTGAACACCGATACGCTGCTGCAGGGTATGGCAGATAAGCTTGCTTTTGCCTTGTACCACATGGGTGTGGTGTTTCGGTAACAGGCAGACTAACTCTGCGCGCGCCACGTGAGCCGAACCCGCTCAACTCTGCGCTCGCTGCCAGCCAGAATGATCGCCGTATAGTCATCCAACAGGATGCCGTCGCCAACGCTCGGGATGCGTCCGCTTACGTGGGTGAGCATCCCGCCAAGGGTCTCGTAATCGTCCGAAGAGGGAAGGGGCTTGGGCAGCAGTTCGTTGAGGTCGTCGATATGGATGCCGGCGTCGAACTCCCAGACGTCCCGGGTTGTCTGCGATGCCAGTGGTGCCTCTTCATCGTACTCGTCCTGAATGGTACCTACCAGCTCCTCCAGGATGTTCTCCATGGTGATCAGTCCGGCTGTACCACCAAACTCATCCAAGACGATTGCCATGTGGACGCGCTTGGCTTGCATGTCGCGGAGCAGCCGCTTGATTTTCACATCCTCCTGCACGAAATAGGCCGGGTGCAGAATATCCTGCACCAAGATGAGGTCCTTGTGGTGCATCAGGGTCAGCAGGTCCTTGGCATAGACGATGCCAACAATCCGGTCGATCGATCCGTCGTACACCGGTAGGCGCGAGTAGCCTTCCTCCATCACCTGTTCCAGCAGGGAGTCGATGGGGTCCGTCAGATCCAGTGCGAGAATCTTCGATCGGGGAATCATCACCTGGTCGGCCGTCGTCTCGGTGAAGTCAAACACGTTCTCGATCAACTCCCGCTCCGAGATCTCCAGAGCCCCTTGCTCGCCGGACTGCGCAATAAGGTAGCGCAACTCCTCGGGGGAGTGGACCTCGTGCTCCGTGGCCGGTGCAATACCGATCAGGCGCAACATGGTGTTGCTCATCCAGTTCAGGCCCAAAATCACGGGACGGAACACGATGTAGAAGGCTCGCATCGGCAGGGCAATGGCCAGCGTGACGGCCTCCGACCGCTGAATGGCGAGTGTCTTGGGCGCCATCTCGCCAATTACAATGTGCATGGCCGTGATAATCGTAAAGGCCACTGCAATGCTTACCATGTGAAGCGTGGCTTCGTCCAGCTGCACTCCTGCGATGGCGACAACATCGGCAACGATGGCTGCAACCACGGGTTCTCCGATCCAACCAAGAGCCAGCGAGGCCAAGGTGATCCCTAATTGACAGGCTGAGAGGTAGGCGTCCAGATGCTCAATTAGCCCCTTCGCAATGCCGGCAAAGATGTTGCCATCGCGTGCGCGTAGTTCAATCTGCGACGAGCGCACCTTTACCAGAGCAAACTCTGCGGCTACAAAGAAGCCGTTGAGCAGCACAAAGAATAACGTAAGGGCGATGTTGCCAATCATGGCGCAAAGATACCGGTATTACCGCAGTGTGTCGGATACTCGACTGATCACGCGGCGATCGAGGTGATGTGAGAAGTAGGTCGTCAGGAAGGCGTCGATTTCCTGCTGATCAGTATCGGAGAGGGCAAGATCTCCGGGCGGAGCGGTATCGAGGCACAACTGCAGAGCCGTATAGACCGCCCGAGTGAGTCGTACACCGAGTCCCGCCTCGCTACGGGGAAGTCCATCCTCGATGCTCACCTTCACCACCGGACCGTCGGGCGGATCGGCCTGCGGCAGGCCAAATCCCATGTGCTGGGCAATGGCCAGGCGTGCTTGCAGACTGTAGCCCTGTGCCTGATCATCACCCTGCGATGCGATGCTTACCAGAGCCCCTTGCACCGTCGCAAAGATCTCGGGCGATGGCGCCTCATCGGCCTGACTTCGCAATACCGTTTCGCACAGTACCATGGCGGCGCGAAGGCGCTGATACGTGGGCTCTTTCCAGAGTCCGGGGTGCAGGGATTCGGCTGTCGACACCGTGTGGAGGTCCCGCAGTTTGCGGTGATAGATCGTAACACGCGAGATGGAAAGGGGCTCTAAGGCGCTACCGAAGGCCGACTTTGGCGTGCGGGCGCCACGAGCTACAACCGATACCTTGCCCAGCTGCTCGGTGTAGAGCACCACAATCCGCGAGGTATCGCCATACCTACGGGAATGTAGCACTACGGCATCGGTGGTGACGATCATGTGGCAAATTACCGTCCGGCTCGTATATTTGTGCTCTCTCAACGAGATTCCGCAGTAGCTCAGCTGGTTAGAGCATCTGACTGTTAATCAGAGGGTCCGGGGTTCAAGTCCCTGCTGCGGAGCGAGATTATCTCTACGACGCCTTCACGGGTACTACCGGTGAAGGCGTTTTTCGTGATGTATCCCCGCTGACCACTCGTATCTTCTTGCATGCCGGAGATCCTCCCTCATAAGCTGTCCTACATCCCGCAAGCGCTCAGAGATAAGCCGTTTACGCTCCTCGATATCGGTGCCGGCAATGGTAGCCCTTCTACAACGAAACATTTTTTTCCGCTGTGTGAATAACACGGCGTGGATCGCGAGAACTACGAAAACAGCCAAGCCGACTTCGACGTCATGACGGCCTACTATCAGCTGGATCTGACGGAGTTACATTTTGATGTGATCCCCGATGGATACTTCGACGTGATCGTCATGGCGCACGTGATCGAGCATCTGTACAATGGCGATGAGGTAATTGCGGGCTTGGTACCAAAGCTCAAGCCGGGCGGTACGATCTACATCGAGTATCCGGGTGTACGGAGCACCACATTGCCGAGTATGCGCGGCACACTCAATTTTTACGACGACCCCACGCATGTTCGGCTCTATAGTGTTGCCGAGGTGTCGGCAATTGTTCAGAAGGCTGGATGCACGGTGCTCAAGGGTGGTACACGCCGGCACTGGCCAGTGATTCTGTTCTTTCCCTTTGCCCTTGTGCACCAAACGCTCAAGTACGGCTATGTACCAGGTGGGGTGTTCTGGGACCTACTCGGCTTTGCGGAGTTTGTGGTGGCGCAGAAGAGCCACGAGCCTAGGTCACCTCTGTAGCAGTTACGGAACAAGCAGTGGCTGCGACTGAAGATCCGCACCAGTGCGCAGCACCACTCGATACAATCCTGAAGGAAGTGTCGAGCTGTCCCATTCGGCAAGGTGCTGTCCGGGGAAGGAATGTTGATCTTGACGGATCTCTGCTACACGTTCTCCTTGAACATTGTACACCTCTAGGCGGACAGGTGTTGTTTCCTTCAACGTGTAACCAATCGATAGCGGGCCTCGAACGGGATTCGGGGCAATGGGGTACAAGCGTACACCTGTGGCCGTTGCTTGGTCACCAACTGTGGTCGGTACATCGCCGAACACCAGAGATTCGTCGCCGTCTTGGTACGGTAGCCAAAGAAGCGGTAGGTAGAACATCTCATCAGCAGTACCCTCGCCCCAGCGCACGACCTTTGGCGGTGTGTTTGGATTAAAGGGATTGGCTGTGGTGTTATCGTATCTAGCGAAGGCATGCACAACGGAGCCGCGCGGTATAATAACCGGCTTCGTGAAGTGATAGGACCCCTGCCAGTTAAAATCCCAGTCAGGCACATTGATCAGTGGTAACGTGTCGTTATCAGGCGTAATGACGAAGACCCTCCACGACCGATTTAAGAGGTGGGCATGCGGTGCTATACCGATAAGCGTGACCTTAAGGGGCACTGTGAACTGCCCCTCAAAGGT
This sequence comes from uncultured Hyphomicrobiales bacterium, assembly GCA_964493635.1. GTDB lineage: Bacteria > Bacteroidota > Ignavibacteria > Kapaibacteriales > Kapaibacteriaceae > OLB6. The sequence continues at coordinate 62,703 of CAZBOW010000006.1, forward strand.
GGTAACTGTATTGGGTTGCATCACGAAGGGACCATTCACGAGGCTCGGTGGTAGCATAATGTGCGAACGCACGTAGCGCTGTGCGGGCGTTTTGGCGAAGAAAAGATTCACAGATGATGAATCGTACCCGCCAATTGTGGATGGAGCGTAATGGACCTGCATAACAAGATCACTGTTGGCAGGAAGTCGCTGTGCCATGCCATGCGTGTATACAATGGGTCGCATGCCAGGAACGTAGCTTGGCAGCTGATCGCCAAAGTTTGCTTGCCCGGCGCTGGCCCCCTGACCGACGTAGCCATACTCAGGTGTTGATGCATCTAGAGAAGCTGCCGTTCCTGAAGAATCCGACCAGAACAATGCGTGGTGAACGAGTGAAGAGTTTCCGGGGCGCATCTCAAGTGCCACTATATCGCGATTCTCCCGCAGTCCTGTAGGTAGCACGAAGTATCGGTACTCATCCTTGTTGTTAGAGCTTACACGATGGGCAGAAGCAAACGATAACGTAAGGTCGGGTGTCCCTACCTGCGATCCCGTTGGAAACGTGGGTGGAGGTGGGGCGATGGTGGGGTCTCCCTCTTGTGAGCCCCCTTCCACCCATGCCTTGATGGTGGCGATTTGCTGATCGGTAAGGCGATTGGTACCGATATAACTCACGCCAAAGGAGGGATCGGCTTTCCACGGTGGCATATACCGAATCTGAGTCGTGTAGGCGATCATGTCGGCCCAGTTCACGGCATCGCGGTACGACTCTAATGGAAAGGGGCCTATCTCGCCACTGCGATGACATGATGTGCAGTGCGCATAAATGATAGGGGCAACATGCTCACTCCATGTTGGACTCTGTCCGCGCATCTGTGGCGTGCTAAGTACACACAGCATCGTCAGGAGAAAAACGTAGCGATGAGTCATGGTATACTCCTGGTAGGTAGGATGCATCCAATGGGGGATGTGTATGTAGGGCGAAGCTGGCTTCCTTGTTGTAGTGCCTGCAACACAGAGCGAAGATCATGCTCGGTAACTGCGCCGCGGCGTTGTCCAACGCGCACAAAGAGATTGTTGATGCGGCCTCTGTATAAAAGTGCCTCGGTGGCTGCTTCAACTACGGCTACTTCGGGAGTGATCGTTACTCCGTAATGACGTGCACGAACTGCTCCAGAATCTAGGGCGCATACAAACGGAAGACCATAGGACTCCCGAAACGCAGCAATGGTTGCAGGCGTGGATGTGGGGTTGGCAAACCATGCCGTAAACGCAATCGAGTCGCACGTAAAGTCACGATACAGTGCTTTGAGCTCATCGGTGTACGCTTGGGTGATCTTACACGACTCAAGGAGGAAGAGGTGTACCTCATAGCGCTGCGATAGTGCTGGCATCGTGCTGAGCCCGCAGCACAAGACGAACAGTGTAGCCAGACGACGGTGATTTACTGAAGACATGATGGTTCCTCGCACCGATTAGAGACAGAGTGTTTAACGGGATCGCTACCCAAGGGTTTAAGGGTGCAAGAGATTTGCCGTCGAAATCACGAGCCTAGGCCAGCTCGCTAAGCTCTAGCCAGCGATGGGTGCAGGTGTCGATCTCCTGCAGTACGCGTTGAAGTTCTTCGCTCAGCGCAGCCAGCTCGGTGTAGTCCGTTGATCCGCCTGATCCACCATTCAGCGCCTGTTCAATCTCGGCCTGACGCGATTCTAACGCAGGAATCTGCTCTTCAAGGGCTGCGAGTTCTTTCTGCTCCTTGAACGTGAGCTTGCGCGGACCGGACGACGGTGTCTTGGGCTTACCGCCCGCCTTTGTGGTTGGCTCGTCCGAGGTGGATGCTGTTGACTGCTCGATTTTCTCCAGGTAGGCAGAGTAGTTGCCGGGATACTCCTTCACACGTCCGTCTTCGAAGGACCAAATCGTATCGACCGTCTTGTCCAAAAAGGCGCGGTCGTGAGAGACCACCACCAGAACACCTTTGAAGAATTGAAGGTACTCCTCCAAGGCCGTTAGCGTGGCAATGTCGAAGTCGTTGGTGGGTTCGTCCAAGAAGAGTACGTTGGGATTCTTCATGAGTACGCGCAGCAATCCAAGTCGCCGGCGCTCTCCTCCCGACAACGTATGGACGTAGGCATGCTGCTGCTTACCCGAGAAGGCAAATCGCTCGCAGAGCTCGCGGGCGCTGATGTAGCGGTCGTGTCCCAACCCAACATCGATGTACTCGGCAATGGCTCGTACGTTGGCAATCACGGTTTCGTTCTCAGCCAGATCGCGAATCTCCTGCTCGAAGAAGCCCAGGGTAACTGTCTCGCCAACGTTCACCCACCCTGCGGTGGGCTGCTGCCGACCGCTCAGAACCCGTAGGAGCGTGGACTTGCCAGCGCCGTTCGGACCAATCACCCCAATACGACTGCCGGGTTGCGCCCGCCACGTTACATCGCGAAACAACCAGCGTCCGTCGAGGTCCACGCCCAGATTATCAGCGTCGATAATCCTACCACCAAGGAAGCGATGCCCCAGCTCGATTTCAATCTCGCGTTGTTGCGAGGTAGGGGGCTCTGCCTCCATCTGGGAGATCCAATCGATCCGGCTCTTCTGCTTCGTTCGACGGGCCTTGGCACCCTTGGCCAGCCATGCCAGTTCGCGGCGAAGCTTGTTGCGCTGGTGCGCTGCTGTGGATTCCTGAATGTCGAGCAATGTGGTCTTTCGCTCGAGGTACTTTTCATAGCCGCCGTCGAAGGACAGCATGCGATGCTGATCCAGTTCCACAATTCGCGTACAGACAGCATCGAGGAAGTACCGGTCGTGGGTTACCAGCAGCAAGGCTCTGGGAGAGTTTGAGAGCTCGTCCTGCAACCACTGAACCGAGTCGGCGTCCAGATGGTTGGTAGGCTCATCCAGAATCAACAGGTCGGGCTCGGACATCAATGCCCGCGCAATCGCTACGCGCTTGCGCTGACCACCCGACATCGTGTGAACATCCACCTCCGGGTTGTGGATGCCGAGTTTGCCCAAGAACCGACGCGCACGTGTTTCCAGCTCCCATGGCTCAAGTATGCCATGTTCCGGGTTGTAGGCTGCCGTAACCGCCAGCAGTGCCGTATCCCCGCGGTGAAACTCCGGCTGCTGGTTCAGGTATTCGAATCGTGCTTCGCGCGACCGTGCAACCGTGCCACTATCAGGGCTGTCGATTCCGGCGATAATGTTCAGAAGCGACGTCTTGCCCACACCGTTGCGGCCAATAATACCAACACGCTCGCCCGACTGCATTCCGAAGGAAATGCCATCAAAGATCGGATGCTCGCGATGTGTTTTGGCCAGCTCCGTAGCTGAAAACAGGGTCACGAGCGCATCTCCCGTTCCAAGCTTTCACGGAGCCGTTGCAGTGTCTCGGTGGAGGGGTCACACTCCGGAGGGGTGGACCGGGCCGCTGTCTGTGAAATGATGTGAATCTGCAACACGTAGTGTTTGCATGGCTGGCAACCACTCAAGTGCCAGCGCAGGCGCACGGTATTAATCAGGCTAATGCCAACGTGCTCTTGCTGCGACAGTAGCTGAGTGGCTTCCTTGCAGGATGGTCGGAGTGGCATTAGCGGTTCTCCCGAGGTACTTCATACCAGTGAGTGTTCAGGCAGTCCCGCAGCCGCAGCCGTGCACGGTGTAGAACAACCCAGAGGTTCGACGCTGTAATACCGAAAATCTGACAGATCTCTTCGGATTCCAGGCCATCGAGCTCTCGAGCGGTAAAGATCAGGCGCTGTTTTTCGGGCAGAGCCTGCAGGCAGCGATCGAAGATGTGATAGAACTCCGCACGCTCGGCATCGTCCATGGCATCCGGTGAGCGCTCAAGCCAGGCTGTTGCACTGGGCTCCTGGTGCCAGTGACCATCCTCGCGAAACGAGGATTCGCCATCGCTGCTCTCCTCTACGAAAAACGATTGGCGGGTAGCACGTCGGCGTACGTTGTCGATGATGCGACTCTTCAGAATCGTGTAGAGCCAGTTGCGCTCGGAGAGGTCGCCGCGGTAGGATTCGCGGGTGCGCCACGCGGTGAGAAAGGTTTCCTGTACCACATCCTCTGCATCGCTCTCATTCCGTAGGCGCTGAACAGCGTACCGGAAGAGCTCGTTGCCGAAGCGGTCAACCCAAGTTGACGCATCGAGCGTATGGTGCGTTGTGGACATCCGTTACTGTAGTGCAGTACGTGGAAGCGTCAGGACGGTAGCCCCTAGCACGTAGGGTCCAATCTCGTAGGCATTGTAGTACAGGATCACACTATCGGCCGTCAGTCCCACGTTTACCGGTAGCATAAACTCACCCCCGTCGAACCAATACTCTGTGCCTTCCGTGAGCGATGCACCCGGAGCAAGTCCTGCCTGCTTTCGGAACACCGCTTCGGCCTTCGTCTTCAAGCGTGTGGTGTCGGTGGTCAGGTCGGCAAGGGTAAGGGGCTTGCCGGTACGCATATCAGCCAGAATGTACGTGGTGTACGATAACGGGTGGGCGCCGCCCATATAGCTAGAGGTTGCCACTTCGATGCAGGCAATGGAGTCCATCGCTGTTACGGTGGCTGTGCCTTGCATGGTCCATCGCTGCTCGGTGTCGGAAAAGTCCGAGAGGAAGTTTTCGTACTCTTCAATGAATCGCTGCGTGGCTTCCTCAAGACTGGTGGCGCGCTCAAGATCCGGGCCACCCATCTCCTGAGCAATGGCATCAATCACGCGCGAGGTCAGCAGGCGAGCAATGCTGTCGTTGGCGGGCTCCATGGCGCTAAACACCGGGAAGCGTAGCTCGACTCCTCCACAGCGATCCAATGGACCATCGCAGCCATTGGGCCGTGCCGTGATGGTAGAGTCACGCCAGGCATATCCGGGCAGGTCGGAGACCAGCTCGTCGGAACAGGAGGTAACCAACAGAACGGTAGCCAAGGCTGCGGCTACCGTCGGCATCACGGTGCGCTGCATTACTTCACCAGCATCATCGGCTTCGTAGCGGTGTAGCCCGGGGCCGACAAGACGTAGTAGTAGAGTGAGCTCTGCATGTCGTGTTCACGCGTGTTGATCGTGACGGTGTGTTCCCCGGCAGGCAGGACGTCATTCACCAGCGTGGCTACAACAGCCCCGTTCAGGTCCACAACCTTCACAACAACTTCGGACGTTGCCGCCGTCGCAAAACGGATCGTGGCTTGATCGGTAACGGGATTTGGCTGGCAGTCAAACAGCGCGAAGCCAGCCGTCTCGGTACCGTGGGTGCGTCCGGCAATCACCGTGCCATCGACGTCCAATGGTACAAGGTCCGACTGTACAATGAACGAACGTGGCTCAATCACCACCTGCATGGGCTTACTTGTGACTGTCGCACAGGGGCCGGCAAGCTCCACGGTGTATACACCGGCCATGTCCGCTTGTGCGATCGGGTAGCGGAGTTCCTGCCCGTGTTCACCACGCAGCAACTGTCCGTCCTTAAACCAGCGGATCGTCAGGTGGCGCATATCCTGATCCTTGTTGACCGTGAGGACAAACTCCGATCCCTCGGGCATACGCTTTACCAGCTGTGCCATTGTCGTTGTTGAGGTACTCACCAGCATCGCCATAAGTACCAACAGGAGGACCGAGGACCGACGTATCACGGATCGATGAATCATGGGGGTGTCCTTTTTTTCGTTTCCAATAGCTCGAATATAGCAGTTTTGTGCCGTGCGAATCTTCATTACCGCCGGTGATCCATCGGCCGATGCTCATGCGGCACGGTTGATGGCTGCCCTCCGAATCTGTGTTCCCGAGGTCATCTTCGAGGGATTCGGCGGACCGGCTATGGAAATGCAGGGGTTGCGGTCGGTGGCTCACCTCCAAGATCTTGCTGTTTCGGGCTTTTGGGAGGTTGCCAAGCGGTACGGCTACTTCCGCGCTCTGCTGCGGCAATGTCAGCAGCTTCTGCACAGCAGGACGTACGACCTCTTCCTCCCCGTGGACTATCCCGGCTTTAACCTGCGCCTAGCTTCCTCTGCGCGCGCACAGCGCATTCCCGTTGCGTGGTACATCGCCCCGCAGTTGTGGGCATGGGGCTCACGGCGCGGTGCACGGCTGGCTGCGGCCGTTACCGATCTGCTGGTGGTCTTCCCGTTCGAGGTCGACTTCTTTGCCCAGTTTGGTATTACGGCACGGTACGTCGGTCATCCCCTGCTTGAAGAGTTACGACACCAGCCCGATGCGCAGCGGGCCGATACGGTAGTGCTCATGCCAGGTTCGCGATTGCAGGAGATCCGGCATCATGTGCCGGTGTTGACGTCGGCCCTTCGCCTCCTGCAGCAGAACACGCACGTGCCCGTTCAGGTAGCACAGGCACCGATGATCGGTTCCAGCATGCTCCAGCCCCTTACCGACCTTGGTGCGGAGCTCGTTACCAACAGTCACGATGCCATGCGCCATGCGCGCGCCGGACTGGTAAAGGCCGGGACCTCGACCTTGGAAGCCAC
>CAZBOW010000006.1:69255-77556 GCA_964493635.1 uncultured Hyphomicrobiales bacterium
TGCGCCATGCGCGCGCCGGACTGGTAAAGGCCGGGACCTCGACCTTGGAAGCCACGTTGCTGGGCATGCCGTATGCAACGTTCTATCGAACGTCGTGGGCGTCCTACCACCTGAGCCGATGGCTGGTGGACGTCTCGTCGGTGACGATGGCGAACCTACTGCTCAAGCGTCCGGTGGTGCACGAATATCTTCAGAAGGATGCCACGGGTGACCGCCTAGCCACGGAGATTCTGGACTTGTTGGAGAATATGCAACGTCGCCAGGAGCTCGCCGCGGCCACAGCCGAGGTGCATCATCTGCTTGGCGGTCCGGGAGCAAGTCAGCGGGCAGCCGACTACCTTGCCGAGCGCTACCAGAGGAGAGGGCGGTAGGCCTATGCTGCGTGCAAAACTCGTTTCCGTCGTCATCCGCCTGCTGGCGCGAACCTGGAGCTTGGAGGTCCAAGGGCAGTTACCCATGCAGCCATGCGTTGTGGCCTTCTGGCACGGGAGTATGCTGCCAATTTGGTGGGCCTTCCGAGGCCTTCGTCCGACGGCGATGGTAAGTGCAAGCCGTGATGGTGCTCTGCTGGCACAGCTGCTGCAGGACTGGAACTACCGTACGGTACGGGGGTCGTCGTCGCAAGGCGGTAGCGCAGCCCTGTCCGACCTGGTGCGTGCAGCCCACGACCATGTGGTGATGCTCACGCCCGATGGTCCGCGAGGCCCGTCGCAGGAGATGAAGCCGGGAGCCGTGGTTGCCGCGCAGCGCGCCGGTGTGCCATTGTTGTTGGTGGCGGCCAGGGTTTCGCGCTCCAAGATCTTCGAGCGATCGTGGGATCGCTTTGTTCTGCCACTACCGTTTGCGACGGTAACGCTCGTCATCGATGTCCCGTGCATGATCTCTGCCGAGGCTACTCGCCAGGAGGTTGATGCCATCATTGCAGGGTCGCAACAACGGCTGCGTACGCTAGCCAATGAGAGTCGCTCATGATTCGCTCGCTGCTTGCCGTAGGATCCCGCCTCTATGGTGCAGTGGTGCGTCGTCGGAACGATCGCTTCGACACTCATCGTACACCGATTGTGACGGTCAATGTTCCCGTGATCAGCGTTGGGAACCTCACCGTAGGTGGTACCGGTAAAACGCCGGTGGTGCAGATGCTTGTGCGGTGGCTGCAGCAACACGGTTATCAGCCGGCGGTGATTCTGCGAGGCTATCGCCGTCGATCGCGCGGATTGGTCGTCGTGCATGACGGAGAGCGCCTCTGTGCTACGGTTGAGCAAGCCGGTGATGAAGCCTACCTGCACGCCACATCGTTGCAGGTGCCGGTGGTGGTCTGTTCGAGCAAGGTCGATGCCGCCGTCCATGCGGCGGGAATGTTGCCGTGCTCGGTGATCGTTGTCGACGACGGCTTCCAGCATCGCTCGCTGCACCGCGACGTGGACGTTCTGCTCGTGGACCGGGCAACACTGCAGGGTAAACTTCTGCCAGAGGGACGTCTGCGCGAGCCCCTTTCCAGCATCCATCGGGCGCACGTCATTCTTCTGACAGATCCAACCATTGATCAATCGGACGTGCTCCCGTATGCCTCCCCGGATGCAGTCATCGACCATGTCCGTGTGCAGACATCGATCGATGTGTCGGGAAGAAGGGTGGTGGTAATGGCTGGGATCGCCAACCCGCAACGGTTTACTGCTACGGTGCAGGCAGCTGGTGCTGTGGTGGTGCGTGAAGTCTTCTTTGATGATCACTACCGATATTCGCAGGCCTCCGTGCAGGATGTTCTTCACAAGGCCAAGGCCAATCATGCCAGCGTCTGCACCACGGAGAAAGACAGCGTGAAGCTGGAACCGTACCGTGAGCTGTTCGCTGCCGCCAATGTTCCATTGCACGTTGTGCCGATCGAGGCACACGCGTCCGATCGTATCAGAAATCGTGTCCTTGCCCTCATCATGGGAGTAACAGATGAAGATCGCCATCAGTAAGGCCTCGGGTTCTGCCAGTTTCGATCGCTATGGTCCATGGCTTCAAGCGGCAGATGCCTCCGTAGAGGTTGTTGATCTGTCGGGAATGACGGCCATGGATGCCGTTGCCGTCCTTCGCGAAGTGTCCGGTCTGGTGCTCTCCGGTGGCGAAGATGTCGATCCGGCCCTGTATGGTCATCCGGAGCGTCGGGACGTATGCGGCACGATCAATGCCGAGCGCGATGCACTGGAGCTGGCACTGGCAACAGCGGCGGTCGAGATCCGGATGCCGGTTCTGGGCATCTGTAGGGGGCTTCAGGTACTCAACGTTGCCTTTGGCGGCACCCTGATTGCTGACATCCCGTCGCAGCGGCCGTCAACAACCGAGCACCGCAGGATCGAGGGTGTCGATAGCGTCCACGGTGTGGAGGTCCAGCCCGGCTCGATCCTGAAACATGTGTGTGGTACGATGGAAGGCAGTGTTAATAGTGCGCACCACCAGGCCATCGAGAAGATTGCCGCGGTATTCACGGCCACTGTTCTCGCCGAGGACGGAGTGATTGAAGCCATCGAATGGGGTGATGCCGCACTGGGTGGAAAGCCCTTCCTCTTAGGAGTGCAGTGGCATCCCGAGCGTATGGAGTACCAGAGTCCATTTTCGCTGCGCCTTGCCGAGCACTTCTTGTTGGAAGCATCGGCCTATCAGCTTCTGCTACGGTAGTGCTCATATAGTGCTCATATACGGATGTCCAGCTGTGCAGCGGCTGACAGTTCTGCGTGAAGAAGCAGCGTGGATAGCGAGCAACGCACACTCGGCACCGGCTGCCAGGTAGCGGCTAGCAGCAGGCGTGTACCGGTTCCATTGCCAACCACCGTCGTGAATATTCCCGCTGCCGGAACCTCCATCGCATAGGGAGCAACGTCAACGGACGTAGACCAGTACGTTGTGTACCGCGCCGTGAGGTTCGATGCGGCGGACCATGTCCAACGTGCCTCGATGTAGCTAAGGTATCCGTGGTGGTGCTCTCCATCCTCCCAGGCAGCGCGGCGCACATCGGAGCGAACCCGCATCCGCACGTGCGGCTGAACCTGCGCCGTGAGATCCAGTCGAATCGTGGTGCGATGCCGCCGTGTCATGCGGCTGTCCGTGGAAACATCATCCACTTCGTACCGACACCGGGCATCCAGATTCACGCCCCGAACCAGTCGTACCTGTCCATCAACGATCGCATCAACGCCCCGTCTGGGCATTGGTATCGCGTGCGACGGTGAAGGCCTTCCATGGATATCCAACGAGGCCTCCAGGTTCCACCGATCTTGGCGGTAGTGCAGTCCTACCATGCACCCAACCTCATTCCCCAAGACCGAGGCCTGGGAGATGGCCGCAGCATAGGGGTGGCGAAGATCCGGATCCGACCACCGAACGGCGGCCGACAGCGCTCCAACGGTAAGGTCTTTTCGGGCAACCACCTGTAGGGCATAGTGTGCAGCATCCATCACACCAGCTTCAGCATGCAGCTGCCACGAATCCACCTGCAGTTCGCCTTCCACCGAGGCCATCGTGTGTGCATGGTCGTGGTAGAGGTGAACGCCGCCAACGGCAGTGGCCGAAACGGACATGCGGGCCGAGGCCAACACCACCGAGCCCGACGTGCCGCCGATGCCCAAGGGGGAATACATCAATCCGACTTCCACGGGTAGTGCCGTGCTGACCGACGGCACGTGAAGAGCAATGCCGCGCGCCATCGCTTCCTGCCACGTAGAGGTGTATGGGCGCAGCTGGATGGTGGTGTTCATGTTGGCTAAACGCGAGTAGGCACTACGGCCGAACCCGCCTCCACCACCGAGCACCATGCCCAGGCCACTGGCCATGGACACATCGCCAACGGCGATAACACACGGTTCCAGCGGAACAACAGCCCAGCCCCCGGTTATCGATCCGGTAGCTGTGGAGCGCAGGACGGCACCGACGCGGCCCAGCACGGTAGCAACATCCATCCGTGCGGACCAGTCTGGTGTGCGTGTACCACGCCAGATGCCTCGCAGGCGGAGGCGTCCCGAATGCAACCATGTTGTGCACGTGCAGTGAAGGGTACACGTGGTTGCCAGCAGTAGTTGTTGGTCGGTGGTCAGACACGCCATACTGGAGAGCTCGTCGATGGTAACCACACTGTCCACCACCGAACGAATGCGTGCAGCTGTGGCCCTGGAGATTCCCGGAATCCGTGTAAGGTCGCTCGTGCTGGCACATCGCAAACAGAGTGGCGTTTCAGCATAGGATTGCAGAGCGTCAAGGGTTGCCACGTTTTGCGGGTCCGAGGCGAGATCGTCCTGGGCCCAGGCCATTGTTACAGCACAGATCAACAGCAGAAATCTAGCCATCCAAGCGCACGTCCAACGTGAGTGCAGCCCGATAGCCGAGGCGCTCTACCCACGTCACTTCGGCAACGATCCATGGAAGGTCCAGGAGCTCAAGTTGCGTGGCAACGCTCAGCGTGATGGGCCACGTCGAGCACCTGCCACGCAGGGTGGTCGAGGGCGATGGACGATAGAGTGCCGATAGAATCAGCGACGTATAATGCCCGGGTTGGATGGCCAGCTCGGCAGCCGCTGCCCCCTGCCAGCCAACGCCGAGTCGCAGCGTGCGGGTAGGGGGCTGGCTGTCCGAGTGGAGTTGCAGCAGTCCGTCGACGCCGCAACCCACCAACCAGGTGGGGTCGAGTGCGATGATGGTATGGATGTTGATCCCCAGCGTGGTTCGGGCTGGAAAACCCACAGCCCCTTGCCAGGTTCCAGTAAGTTGTGATGCTGCTGTGAAGGACGGTGTGATCGCCCAGAGACGTGATACCGAGCCCTGAAGATCCGTCCACCCACTGCCAGAGGCTCCGGAGAGGTGCGCCAACATCCCGGCTGGCAGAAACGCTGCTGTAACGGAAGCGGAACTCAGATCAACGAAGCCATACGGGGCGGGCTGCATGCTAAGCGAAACGGACGTGCGCTGCTGGGAGGCAGCGGGAGCTGCGACACATTCGCTCACGCAGAGCACCGTTGTGCCGGTGATGTCCTGTGCCATCATCGCGGCATACGCTGTGTGCACCAGAAACAACAGCCCAAACGTCATCTTCAGGCTGCGTATGTTCGCAGAGAGTCGGAGACCATACATCTGGAGACCACGAATCATGAGTGCAACCATGTTGAACGGGTATGTCGGCAGGCTGGTGACCATATGGGCTGTCGTGATGATCACGGCGGGAAATGTGACATCCTACGCGCAGGAATTGGACGCCCGCGTTACCGTAAACATGGATGCCATTCAGATGGATCAGCGCATGGAAGCCCGTACCATGGCAGCCGATGTGGAGCGCTACCTAAATAACCAGCGCTATACCGGTCGGGATTGGGAGGGTGAGCGTATCCCTGTGGATATCACGATCTATTTGATGTCCCGCAGCGGCAATCGATACATGGGGCGCCTGGCGATTGTGAGCCGCCGCTTGGCCAATGGTGAGCCAAATACCGGAGGCCCCCTGCTTCGAATCTTTGATCAGGAGTGGACCTTTGAGTGGTCGTTCAACCCCGTGTTGAACTACCAAACGATGCGATACGACCCCTTCACCAGCGTCATTGATTTCTACGTCCTACTGGCCATTGGCTTGGATGCTGATACCTACGAGGATCTGGGTGGTGATCCCCTATACAATGCGGCCAAGCAGATTGCTCAACTCGGCAGTGCAACGGGAGTTTCCAGTTTTTCGACCACCTTCCAGCCGGGCGAGATCACGCGCATGTCGATCGCCACCGAGCTGACGGATCCGCGCTTCAATGGATTGCGGCGGATTTTCTATGACTACCACGTAGCCATGGATGAATATGCCCTCGACCCCGAGAAGGGAAGAGCGCAGATGCTTGTTGTGCTGGACGATCTTGCCTATTTCAAGCAGAAGTCCATCTCGAACCGGTCGGCACTTCTGGATGTGTACTTCGATGCCAAGGCGGGTGAGTTGGCCGATATGTTTCGTGGGATGAAGGACGCTACGGTGTGGGATACGCTCCGATACCTTGATCCATCCAATTCACAGATGTACGAGTCTGCCTCGCAAGGAAAGTAAGCTGACCGCTCGACACCACGACGGCACCACGACGGCACCACGATGTCACTACCTGCAGCCCTCCGCCACCACGACATGATGCATCTCGCCCTCGAGGAGGCAGCTCTGGCTGCTGCCCAGGGAGAGATTCCCGTCGGCTGCGTGATTGTTCAGAACAACGAGGTCATTGCCCGTGGCCACAACGAGGTGGAACAGACGGGCGACCCTACGCGCCATGCGGAGATGGTGGCCGTGGAGCGCGCCGTGCAACGCCTTGGAACGAAGTTCCTCGACGACTGCACGCTATATGTTACCCTTGAGCCCTGCACGATGTGTGCCGGAGCCATGGTGCTGGCCCGTGTTGCTACGATCGTCTACGGCGCCGATGAGCCCAAGACAGGTGCCGTACGCTCGCTGTTCGAGGTTGCGGACGATCCACGGTTGAATCATCGCTGCCTTGTGCGGTCGGGCGTTCAGGCAGAAGAAGCGAAGAACCTCCTGACGACGTTTTTCGCTGAGCGACGATCTGCGACGAGTGTCGTCCAGGAGCGCGTTGATCCGAAGCCCACCGGCCGACTTGTTCTGGTACCCACACCAATTGGCAATCTCGAAGACATTACCAAGCGAGCTCTGGACACTCTGCGTGATGCTGATGTGATTCTCTGCGAGGACACGCGACGAACCGGCCAGCTACTCCGGCATTACGGATTGGGGAGTAAGCGAATGGTAAGCTATCACGAGCACAATGAACGCGATCGAGCAGCCGAGATCGTCGAGCGCGTTCGTCAAGGGCTCACCGTGGCATTGGTCTCCGATGCGGGAATGCCGGGGATCTCCGATCCCGGCTTTCGCGCTGTGCAGGCCTGCAGTCAGGAGGGCCTTCCGGTGATGGCGTTGCCAGGAGCATCAGCTGCGATTACAGCAGCTGCGGCTTCGGGCCTGCCCACCGATGAGCTGTATTTTGTTGGGTTCCCGCCGCAGAAGAAAGGCAGAAAGACATTCCTCGAGCGTGTTCTTGACGCTACGGCAACGATCGTGATGTACGAGTCTCCACACCGCATTGAGCGACTTCTCGACGAGATTGTCAGTATCGGAGGCGGTGATCGAGAGGTGGTGGTCGCCCGTGAGCTCTCGAAGACCTATGAGGAGTATCTGCGAGGCACGGCTGCAAGCGTTGCAGCCACCGTGGCCGCTCGGGGTGGAATCAAAGGGGAGTGTGTTGTGCTTGTTGCGGGAAGGGTGCCGTAGCCATGTTTATCTCGTTTGAGGGCATCGACGGCAGTGGAAAATCCACACAGCTCGGGTTACTCCGAGCATGGCTGGAGGAGCGGGGACGCACGGTCTTGACGGTTCGAGAACCTGGTGCGACGCATTTGTCGGAGTCCATCCGGGAGATCCTCTTGAGCAACAAGCAGTCCATCACGCCAACGGCGGAGTTACTGCTCTTTTCGGCAGCGCGCACGCACTTGGTGGAAACGGTGATTCGTCCGGCTCTGGAGCGTGGCGATGTGGTGCTCTGTGACCGCTACGTGGATTCCACAACAGCCTATCAGGGATATGGCCGGCAACTCGATCTCCAGCAGGTACATCTCTGTAACCGATTGGCCACGCAGGGTGTCCTTCCTTCGCTGACGTTCTTCATTGACGTACCCTACGACGAAGCACAACTCCGCATGCAGTTTCATCCAACGGGGGGCGAGCCAGATCGGATGGAGCGCAGTGGCCGTGACTTCTTCGAGCGCGTCCGTGCCGGGTATCTCTCGATTGCTGAAAGCGAGCCGCAGCGATTTGTGGTCATCCCCGGCGTTCAAGATCGTGCAGCGATTCACCAGCAGGTCTGTGCACAGATCATACCGTACCTGCGCGGCTGATTCCGTATCTTTTTGGCTCTGTTTACACACCTACAATGGATTCGACTGGCATGAAGAACCTTCTTGCTTTCGTTGCCTTCGTGGTACTTGCTGGTAGTGCCCTTGCTCAAACACCTCGCGTTGTGGATGCGCGCTCCGTGCTGTCGCCGATGACAACCTCGGGCAAGCATACCGCAGCTCAAACAACGGCGTTCGAGCGATTGGTGCTGCTGCAGCACGACGCCGCAGCCGCTGCCTTTGGCTCTGGCGATGCCACGCTCACCCTTACGAACGTAGAAGTTCCTCTGCACGGAACGCTCACCCTGAATCTGCGCCGCACGGCGTCCGTGTTTGACGCTAACACAACGTTCATGGTGAACACCAAGGATGGCGGAAAGCCATTTACAGTTCGTCCAATCC
>CAZBOW010000006.1:77656-83332 GCA_964493635.1 uncultured Hyphomicrobiales bacterium
ACGTTCATGGTGAACACCAAGGATGGCGGAAAGCCATTTACAGTTCGTCCAATCCATTCGTTCGCTGGATCTGTTGCCGGCGATAAGGATTCATGGGTAACCCTGCACTATTCGGACGGCGACCTGACCGGGTTTATTCAGCACGGTAATGGTCAGCGCACTGTGGTAGGGCGCGCCTGGGAACACAGTGCTGCAAAGGGTGCCACGCCCCATGCCTTCTCCGATGAGGCCTCCGCGCCAGGAGGCGTCGCCCTAGCGGACTTCTTCTGTGGAATCAACGACGACGCCATGGAGGCTTCGCAGATCGTGCCATCCATGATGGTTCCCAGCGCGCTCAAGAACGGCGAGAATATCCAGTCCATGCCGCTGAAGCAGATTTCCGTGGCTCTGGCACTGCGTGAGGACATCGACTCCACGCTTAAGCTGCGTGGATACACCAACGAACAAACGGCGCAGCACTTTGCCAAGATCGTAGCCTGTATGTCGCAGGCCTATGAGCAAGACATTCGTGCTCGTCTCTACATCAGCTACATGTTTGTCTACACCGAGGAAGATCCGTCGTTCTTCTTCTACGACGGCGCTGCACCCGGTGAACTGCTCGAAGAGTTCAGCCAGAGCTGGTCCAGCAGCTTCAACGATGTTGATCGCACGGTTGCCCACCTCTATACGCGGAAGAAGCCGGTAGGGGGCTTGTACGTTGGAGGCATTGCCTACCTCGACAAGATGTGCAACAAGGCCTACCGCGGTGGATATGGTGTGAGCACTGTGGATCTGACCAACCCCGACAACTTGCCGGGAAGCCCCTCCAATCGGAATGCCTTTGTGTGGGACGTCTTCGTGGCCGCTCACGAGATCGGTCATAACGTGGGTTCTCCGCACACACATAACTGCTACTGGAGCCCACCCGTCGATACGTGTATGATCCAGAGCGATGGAACAGATGCTTGCTACGATAACCCGGCACTGCGCCGCGTGATCCCCGGTACCATCATGAGCTACTGTCACTTGCGCAACGGCAGCAGCACACCGCTCACCTTCGGTCCTCGTGTGTCGGAGCGGATGCGGACGTGGATTGAGAAAGCCCCTTGCGTCATCGATGTGCCGAATCCCTACGTGAGTCTCACCTCTCCACGGGGTACCGACACGTACGCAGGCGGATCGAGCATGCAGATTCAGTGGACGTCCGCACGCGTGGACCGCGTGAACTTGGATTGGAGTCCGGACGGAGGATCCACGTGGAATGCCATTGTTGGGAACATCCCTGCCGTGGATAGCCAGTACGTGTGGACCCTCCCCGCCGTTGGAACGTCACGCCTGGTGATTCGTATTTCGGATGCCTCCGATGCGTCGGTCTTTGCAACCTCGATCGCACAGTATACCATCGACGTTCCATTGGAAGTTCTCAACCCTGCTGGTGGCGAGCGCTTAGGGGTTGGGACATCCTTCAGCATTCGCCTGAAGAAGGATAACACCATCCCAACGGTGAAGCTGGAGTACACGAGCGGCAATGGGCAGTGGCAGACAATTACCGAGGGTCTGGCCCAGGCAGTGTATCAGTGGACGGTTCCGGACGAGCCCACGAACGAGGCACGCATTCGCGCGGTGGCAACGAATAACAGCGAGATTGTTGCTACCAGCAACGTCTTCTCGATCGGTGTGCCGGTGGTGGATCTGCGTATCCCGCAGGAGGGTGGAGAAATCTGCAACAATCAGGCAAATCAGTTCCGCTGGTACGCTGACTTCGTCGATCGTGTACGGATTCAGTACTCGGCGGATGGTGGCACAACGTGGGAGCGTGCCGTGCAGGCCATCACCGTACCGGCCAACCAGATTGAACTCTTCAGCATTCACCCGTCATTGAACAGCGTGCCAGAGGGTACGAAGATTTCGCTTCGTATTGTGGAATCGGCGAGCGAACAGGTCCTAGCATCGATCAATGAGCTTACCGTTGTTCCATGCTCGGCAGTTGTGTCGGTGGACGAAGAACCTTCCGCCGGAAGCACGGGAGGGATGCAGATTCTGCGACTTTCGCCAAACCCCTCGGGATCTCAGGCTACGGTATGGTTGCGGAGCTCAAGCCTGCAATCGGTAGATGTGGTGGCTGTGGACGTTAGTGGTACGGCCGTCACGCTGGTCAGTGGTCTTCAGGTTCAGGTTGGTGAGACGATGATTCCGTTCTCTGTTGAGCGTCTGGCGCAGGGCTCGTACCGTCTTGTGGTTCGCTCTGTGGCAGGCCAAGTCGACGTGCCACTTCAGATTCTTCACTGATACTGTCATGCAGCTGTTCAGCAAGTTGGTGATCGCAACGCTGCCGATCATCCCCAAAGCCATCATCAAAACAGTGGCCCGGCGATACATCGCTGGGCCTTTCTTGAACGACGCAGTTCGTGTTACACAGTCGCTGATGAAGATCGGAGCCTCATCCACGATCGACGTCCTTGGAGAGTTCGTGACGTCGCGGGAGCGTGCCGATCACGAGGCTCAGATGTCGGGTTCGGTGGTCGACGCCATCCATGGTCACCAGCTGGATGCCTATCTGAGTGTTAAACTCACATCACTCGGTCTGGATGTCGATCCCGACGGTGCCTTTGAGCGTCTGGTGGCCATTGTGGACCGAGCACGACACAACGGAGTGCTTGTTCGGATGGACATGGAGAACACTCCGTACACGGAGCAGACGCTACAGTTCTATGAGCGGCTGCGATCGATGGGGTACGACAACATTGGTGTGGTGATTCAAGCCTACCTGCGTCGGTCCGAGGCTGATGTTCTCAGGCTCCTTCCTCTGAAACCCAACGTCCGTCTCTGTAAAGGGATCTATGTCGAGGACGAGGAGCATGCCTTCAAGGATGCCGATGAGATTCGGGCTAACTATCGCAAGCTGCTCTCGATGCTACTTGATGGCGGTGCCGACGTGCGTATCGCAACACACGATGAAGCCCTGATCAAGAATGCCATCGCCCAGATCGCTGAGCGGAACCGTCAGGCTTCAACGGTGGAGTTCCAGATGCTCCTGGGCGTCCGGGAGGAGCGGCGCGACCAGCTCATCGCTGCGGGCTACAAGATGCGGATCTACGTTCCCTTTGGCGAGGACTGGTACGGATACTCCACGCGTCGTCTGAAGGAGAATCCCCAGATCGCCGGCCACATTGCCAAGGCCGTATTAACAGGGGGCTCGTGACAGTCCGGTCGATCATTCTTGCTACGGTTGCAACCATCGTTGTTGCCTCCTGTGCCGGCCCCGTTGGTGGGCCCGATGCCAGCGTTTCGATAGCAACATTCAACATCCAGTGGCTCGGCGACGGACAGGACGATCGTCAGCCAAGAACCAATGCGGATTACTTGCGGATTGCCGACATCATCATCAAGACCGATGCCGATGTTCTTGGTGTGCAGGAGATCGAAAACGAACAGGCGCTGTCCAGGGTGCTCCGCTACTTGGATGGCTATGCGGGATTTGTGTCCGAGGCAGGGGGCCAGCAGCGTGTAGGTGTCGTGTTCCGTAAGAGCGTTAACGTCGAGCGGGTAGCCGACTACGCTCCATTGCAGCTGGGTCGACCAACGCGGCTTCGGCCAGGCTTAGTGGTTCGGTGTAGGAAGGGATCCTTCGACTGGCTTCAGATGGTAGTGCACCTCAAGAGTACCTCGCGGTATGATAGCACGGCGGCATTGGTCGAGGAATCCCGACAGATTCGCCGCCAGCAAGCGGCTGTACTGCGCCGATGGGCCGATAGTGTTGTCAATGCTGGCACCGAGAGCGAGGTGGTGATCACCGGCGACCTGAACGACTACCCAGGCCGGTCGTCACATGCTACGCTGGATACCCTTCGCGATGCACCGACTTTATCCTTTGTGACCGCAACGCTCACAAGCTGCAAGAATCCGCGATGGACGGTGATTGATCATGTCGTGGTGTCGACGGCAATGAAGGAGCGGTACATCGACGGCAGTGCTCGTACCGAGAATATGTTCGCCTTCCTCACGTCGCAGGAAGCCCAGGCGGTAAGTGACCACTGTCCGGTGGTTGCTCGATTTACCACCGCCCTGCCTAACTAAACACCGTGACCTTGTTCTGATGTGCCGCGCTGGCCTCCAACGCCTGCATGGCGTTGGCAATCAGCGTGGTGTAGGTATCGGTGCGGGTTGCCTCGGCAACACCAACCGAAATGGTCGACGTCGTGCGACGTCCCTCGATGTCCATCGGCGTGCTGGCAATCTCGCGGCGTAAGCCCTCCGTCCAGAACTGTGCCTCTTGGCCCCGGTAGGCTACCAGGCCTACGGCCAAGATATCCGACTCAATCTGACCGATGACGTCGTACTCGCGGAGCTGCTCTCGAATGCGATCCACGATTCGCTCGTGCAGTGCCTGTCGGCGAGCCCCTTGCTCCGTGCCATCGACCTTGATCAGGCAGAGCGTAACGGATGTTTGATAGTCTACAGCTCTGGCGAGTTCTTCACGCAGCCGTCGAAGCACGCCATCGCGATTCAACAGCGCCGATGTAGCCTCGATGTGGGCACCGCGTGTTCCACGCTCCAGGGCGCGAATACGCTCCAGGGCATCACCGGCAAGGTCGCCAAGCTGTTCGCATAGGGCGATGTCCTGCTGCGAGAGGGTGCCAAAGTCCTGTTCGATGAACAGGGCTCCATACGTGCGTTTTGCCGACCGCAGCGGAATGCAGAGAAACTGCCCATTGGGGAGCGGATGCTCATTCGAGCGAACCCGTACCATGTCCGGGTCGTACACGGTAATCACTTCACCGGCTTTGACGCACTCCCCAATCAGGGCAGTATCAAGGTCGATCGGCAAGCCAACAAGGTCAGCGTACTCCGGATGTACCGAACGTGCGTCGGCAAGGACCCATGCACGGGCCTTGCGATCGTACATACAGGCACCGAGCGTTGTGACTTCGAACAGCTGAACAACCGTCTCGAAAACAGCATCAATCACGCTGTGTTCGGTATCCTCACCGTCGTCGATGTTGGACTTCAGCATCCGTAATGCGTCGAGTGTCCGCGCCGCCTGCTGCAGGTCGTACTTCGTGGTGTAGGAGGCCACCAAGCCGGAAATCAACTTTGTGAAGTGTCCGAAGAATCCCACGGTGATGTCGGTGTAGGCATCTTCCTCGCGAGCATCAGCACAGAGCACGCCAACCACATTTCCCTTGAAGTACACGGGTACTCCAACGAACGATGACGTGTACGACTTGTACGCATAGTAGGGCAGCAGCTCGAGTTCGGCTGCTGGACTGATCTGCGAGAGAATCTCTGGCCGCCCCTCAAGAGCGATCTGACTAATGGCGTCATGCCCGATGGGGAACTTTCGCTTCGACGAAAAATTCTCTTCAACGTCCGTGATCCGCGCCTCGAGGACCAGCTGCTGCTTTTCACGATTAAACCAGAAAAACGCTGCCGTGCGTGCAAGCGTGGCAGCGCGAATCACCATCAGGACACGGTTGAGGAGGTAGTCGAATTCCTTGCGGGGCTCCTCGGACGACTCCATTTCGTCGTTGGCATCGGCCATAAAGGCCTGGACCGAGATCTCGGACTTCCGCCGCTTATGCGTTACCGGGGCTGGTGCAGGTTTGCTCTCTTCGTCGTCGGCGCTGCGAACTTCTGGAGATTCCACGGGTGCCGTGATGGCGGTGACCGTCGGAGTTGGAGCTGGAGTAGGATTCG
>CAZBOW010000006.1:83432-101010 GCA_964493635.1 uncultured Hyphomicrobiales bacterium
AGTCGGATTCGGAGTCGGATTCGGAGTCGGCGCAGACTTGGGTCGGATTGTCACGTCGTCCGAGAGCTGTACCTCTTCGGTAATCCGAAGCTCGGGTTCAGGTTCCACTTCCGCGCGAATCTCTGCAGCACGCCGAGCCTCACGCGAGGTGATGGCAAGTGCTGGTTCGCCGGCCGACAGGCTTCGTGCCCTCTTCGTGCCAACAATGCGAACCGACGACGTCGAGTCGCTGAAGTCCAGGTCCACGGTCTGCTGTGCCGCACGGGCCTCCATGGCCTGTTGCTTCCGCTCCTGCTCTTCGAGCATCTCCGGAAACAATCCCATCTGGCGTTCATCGGCAATTGGTTCGCCGGAGGCCTCCTCGGCACCGAAGGTGGCCCGGTAGGCAATGCTGTCGAAGACTTGGCTGGTTTTCAGCGGATCCTTGCGGGTTTCCGACATCAGCGATGGAGAATCGGTAGGGCGTGGCTGACGCATCACGGACGGATCCGACATGCGTGGCGACACCATCATAAACAGCGCTACACCGCCAAGAATGGCGATACAGATACCGATGAGTCGCACGGCCATCTCGCCTTCGCCGAGGAATACGGCGATAAACAGGCCAATGATGATCACCACGAAGGCGATACTATCGCCCGGTAAAAAAACCTTCCGGAAATCTACCTTGCGGCGTGTCATGTTGGTAGGGGGCTACGGGCTGTGAGAGGCTACGGCAGCAATTCAACCGTAAAGATAATATCCTGCTTCTGACTGAGCACGCGGGAATCTGGCATGTCGATGGCGCTCGTGGTTGCCGTGACATCTTGATTCAGGCGATTGGTCTTGCTAATCGTCATCCCGGTGGACACGTCCAGCACCGCTTCGGACGAGCCGGTAATCTTCGACCGGTTGAGGACCAACTTGGACGTAGCATCGGGTGGTGGAGGACCAAGCTTCATCGAACCCGTGACGGACGCCGTGACGGTAGCAACCAAATGATTGTTGATGTTCTTCACACCAGTGATTTTATAGTCCGTGTCCGTCATGACCGTGAAGAGCGTGCCAATTGGCGTTTCTTGCTTCCGCTTCCACGTGCCAGCAGCACTCACCGTTCCCTGAGGGTAGGGAACAAATTGCTGGGCGATAAACGTGGTGTACATAGACGTCTTCACCTGTTCGGTGATATAGGCCTTTACCTGGGGGGTCATCCGGTTTTTGTCTGGGAAGGCAGCAACGATCTTATTTACAATGGCGTCTACGTCCGATACTTGGGTGGCTTCGCCTTGCGGACTGATCAGTACGGTTACTTCCTCGCCAATCAAAGCTGAGTAGTTGATGTTGCGCGGGTCGCGGAAGTTTCCGGTGTCGGCAGAGTTGTAGGAGCTCTGCGATACCACCTCTTGCGTACCAATCTTCCGAGCCTCCAGTCCAAGGGTGATCGTATCGAACTGCATGCGCACCTCTACCGTGCCGTCCGGACGGATGGACTTGACGCGAATGCGGTAAACGTGCGTGCCAGTGGTGACCGCTTCAACCGAGTCCTGCGTGCTGGCCGTGCGCTGCGTGAGTCGGTACCGGAACACATTGCCTGGTTTCACCCGAAGGCGGATCGAGTCGATCTTGGCCTCGGCCAGCGAAATCGAGGGTGCCGAGGCAACGGCCGCCAGCTCCTGTGGCGAAAGGGCAATACCTGGCGTGGTTGTCGTGGGGGCGCTGCCACCGGACTGCTCGCCCATGCTTTCAGTGGAGTCGGGCAGATCGACCACGTCGCTCGAGGCATTGTCCGATGTACACGATAGGGTGAGCGCGCTGGCTACCAGAAGGGCCAAAAGGCGAACGGTTACCATTGATACTGTCCTTTGAGTTTCCACGTGGTGGTTGTGCGCACGCGTTGGGTGAATTCCTCCATCAGGACGCGACCCTTCCACCATGCGGATGCCACGTTGTCGACCTGCTGAATACTTCCTGTGCGAGACATCTGAAGGGTGTGCGAAACGTCGGCGTACCCTTCAGCAAGTTGCACGACATATGGAACACCGTACACGCGGAAAGGTTGTGGAGTGATTGCTGGAAGGGTGTCGGCAACCGTCATTGTTAACATGCCACCGTCCACGTCGGCCAGTGTTGCCGTTGTCCGACCCTTGAACATCACGCCATCCACCCGCAAGGCCATGGTAAGATTCCACGTGGAATCCTTTCCGGTGGTGAGGCCAGGAACCACCCGCTTCTGCAGGTCGCCGTAGTGCAGCAGGTTTTCATCGGAAATGGCCTGTGTCCACATCAAGTGGGTTACACTATCGATGCCGCTCGAATTATCGGCAAGGTAGTCGCGCCAGTATTCAACTTGCTCTCCCTCGAGGGCGCTCACCTCTCCATACGGACTCACGGTAAGCGTGAACGGGCGGTTGAGCGGTCCGATATAGGCGTTGATATCCGAGAAGTTCTTTGGAGAGATGTCCTTCTCCGAATCATACTCCACCAGCCTGCCGTCGGCCATGAAACGGTACCGCATGGAGTCCACGTTCACCACCACACGCGCAATACCATCCATGCTCTCGATACAGCGTATGGTGGTGAAGTAGGTTACGGTACGGTCGTAGTTTTTCTGCGAGCTGTCGCTATACCACCGTGTTGCGGTGGTTTGCTCGGTGATTTCATACGACTGAGCAACGCCAGCCGTATACAGCACCTGAGCCCGATACTGTTTTGCAGGTGCACCTGACGTTTGCGCCACAGTAGGTACTGCAGCAGGCACCGCAGCCATGCAGACAGCAGCCAGAACGAGGCAGAAGCGTTGTGATGCAACCATACGATTAGATGAGTTCGTGCTCGCCGAAGAAGAAGCCGACTTCGCGGAGGCCATTCTCAACAGAGTCGGAGCCGTGGACGGCATTTTCACCAACGCTCGTGGCATACAGCTTACGAATTGTGCCGTCGGCAGCTTCTGCTGGATTGGTCGCGCCGATCAGTTCGCGCCAAGCGGCTACAGCATTGTCCTTTTCAAGGGCGATCGGTACGATCGGTCCGCTCGACATGAATTCGACAAGCTCGCCGTAGAACGGGCGCTCCTTGTGCACGGCGTAAAACTCGCCGGCAACAGCGGGAGAGATCGTCATTTGCTTCATGCCAAGAATGCGGAATCCGGCCTCTTGGATGCGAGCGACGATGTTGCCAATGTTTTGGTTGCGGACAGCGTCCGGCTTGATGATGCAGAGTGTACGTTCCATAGTGCGTTGGTTTGCGTGATGATGAAATGAATAATCGGTTGCTATGGGGTTGTTACTTTTTCTTGGTCGTCTTTGCTGTCTTGGCTGTCTTGGCTGTCTTGGCCGTCGTAGTCTTTGCTGATGTTGATGTACCCTTCGATGCCAGAAGCTGCTTCATCGTGATGCCAATTGTAGCCGGCGACTCAACAACCGTGATGCCGCACTCCTTCATCGTGGCCATCTTATCGGCTGCCGTGCCCTTGCCACCGGAGATGATCGCACCAGCGTGTCCCATTCGGCGGCCTGGAGGAGCTGTCTGTCCGGCAATGAAGCCAACCACTGGCTTTTTGACATGATCCTTGATGTATCGGGCGGCCTCTTCTTCGGCCGAACCACCGATTTCACCAATCATGACAATGGCTTCGGTTTCAGGGTCGTCGTTGAACATCTTGATGGCATCGATGAACTGCGTGCCGATGATGGGGTCGCCACCGATACCGATACAGGTGGTCTGACCCAGGCCAACGTCCGTAAGCTGCTTGACGGCTTCATACGTGAGCGTTCCAGAGCGCGATACCAGACCGATCGGGCCGCGGGAGAAGATGAAGCCTGGCATGATGCCAATTTTGGCTTCGCCGGGCGTGATGATACCCGGACAGTTTGGACCAATCAGAACGGCGCCGGAGGCCTGCAGTGCAGCCTTGACGGGAATCATGTCGCGAACGGGAATACCCTCGGTGATGCAGATGATCACGCCAATGCCACCATCAATCGCCTCAAGGATGGCGTCGGCTGCAAAGGCCGCCGGTACGAAGATGATCGATACGTCGGCGCCGGTAGCGGCAACGGCATCAGCAACCGTGTTGAAGACCGGCACCGGGCGGGTGAACATGTCGTCGCCCTTGCCCTCGTACGTGGTGCCACCTTTACCCGGTGTAACGCCACCTACCACATTTGTGCCATATTGGAGCATCTGCGAAGCATGAAACGTGCCTTCGCCGCCCGTAAGGCCTTGAACAAGTACTTTCGAATGTTTATTGACAAGAACGCTCATACTGCCTGTCCTGTTGGCTGTTCGTGGGGAATGGTAAGCCACAAAAGTACGGAAACAGACGGCATCGCACTCGCATCTGATAGGAAGAAAGAGCCATGGTAGAAATCACACTTCTGTACAACGGCGATCAGCGGGTTACCGCCGTGCACGGCCCATCTGGCGCACAGGTGCTCACGGATGCCCCTGTGGACAATGGCGGCAAGGGCGAGAGCTATTCACCAACGGACCTTGTGGCGACGGCTCTGGGGTCCTGTATGCTGACGTATGTTGGCAAGGTGGCCGAACAGCACGACTGGGACGTACGTGGCACGGTTGTAACCGTGAAAAAAGAGATGGTGGCCGATCCGCTGCGCCGTATCGGGCGCCTTACCGTGGACATTCAGCTCAATCAGCACTTCGATGAGAAAGCGCTGAAGATGTTCACCAACGCCGTGACGACATGTCCCGTGAAGCTGTCGATCTCCGATCAGATCGAGGTGCCCATCACCCTGCGTGTGCCTGAACAGCCGCAGCAATAGCTAGTACACGCTCGTCGGCATGCATAGCTCCCTGAAGCTGCATGCCAATGGGCAGCCCCTTACGATCATGCCCAAATGGGATCGACAGCGCTGGAATGCCGGCGATGTTGGCACTTACCGTGTACAGGTCGCTCAACCACATCTGCACCGGATCGGTAATGGCGCCGCGCTCAAAGGCGGTGGTTGGCGTTGTGGGCATTGCCAGAACGTCCACGCGTGTAAAGAGGTCTGCATAGCTGTCGAAGATCAGTCGCCGAGCCTGCTGGGCCTTGGTGTAGAAGGCATCGTGGTGGCCGGCACTGAGTACGTACGTTCCCAACATCAGTCGGCGCTGCACCTCGGTGCCAAAGCCCTCGGATCGGCTGGCGGTGGTCATGTCGCTCGACACATCGTGCGAACTACCGGACGTTGGGTTGGAGCGGTAGCCATATCGTACACCGTCGTACCGCGCAAGGTTACTCGAGGCTTCCGCCGTGGCCAAAATGAAGTAGGTCGGAATCCAGAGGTCAAGGTGTGGCATCTCGATGCACGTGCCGGTGCCACCGCGCTCTTCAAGCGTGGTCAGAAACCGGTGGTACGCCTCGCGAATATCGCTATCGCATCCGGCTAGCATGTGCTCTGGCAAGTAGCCGAAGGTGAAGCTGGTAGGGGGCTTGTCCACGGCATCGCAGGCAGCGCCTGCAGCCTGCGGACTGGATGTCGCATCCATCGGGTCGTACGCGGCAAGGGCATCGAATGTGCGGGCCATGAGGTCCAGGTCGCGCGTAAAGAGACCAACCTGATCCAGCGACGATGCGAATGCAACCAGACCGTATCGACTCAGTCGGCCGTAGGTGGGCTTTAACCCATACACCCCGCAGAAGGCCGCCGGCTGACGTACCGATCCACCGGTATCGGATCCCAGAGCCACATCGCAGTGGTGCGCCGCGACTGCCACGGCCGATCCACCGGATGATCCACCGGGTACACGCGTGGGGTCGAGGTGGTGTCCAACAGCACCAAACGCTGATGTTTCGTTCGACGAGCCCATCGCGAACTCGTCCATATTCGTTTTGCCCAGCAGTACGGCGCCAGCATCCCGAAGACGTTCGACCACCGTGGCGTCGTACAGGGGATGAAAATCACGCAACATGTTCGAGGCACACGTTAGTGGCATGCCCTTCACAGAAATGTTGTCCTTGACGCCCACTACGCATCCCTCAAGAGGACGCTCGAGGGCTGTACCGCGCCGCTCGTCGCTGAGGGCCGCTGTTTTCCGGGCGCCATCATGATCAAGGTAGATCCACGCCTTCAGGTTGGAGTCGGAAGTACAGCGGTCGAGGTACTGCTCAACAGTGGCCAGTGCGGACGATACGGTGGGAGCTGACATACGTCACGGTGTTTCTGATTCGGTTTCGGATGGGGGTGGTGTCGGGTTTGCCGGCGAGTCCGGCGGCGAGTCTGGCGACGAGTCCGGCGACAAGTCTGGCGGCAGCGGTGTGCGAGGCACGGCCTCCGGATTGGTAGCTACCGTAACGGTACGCTGCACCTGATCGGAAATCCGTGTTACGGGAGTGGTCACGTCGGCAGAGATATCGCGAATCTGTTGCGTAAGATCCTCTTGAGCCTTGCGCATCGTGCGCAGCCCCTTACCAACCGACCGAGCGAGTTCCGGAAGTTTGGATGGACCAAACAGCAGGAGAATCACAAGGAGGATCAGGAGAAACTCTCCGCCGCCGACATCAAACATGATTACTCGCTCTTCTTAGGCGTGTCGCTGTCGTCGGTGTTGGCCGCCTGCTTGAATTCACGGATGCCGGAGCCAAGTCCGCGCATGAGTTCAGGAATACGGCGTCCGCCGAACAGCAGGACGATGACCAGAACGATGAGGATGAGTTCCGTTGGACCTAGGCCGAACATAGGGGGTCTCCCAAATGAAGTGCAATACTTGAAAAGATGCTCATGCCATCCGATGAGCCCAAGATCGACTCGGCAGCACGCTCTGGATGGGGCATCATCCCGAGCACGTTACCCGATGCATTTACAATGCCTGCAATGGCATTCATACTGCCATTGGGGTTGTCGCCGACATATCGGAACACGACGCGCTGCGTGTCCTCGAGTTCCTGAATCACCTCCGGACTGGCCACGTAGCATCCCTCGCCGTGGGCGATTGGAATACGCAGGGTTGTACCGGGCTGGATGGACGACGTGAACGGCGTTGATGTGTTTTCTGTGCGCAGCAGCACGTCCTTACAGATGAACTGCAGGTTGTGGTTCCGCGTGAGCGCTCCGGGAAGTAGTCCGGCTTCGCAGAGAATCTGAAACCCGTTGCAGATCCCGATGACAAGGCCACCGGCCGTCGCAAAGTTGACCACCTCGGCCATAATCGGTGAAAATCGGGCGATGGCTCCCGTACGCAGGTAATCGCCGTACGAAAATCCACCCGGCAGGATCACCAGATCCAGATCCGATGGGATCGACGTGTCCTTATGCCATAGCGAAACCACCGTGCCGCCGGCAAGTTGCGCCGCGTAGCGCGCATCGGCGTCGCAGTTGGATCCGGGAAATGTTACCACACCTACCTTCATACGTGGTCTCCCTCGAATCCCTCGGTGATGGTAATCGCAAAATCCTCCATCACCGGATTGGCCAGCAGCTGCTGGCATGCCCGCTCGACCAGCTCTCGAGCATGATCGGCGTCGGCCGCCTGCACCGACATTTCGACGTGTTTGCCGATACGCACATGCTGTAATCCCGGCATATGCAAACTGTGAAGCGCATGCTCGACGGTTTTCCCCTGCACATCCAGAATCGAACGTCGCAAGGTTACAGTAACGTGGGCGGTAAAGTGTTTCATAGGAAGGGGCTACATCGAAAAAGGATCTGGATCGGATTCTTCAATCGTATCGTCGGACTCATCGTGATCGTCACGAACGAACAGATGCACCACATGACGCACGGCACCCCCTACAGCATAGAGTGCCATGAAGGGGAATAACGCCTGTCCACGCGTTACGATAATGGCTACGATACCAGCGAAAAATACGAGAAAAATAAACGGGCGTTCTCGGAAGCTGCGTGCAGTGGGCCGGGGCAGGTTGTCGTATTTGATAGTACTCACCATTGCCAGCGACGTTAGAACCACAACACCGGTTGCTACCCACAGCTTCCACGACTCGGCAACAAGATCCGAAGGATGGATGTAGATCAGGTACGACACCACCGTGAGCGCCCCAGCCGGAATGGGCATGCCACGGAAGTAGGCTTTGTCCTCCATGCTGGTGAGTTGCACGTTGAATCGTGCAAGACGTAACACGCCAAGCAAGGCGGGAAGTGCGGCAATGAGCATCCCCCAGTTCATCCACTGGTGAAAGACCCCCATCCAGAGCATCATCGAGGGGGCCACGCCAAACGACACGGCATCGCACAGGGAGTCCAGCTCTACGCCAAACTCGCTGGTGCTCTTGACTAACCGCGCAACAAAGCCATCAAGAGCGTCGAAGATTCCGGAGAGCAAGATCAGCACGGCTGCACGATCCAGGTCGCCCTCGGCGGACGCCACGATCGAGCCGAACCCGCAAAACAGGTTCGCTAACGTAAACAGATTCGGTATGATCGAGCGAGTCACGCGCAATGCAGTCGGGCCAGAATGGTTGCTGAACTTACCACCTTCTGCCCCGTTCGCACGCAAATCTCTGCATCTGCCGGCACGACCACATCCATGCGCGATCCGAACTTCATCATGCCAAAACGATCACCAACACGAACGATGTCGCCAGCTGCGGTATCGTACACGATGCGCCGCGCCAGAAATCCGGTGATCTGGCGATACAGAACCTGTCCGGCCGAGGTTTTCACCACGAACTCGGCCCGTTCGTTCTCCTCCGATGCCTTGGGGTTGAAGGCCATGAGGTACTTGCCGGGGTAGTAATCGGCCCGTAAGACGGTGCCACTGACTGGGTAGCGGTTTACATGGAGGTTGATCGGCGACAGAAAAATCGTGATCTGAATTGCTGGACCGCCAATATCAGGGTTGTGATCAACCTGGAAGACCTCGGTGACCTGACCGTCGGCTGGGCTTACCACCACCGTATCGGTGGTTGCAGCGTCGGGGTGCAGGGGGCGCTCCGAGTCGCGGAAGAACCACAGGGTGAAACTGATCACCGCCAGGCCAAGCACGATGGCGGCAATGCCACCGATCGTCCCGATCGGTAGGAGGGCGAGGCACAGTACGGCGGCTCCAACAAGAAGCATCGCCAGGGCATTGTCGCGCCCGTAAGGAGTTATCATAGACCGTTCTTTACGCCCGTTCTGGTTCGTTGTTCGGTGAGCCGACTCTTCGTAGTTTCGGCCTGTAAAAATAGCCAATTGAATCGGCTTCCTTCCTATCATCCCGAGCGTCATGATGCACTTTACGGTAGCACTGGCTGACCTGCAGAAGGCTTTACAGAAAGTTCTGCCAGCCATCCCCACGAAGTCTACGATTCCCGTCCTTGAGCACGTGCACACCACGCTGTCGGACAGCGACCTTACCTTCACGGCCACGGACCAAGAAATCACCATTGCGCTGACGATTCCCGTGATCGGGGAGAAGGACGGTGCCGTGCTGATTCCAGCCCGTCAGTTCCACGATCTGATTAAGGAGCTGGGCTCGGCCGGAACGGTCACGGTCCAGGCAGATGATGCCTCCGGCATTTCGATTCGCACGTCGAAGGGCTCCTATCAGATGAAGGGCCTGAATGCCGACGAATTTCCGTCGATCCCTCCCTTCCCGGAAGCGCAGACGGCTGTGCTGTCCAAGGAAGATATCACGCGGATGGCGTCGAAGGTGGTCTTTGCTGTATCGACCGAAGAGTACCGTCCAAGCATGACGGGCGTCTTCTTCCAGTTCAACGGCACAACGGCCACGGCGGTTGCTACCGACGGCTTCCGACTCTCCCGCGTCAACGTAACCGCACCGGAGTCGAGCCCCTTCCCAACCAATCTGGAAGTGATCATTCCGGCTCGGGCCGTTGATCTGCTGAAGAAGGTCGATGGCTCCGTCACCATGGACGTTTCGCGAACACATGCACGATTCACGGTTGATTCGCTGACTATCACTACGCGGATCATCGACGAAAAGTATCCGCCCTACCAAAATGTGATTCCATCGGACAACGATAAGACGCTCATCGTGAACCAGCGCGAAGTGCTCAGTGCGATTAAGCGTGTATCGCTGTTTGCCAATGCCAATACCCGCCACGTGCGGTTCAAGATGTCGGCAACGGAGGTATCCATTCACTCTGAGGATGAGGATTCCGGTAGCAAGGGTACGGAAACCATTCCTTGCGAGTTCTCCGCTACGGACTTTGAGGTGGGCTTCAACTACCGATTTCTGGAGGAGGCCATCAAGAACATCACCACGGATGATGATCCCGACCTGAATGTTCGGATGACGTTCTCCACCCCAATTCGCGCCGTGCTGATTACACCGGGCATCCAGGGCGACGCTCTGTTGATGCTGGTGATGCCGGTGAAGATTTAAGGACGAGGTGCCGTGGTCATCACGTCTGTGACCATAACGCACCTGCGCAGTCATGGGCATACCACCATCGACTGTGCGCCGGATGTGACGATTCTGCACGGACCCAACGGCTCGGGTAAGACATCAGTGCTCGAGGCCATCAGTCTGTGCTCCATGGGAAGAACCTTTGTGCCTGTGCCCGACTATTCCCTCATCCAGCGAGGGGCCGATCATGCGATTGCCGCTGTAACAGCGCTAACGGACCACGATGTTCCGTACCGCGTTGCTGTGGAGCTTCGCCCGGGTGTGCGCAAGCGGATCCATACCACGCATGCGTCGTCGGCATCGGTACGGGAGCTTATCGGCGAACTACCCTCGGTGGCACTATCGCCGGATCACAAGTTGGTTACCCTTGGCGGTCCGGCCGAACGTCGGGCCTTTGTTGATGCTGTGATGGCTCAAACCAGCCGCGTGATCACCGATGTGCTGTTCGAACACCGCCGCTTGCTGAAGCAGCGCAATGCCGTGCTGAGCGATGATGCCGGGGCCAGCCGCGATGCTCTGCGTACGTGGACGCAACCATATATCGCTGTCAGTGCCGACGTCGTCCGACGACGGGCACGATTTCTGGAGGCTCTGACTCCGCTCGTGCAGGAGGAGTATCACGCAGTGGCTGGTGACCGCGAGAGCATTACGATCACGTATCAGCCCAACCACCTCCGTTTAGAAGAGGACCGTCTGGAAGAGCAGTTTCAGCAGGCTGCTGATCGGTTGGAACCGGGCGAGTGGGCCAGAGGTACTACGCTGTTCGGTCCACACAAGGACGAAATCGAACTGTTGATCAATGGACGGTCCGTACGGGAAACGGCTTCTCAGGGTCAGCATAAGTCGCTGCTGGTAGCCCTGAAAATCGCCGAGTGTCGGTTGCTGGAACAACTCCGTCGGGAGCGCCCCATTGTTCTTCTCGACGATGTGTTTGCCGAACTGGATCGTAGGCGAAGTGGTCGTGTGTTGGATCGCATCCGTGATCTGAAAATGCAGTGCTTGATTACCACCACCGAGGAAGATCGATTCCAGTGGGTAGCTGAAACCCCGGGTTGTACCATGATTCAGGTAGAGCAGGGAGCAGTTGTACGTCAGGAGGCTGCATGAGTGTGCCGCTGTCGAGCGTCCTGAAAGGCCTCGTAAAACGCTACGGATTGGAGCGGGCTTTGCTGGAGCAGCGTTTGCCGGCCTACTGGGCTCAGGCCGTAGGTGAGCGCATCGCACAGATCAGTCAGATCCGTGGATTCGACAATGGCGTACTCCGCGTCCATGTTTCCGAGGCCGCGTGGCGTAGTGAGGTGCTCCTGCGCCGGAATGAACTTCGAACACAAATGAACACTTTGATTGGAGAGCCTGTGATCACGGAGATCCAGGTTCGATAATCTGCATATGCAGTACTTGCAGGAGAAGGAGTAGACGATGTCTGAGAATAACACGGCGCCGAAAGGGTATACCGAGGATAGTATTAAGATCCTTGAGGGCCTGGAAGCTGTTCGTAAGCGTCCAGCCATGTACATCGGCGACGTTGGCGAGCGAGGTCTGCACCACTTGATTCAGGAAGTGGTCGACAACTCGATCGACGAGGCGTTGGCGGGCTTCTGTACGGAGATCACGGTTACGTTGCATAGCGACGGCTCCTGCTCTGTGCAGGATAACGGTCGTGGCATTCCCACCGGACCGCACCCCGTAAAGAAGATCTCCACGCTAGAGGTGGTGATGTGTACGCTTCACGCCGGTGGCAAGTTCGACAAGAACACCTACAAGGTGTCGGGTGGTTTGCATGGCGTTGGTGTATCGTGCGTGAACGCGCTGTCCACCACGCTGGAGGCCACAATTGAGCGCGAGGGGAAGATGTTTCGGCAGGTCTACCATGAGGGTGCTCCCGAGGCTCCTATTCAGGAGGTTGGAACCTCGAAAAAGACGGGTACGAACGTGCGATTCTGGCCCGACGCCACCATCTTCAAGACGGTGATTTTCAAGTTCGACAAGGTGGCCGACCGCCTGCGCGAGCTGGCCTTTCTCAATCCGGACGTAACGATTCACATCTACGATGAACGCGACGGACAGAAAGAGACCTTCGCCTATCGTGGCGGCCTGGTGGACTTCGTGCGATTCCTCGACACCAACAACACTACCATCACCAAACCACTGTCCATCGCTGGCAAGTTTACCGCCGAGGATGGCACCGAGACCGTTGTGGATATCTGTCTGGAGTACAACACGGGCTATTCCGAGACGGTGCTCTCCTACGTGAACAACATCAACACCGTCGAGGGTGGAACGCACGTGTCGGGATTCCGTGCAGCTCTTACGCGCTCGCTGAATGCCTATGCTACGGCAAATAACCTGCTGAAGAAAACCACGCTTACCGGTGATGACTTCCGCGAGGGCCTCACCGCCGTTGTGAGCGTTAAGGTTGCCGAGCCGCAGTTCGAGGGACAAACCAAGACGAAGCTGGGCAACGGCGACGTCGACGGCATCGTACGCTCGATCGTCAACGAAGAACTCTCGCGCCTGCTCGACGATAACCCGAAGTCAGCCAAGCACATCATCGAAAAGGCGGTCTCGGCGGCAGAAGCCCGCGCCGCTGCTCGAAAGGCGAAGGATCTCATCCGTCGCAAGAACGCCCTTGATGGGGGCACGCTTCCCGGAAAGCTGGCCGACTGCTCGCTTCGCACCCCCGAGGACACGGAAGTCTTCCTTGTGGAAGGTGATTCGGCAGGGGGCTCGGCTAAGCAGGGGCGCGACCGCCGATTCCAGGCAATTCTGCCGCTGAAGGGAAAGATCCTGAACGTTCACAAGGCACGGCTGGCAAAGGTGCTCGAAAACGAGGAAGTGCGCACAATCCTAACGGCCATCGGTGCTGGCTTTGGCGACGACTTCGATCTGGAAAAGATGCGCTATGGAAAGATCATCCTGATGGCCGACGCCGACGTGGATGGTTCCCACATTCGAACACTGCTCCTGACACTGTTCTTCAAGCACATGCCGGAGATCATCAATTCCGGTCGGCTCTACATTGCCCAGCCACCGCTCTACAAGATCAAGAAGGGCAAGCAGGAGAACTACGCCTTCGACGACAAAGAGCGTGAAGAGATCGTTGATCGCATCCGCAAGGAAAAGGTCGAGCGCAAGGCCGCTCGAAAGGGGAAGACCGTCGAGGAGGTCGAGGCTGCCGAAGAGATCATGGAAGGGGCTACCCCCGATGGAATCGTCATCTCTCGATTCAAAGGTTTGGGTGAGATGAATCCGGAGCAGCTCTGGGCAACCACCATGAATCCCGAAACACGAACCCTGCTGCAGGTGTCGATCGAGAATGCTGCCGAGGCTACGCAGATCTTTGAAACCCTCATGGGCGAGGCGGTGGAACCACGCCGTCAGTTCATCGAGCGGAATGCCCAGTATGTGAAGAATCTGGACATCTAAGGGCGGTAGAGGTAGGATACAGCAACGCCACGTCCGTCTGCACCCGTCCGTGGCGTTGAGATTGTGCACGCCACAGCGGGCGGCACAACCGGAGAAACAAGAAGGCCCGCCGGGAGAGTTCCCGGCGGGCCTTTGATGTAGAACATTTTTTTCGGTTAGTACCGGTAGTATTCCGCCTTGTATGGGCCATTGACGTCCACACCAATGTAGTCGGCCTGCGACTTGCTCAGCTTCTCGAGTTTTACCCCGATCTTCTCAAGGTGTAGGCGAGCTACTTTCTCATCCAGGTGCTTTGGCAGAACATAGACCTTGTTCTCGTAGCGTTCGCGGTGTTTCCACAGCTCCAATTGAGCTAACACCTGATTGGTAAAGGAGTTGCTCATGACAAACGATGGGTGGCCCATGGCGCAGCCCAAGTTCACCAACCTACCCTCGGCCAAAACGATGATGTCGTTCCCCTTGATGGTGTACTTGTCCACCTGTGGCTTGATTTCCACGCGGCTCTTGCCGTGGTGCTTATTCAGCCAGGCCATGTCGATTTCGTTGTCGAAGTGACCAATGTTGCACACAATGGCCTTGTCCTTCATCAGCGGGAAGTGCTCACCGGTTACGATGTCGCGGTTTCCGGTGGCTGTTACGATGATGTCGGCTTCCTTGACGGCATCCTTCATGCGCTTCACCTCGAAGCCGTCCATGGCGGCCTGCAGAGCGCAGATCGGATCGATTTCCGTGACGATCACGCGTACACCAGCCCCCTGCAGCGATGCTGCCGAGCCCTTGCCGACGTCGCCATAACCGGCTACAACGGCAACCTTGCCGGCCAGCATCACGTCCGTGGCGCGGCGAATTGCGTCTACCAGCGATTCCTTACAGCCGTACTTGTTGTCGAACTTGCTCTTCGTGACCGAGTCGTTCACATTGATGGCTGGCATGGGGAGCGTGCCGTTCTTCATGCGCTCGTACAGGCGCAGCACACCCGTGGTGGTTTCTTCCGACAGGCCACGGATCTCGCCAACAAGCTCTGGATACTTGTCCAGTACCATGTTGGTAAGGTCGCCACCGTCGTCCAGGATCATGTTAAGGGGCTTGCGGTCCTTCCCAAAGAACAGCGTCTGCTCGATGCACCAGTCGAACTCTTCGGCATCCATGCCTTTCCATGCGAAGACGGGCGTGCCGCTCTTCGCGATGGCTGCTGCGGAGTGGTCCTGCGTGGAGAAAATGTTGCAGCTGGACCACTGTACCTCGGCTCCGAGGTCGGTAAGTGTTTCAATCAGCACCGCCGTTTGAATAGTCATGTGCAAGCATCCAGCGATGCGAGCCCCCTTCAGCGGCTTCTTGCCCTTGAACTCTTTGCGCAGGGCCATCAAGCCCGGCATCTCCGCTTCAGCAAGTTCGATCTCGCGGCGTCCGAATGCAGCCAGCTGAAGATCGCGCACGCAGTAGGCGTGGGCCTTGTAGCTGTAGTCGCCCTTCGATACTCGCTTTGGTGTCTTGATTGGTTTTGAGGTCGGCATTGAATCTCCGGTTACATGAAATGACGTTGTTATGCTAATGCACTGCGAAACGCGTCAACGAGGTCGAGATGTTCCCACGGGAACTCGTGGCGCCCAAAATGTCCGTACGCAGCGGTTGCACGATAGATCGGCCGGCGCAGATGCAGGCGGCGAATGATGCCGTCGGGCGTAAGGTCCACATTTTCGAGGATGAACTGCTCCAAGGCGCGTGGATTCACGCTGGAGGTGCCATGCAGATCAGCGTTGATGGACACTGGCTGCGCTACGCCGATGGCATAGGCCAGCTGAATGGTGCATTCGCGAGCGATGCCGGCAGCAACAATGTTCTTGGCCAGATGCCGAGCTGCATAGGCAGCGGACCGGTCGACCTTTGTAGGATCCTTGCCCGAAAACGCACCGCCCCCGTGGGGAGCTTTGCCCCCGTAGGTGTCAACAATGATCTTGCGACCGGTTAGTCCGGTGTCGCCGTGCGGTCCGCCGATCTCGAACTTGCCGGTTGGATTCACGTGGAACGTGGTATCCTTGGTGATCAGGTGCTCTGGAATGACGGCCTTGACAACGTTCTCGATCACATCGTCGTGAATGCGTCGTTGCGCATGCTCCATGGGATCGTGCTGGGTGGACACCACGATGGTGTCTACAGCCACAACTTCGCCGTTATCGCCGTACACAACCGAAACTTGGGCCTTTGCATCCGGGCGCAGGTAGGGCATCAGCTGTGGGCTTGTTTTGCGGATGTCCGCCAAGCGCTTTACCAGCTGGTGCGAGTAGTGAATCGCTGCTGGCATCAGCTCGGGTGTCTCGGTGCAGGCATAACCGAACATCATACCCTGGTCGCCAGCACCACCGGTGTCAACACCTTGGGCGATATCCGGCGATTGCCGATTGATGACGTTGATCACGGCACACGAGTCGGCCTCGAAGCGATATTCACCGCGGTCGTAGCCGATATCGCGAATCACGTTGCGAACCAGCTCGGGGAGGTCGATGTAGTGCGTGGTGGTGATCTCACCACCAACAACGATCATTCCTGTTGTGGCGAAGCACTCACAGGCAACCCGCCCGGTTGGATCGTTGGCCAGCACTTCATCAAGGACGGCATCGGAAACCTGATCGCAGACTTTATCGGGATGCCCCTCCGATACGGATTCCGATGTGAAGATATGTGTACTCATGCTTGAAGAAATAGCAGTGAAGAGTTAGTGTGCAAGTTTTACGTTCGAAGCATCGCCCAGATTGATCTTGGCATAGGTACCGTGTACTTGAGCATTTTCACCGATGATCGACTGCTCCAGCATGATGTCGCTAAGCACGGCATCATTGCTGATGATGCTGTCGCGCACGATACTATTGCGTACAACGGCCCCCTTGGAAATGGTGGCATAGGGTCCGATCACGGAGTGCTCCACGGTAGCGGAGGGGTCCACATACACCGGAGGGATCACGACACAGCCGGCAGGGACGGCCGCAGAATTCCGTTGCTGCAGCAGGTAGCGATTGGTTTCAAGCAGTGTTTCAGGCTTGCCGCAGTCGTACCAGCCTTCGACGTCGAAGGTGGTAAACTTCTCTCCGCGGTCCACCATCAGCTGAAGTGCATCGGTAAGCTGATACTCTCCCTTGGTTCGCAGGTCGTTGGTGATGAGGTGCTGGATACAGTCCCGCAGTAGAACGGGGTGGGCGATGTAGTACAAGCCTACGATGGCCAACTGTGATACGGGGGTTTCTGGCTTCTCGACTAATCGCTCTACAAAGGAGCCGTCCTTGACAACAACACCAAATCGCCGAGGATCCTCGACGTGCCGCACACCGAGCGACGAAAACTGACTCGTGCGTAGGACGCTGAGATCTACATCAAACACCGTATCGCCCAGAATAATCAAAACGGGTTCGTCGGTGAGCGACTCCCGT
The DNA here is from genome assembly GCA_964493635.1 of uncultured Hyphomicrobiales bacterium. GTDB lineage: Bacteria > Bacteroidota > Ignavibacteria > Kapaibacteriales > Kapaibacteriaceae > OLB6. The sequence goes on from CAZBOW010000006.1 coordinate 100,571, forward strand.
GCTGTCCAGATGGCATGACCCAGACCAAGCATTTCCTCTTGGGCCACGTAGGTAACGTTCAGCGAGTATTCCGACGACACGTATTGCTCGACAAGGTCGCCCTTGTATCCCGTGATGATGGTCACATCGGAAACATCCTGCTGAAGCAGTGCGTCAAGAATGTGCCCAAGAATGGGCTTGCCGGCCACATTTACGAGCACCTTGGGAAGTGAGTGCGTAAAGGGGCGGAGTCGAGTGCCGATACCGGCTACGGGAATAATCGCGCGCATACTCCTGCAAAGTTAGCGCAGGCGGGCACTTACTGCAGACGGATTTGTTGACCCGCGCGGATATTATCCGAGTTGCGCAGTGAAGGGTTGGCCTTACGCAGTTGGGCGATGCTCATGCCGAACTTGTCGGCAATTGTCGAAAGGGTGTCGCCTCGCTGAACCTTGTAGGTC
>CAZBOW010000006.1:101110-105106 GCA_964493635.1 uncultured Hyphomicrobiales bacterium
GATTTCGACGACGCCTTCGACGACGCCAACTGCTCGGTGGTCGTCTTCTGCACCTTGATGGTTCGTCCAGCCTTCAGCACCGCCTTCTTGGACATGCCGTTCAGTGCGCGCAGTTCCTGAATCGACATGCCGTACCGGTCCGCAATTGAGGACAGGGTCTCTCCGCGGCGCACCTTATGGCGAACCACCTTGGTCACGGCAATACGCTCCACCGATGCCGTAGCCTCTGGCCGTGCGCTGACGTTCACCACAAGTTCTTGGCCAGGATGGATGGTGCCATCATTCGAGCGCAGGTCGTTCCACGACCGCAGATCAGAAACCTCTACAGCGTACCGCTTGGCAATGCTTGCAAGACTTTCACCACTCTGCACCGTGTGCGTTGTGGTTTGTCGTGCCGTCGATCCCTGCTTCTTTGGGGCTACAGGCTCGGCATCCGGAATGGAAGCCAGCTGCTGCTCCTGACCTTGATTCACCACCGGAATGCGGAGCACCTGACCTCGGCGCACGTTACTGCGGTAGCCGGCAATGTTGTTCAAGGAGGCCAGCTCCGTACTGCTCACGCCATAGCGACGCGCAATCTTGGCGAGCGTTTCACGGCGGCCAACGGTATGCTCGATCCATGGCATGCGTTCCTGCTCGGTGAGGAGCGCATACTGCTGCTGAAAATCCAGCCGCTTGCCCATCGGAATCTTCAGCACGTACTGCATATCCGGAGGTGTGCAGTTCCGTTTCAGCTCGGGGTTGAGTTTCTTGAGGGAGTCGATGGTTACGCCGGTGGCCTTTGCTAAGGCCGACAGGTTGGTTGGCTCGGCCACGGTGACCGTATCAAAAACGTACTCTGGATGGAAGTTCAAATCCTCCAGATTGATGCCGTACTTCTCCGGATCCATGGCAACCATGGACGTAGCGATAAAAAACGGGACATAGTTCCGCGTTTCACTCGGAAGGTGGGCACGGATGTCCCAGAAGTTCCCCTCGGGATTTCCACTCCGTCGCTTGGCCCGTCGCACACCGCCAGCACCGCAATTGTAGGCCGCCAGGGCGAGGTGCCAGTCACCAAGGTCTTCGTACAGGTCCCGCAGAAACCGCATCGAGGCACGGGTAGACTTTTCAATGTCGCGACGCTCGTCGATCCACGAATCGATTCGAAGGCCATACTCCCGACCGGTCGAGGCAATGAACTGCCACATGCCTACGGCTTGGGCCCGTGAGACAGCGTAAGGATTCAGACCCGACTCCATGATGGCAAGGAAGATGATCTCCGGCGGCATCTGTTCGTCGGCGGCGATCTTCTTCAGCGTGGGGAACCACCGACCCGATCGCTCCAAACAGAGGTTGATGAACTTCTGTCCCTTTTCGCTGGCCAGGAATTGAAGGCTGCGCTCGACATACTCATTCTGCGTCATGTCGATTTGGGTCGAGCCCAGGGAAGGGGCTTTCCACGACGTCTTTGATCCTGATCCCGAACCTGCCGTTGCGCTTGTCCCTGCGGGCTTCTTCAGCGGTGCAACGCTCAAGGTAGGCTTAGCATCCACCTCGCGGAACATCTTCCGGCGTAGCACGGAGATTGGAGCATTGGCGCTCAAATCATCGATACTGGTGATGTACGTTTCGTAATCCTCGATCAGGGCTTGCACCAGTTCGATGTAGTCGGCGGTGCTGGCCACGCGTGTGTCGGACGACACCTCGTTTAGGATCCGGATTGCTTTGTCGAAGAAGGCGGCGGCAACAGATGGCTTTTCCTGCTCGATGGCTTCGAGTCCCTGCAGGTATAGTTGTCGAGCGCGGTCGACATGTTCGGACGCTGGCAGTGAGAACGAGGCAATCGTGATGGCCTCGGGTTCCTCGTCGAGATCGGCAAACTCATCAGGGAAGGCAACGGCACGGCCGGCGGTGACGTCGTCGATGCTTTGCTCATGGGTGCTCTGTCCCTGTTCCGCCTGTGCCCGTGTGTCTGGTACAACCACCCCTACCAGGGCGGTGGTGCAGATCAAGAGGCGAAGGGCAGCAGTCAACATCATAGGCCATGAAAATAACAGCTAAGGCCCTAACCATCAAATGCTTAGGGCCTTGTTCTTCATTAAAAGTTGTTCACGAGAACCAATGCCGTGTCGGCACTAATATCTCAGGATGGCCGCGAGACCCGTGCCAGCGGGCATATGTTCCGGATCAAGCACGAGAACACGTCCCTTCGCCCGCAGAACGATCTCGGCCACATCGTCCAAAATGTCATCGACGTCCGTTTCATCGTTGGAGTCGTAGGCAATGGCTCCGGTGGTGGCATCAACGATCCCTGGCAAAATCCGTCCCGATTCCACAAAGAGGGTGTCTACCCGACCCTCGGCTGCGGCGGCAGCAACCTCGGCGGGCGCCGAAAGCCCCTTACCATGGGCTGCTGCCTCATGAAATGCATCAACCTGTTGTTTGGTAGCAGCATCGATATAGGGCTTCATCAGTTTCCAGGTTCGCTCGGTCAGGGCGGCGAGCGATACACCTTCCGGATGGACGGTTACGCCCTCCAGCAGGACATTCGGGTTCTTGCGTATGCGCTGGAACATGCTGATCTGATCCGACAACCCTGCCAGAATAATCGGCAGGCCGTCCTTAGCGGAATAGTGATGCTCGATGGCCCGATCGACGGCTCGGAAAAACCGCTCGGTGTCCAGCTCGTGATCCTCGGCCGCAGTCCGGTGACCGTGCATACGCTCTACACCACCCGAGGAGGCAATGGTGGTTTCGCGGTGCGTTTCACGCATCCCGAGGGCCTGCTCGAGCGTGGCTGGGACTTCCGGATGTAGTTCAACGGGGCTAAGGCCGTCACGGTCGCCAACGTAGAGGCTGATGCGCTCCTTGGTTAGAGCCAGGACGTGGTAGCGCTCCATGGTTTGCAAGAGTCGGAGAAGGGGCTTCAGGTGGAAGCTGTTGGCAACCACAGCAAGTTCGGGTACGGGGCGATCTAAGTGCTGAGCGATGTGAACGCCTGGAGCGGCAAACAGTGCAATGCCTTCACGTCGAGCATTCCAAAACGCTTCATCGTGTTCGATGTCACGGAAGGGCTGCAGGACCGATTCGATGTCGGCCGGTGAAAACGACCGCTCCAGCGACGCCGTAAGCTGTCGGACCAGAGCGCGATAGCGCGTGGGGTCGTCGCGCCGCTCCGGCTGCGTACGATGGGTTGGGAGGTACAAACTCAAGCAGGGGCCACTCGTAGCCGCCAACAGCGCCGAAATCTGCGAATTCAAGGGATGATGTTGCGTGCGCATCCAACCTCCGTTTCAAAAAAATGATGGATTACCGTGCCAGATAGGCACCGTCGATAGCATAGTAGCTGCCGGTCACAAACGACGCCGCCGGGGACGTCAAAAAGACAATCACACTGGCCACCTCCTCGGGTTCGCCAATGCGTCCAATCGGATGCAGTTGGGTGAGCATGGCCGACATGTCAGGATTCTCTTCGATGGCCGAGATCATCGGCGTGTGGATGAAGCCGGGTCCAACAACGTTTACACGGACTCCCTGCGCTGAGTGATCCAATGCAGCCGCCCGGGTGAGTCCCACAAGTCCGTGCTTTGCGGCCGTGTAGGCGGGCGCACCAGCAAATCCTACCATCCCCAATATCGACGCAACGTTTACAATTGCTCCGCCACCGGAGGCAATGATGGCTGGTATCTGTGCCTTCATGCCAAGGAACGGCCCCGTGAGGTTTACATCGATCACCCGCTGCCAACTCTCTACAGGATAGTCGGCGGTCGCGCCCGAATCACCTCCAATGCCGGCATTGTTTACGGCATAGTCGAGTCGGCCAAAGCTGTCCAGCGCGGTTTGCACCGCCCGCTGATGGTCTGCCAGCGACGCCACATCGCAATGCACATATACAGCCTTGTGGCCATCAGCCCTCAACCGACCTGCAAGTTCCTCGCCGGCCTCATCCTGAACGTCGGTGAGCACAACAGCAGTGCCTTGTGCCGCATACGCTTCGGCTACGGCCTTACCGAT
>CAZBOW010000007.1:0-33772 GCA_964493635.1 uncultured Hyphomicrobiales bacterium
GTCACGGGTAAGCTTGACGTGCGCGAGGCCGCCGCGCGTCTGCCGGATGAAGGGCCGATTGGCGGAAACGAGGGTGATTTCGACGTAGAGGGCGAGTCTGAGGCACTTGACGAGGAGGCTCTACCGTGAGAGCGGCGCATGGCCAATTGTCGATTTCCCCGGTGAAACTCTTACATGAGTGGAAATCGAACGTTTCCTGTAAGTGCATGCAGGTCAAAGGGTTGTTATTTGAGTCGAAAACGTCTGAATGACAACAGGTACAGTAGTAGAGCTCGTGTCGGTCGGCATTACCCGCCATGTTCCTAATGAACATTGTCGGCGATACCTGATGGCTCTGTCGGACCGCTGTGTTCATGAAATCGGACTTCCCAACGGAGGCCTAAAGTGGCATCGTTTCTTAACGCAAATACGTGGTATCACGATGGCAACCACTGTGGTACCTGTCCGAGAGTTCTCCATTTGGTTGAGTAACGAAAGCCATCTAAACTTTACTCCAAACAGATGTTGATAACAAGAGATTCGCTACGAAACCATTGCTGCAAATGGGCTTACGTCCTTTGCTAGATTGCAGCATTAGCAAAGGATTAGCAAAGCAGTTAACTATGAAACGAGCAAAGCAAAGCCGGTACTGCCTGCCTTACTGGGCTGTTTCAAAGCGCGAGAACCTGCAATGAGACGCGTACTTGATGGGTACTTGATGGAAAGGCCAGAACGTGGTGTCTGTCTGATGATGAAGTCATTGACATACAACAACTTGCAGATAAAGGCGGTACTTGATGGGTACTTGATGCAGAGGAGGAAATCCGTATGACCACCGACACCAGCGAAAAAGGACTCGAAACGCTCATTGTCCGGCACATGACGGGCACCGAGGGTCTGAATGTCAAACCGGGTCAAGCAGGTGAGCCTATGCCGCCCTATGGAGGTACCGGCTACATCGCCGGCAGCATGCAGGATTTCGACCGTGCGCACGTGCTGGACGTGGTACAGCTCTTCGCCTTCTTGCGCTCCACCCAGCCCGATACCTTCGCGAAGCTCGGCATCACAAACGAGAACGATTCGAAGGATATCACCCGTCTCAAATTCCTCACGCGGCTCTCGAGCGAAATCGGGAAGCGCGGAGCGATTGATGTTCTCCGCAAGGGTGTGGACCATGGGCCACTTCACTTCACGCTCCTTTACGGCACGCCTACACCTGGTAATGCCAAGGCCGAAGCACTACATGCAAAGAACCGCTTCTCGGTTACGCGACAGCTTGCGTATAGCAACGATGAGACGCGTCGTGCACTTGATCTGGCTCTGTTCATCAATGGACTGCCTCTGGCAACCTTCGAACTCAAGAACTCACTCACTAGGCAGACCGTTGCCGATGCCGTAGAGCAGTACAAGCGAGACCGCGACCCGCGCGAGAAGCTCTTTGAACTTGGTAGATGCGCGGTGCACTTTGCCGTGGACGACAGCGAAGTACGAATGTGCACACACCTGCAGGGAAAGGGTTCGTGGTTCCTTCCGTTCAACAAGGGTCATAACGACGGTGCCGGCAATCCGCCAAATCCTCATGGACTGAAGACGGACTATCTATGGAAGGAAGTCCTCACGCGGGCTGGTCTCACGAACATCATCGAGAACTATGCGCAGATCGTCGAGGAGAAGGACTCTAAAACAGGCAAGAAGAAACGTAAACAAGTGTGGCCACGCTACCATCAGCTGAGTCTGGTTCGTGCAGCGCTCCAGGATGTCCGCAGTAATGGGGCCGGGAAACGCTACCTCATTCAACACTCTGCAGGAAGCGGCAAGTCCAACTCCATCGCGTGGCTCGCCCATCAACTAATCGGCCTCAAGCGGGTTGATGGTGACGGTGGTGAGGTATTCGACTCGGTCATCGTTGTGACGGATCGGCGGATTCTGGACGACCAGATCCAGACAACGATCAAGAACTTCATGCAGGTTGGTGCAACGGTTGGTCACGCCCGGCGTTCCGGGGACTTGCGCGCATTCATCGATCAGGGCAAGAAGATCATCGTCTCGACGGTGCAGAAGTTTCCCCACATCCTCGACGAGATCGCCACCGAAGGCAGCAAGACCTTCGCCATCGTCATCGACGAGGCACACTCGAGTCAAGGTGGCAAGACGTCGGCAGCGATGAGTGAGGCACTGGGTGGTGCACACAACGGTGATGATGAAGACCCTGATCCAGAGGATTCAATCAACGAAGCCCTCGAGCGGCGCATGGCGGCGCGCAAAATGCTTACCAATGCTAGCTACTTCGCCTTCACCGCCACACCAAAGAACAAGACGCTCGAGATGTTCGGCGAGGCACTTCCTCCCGATGCTGAAGGCAAGGTCAAGCATCGCCCCTTCCACAGCTACACGATGAAGCAGGCTATCGAAGAGGGCTTCATCCTCGACGTCCTAAAGTCATACACGCCGGTGGAGAGCTACTACAAACTCGTGAAGAAGTCCGATGACGATCCGGAATTCGACACGAAGAAGGCGAAGAAGAAGTTGCGTCGCTATGTGGAGAGTCACGACCACGCCATCCGACTCAAAGCCGAGATCATGGTCGATCACTTTCACGAGCAGGTGATGGCTGCCGGCAAGGTAGGGGGCGAGGCACGTGCAATGGTCATCACCAGCGGCATTGAGCGAGCAATCCAGTACTTCCATGCCTTCAAGGCCTACCTCGCAGAGCGAAAGAGTCCGTATCAGGCCATCGTGGCCTTCTCCGGTGAACACGAGCACGGCGGAGTTAAAGTAAGCGAGGCTACGCTCAACGGCTTCCCCAGTAACGACATCGCAGGGAAGATCCAGACAGATCCATACCGCTTCCTTATCTGTGCCGACAAGTTTCAAACCGGCTACGATGAGCCCTTGCTCCACACCATGTATGTCGACAAGCCGCTCGCAGGGATCAAGGCTGTGCAGACGCTCTCACGTCTCAATAGGGCGCATCCGCACAAACGCGACTGCTTCGTGCTCGACTTCCAGAACAATAGCGAGGCGATCACCTTTGCGTTTCAGGACTACTATCGCACCACCTTGCTTGCGGATGAGACCGACCCCAATAAGCTCCACGATCTAAAGCTCGCGCTCGACGAAGCGCAGGTCTATTCCCCTGTGCAGGTCTCTCAAGTCGTCGAACGATTCCTTGAAGGGGCAGACCGCGATACGCTCGATCCGATCCTTGATGCCTGTGTGGCAGAGTATCGCGAGCGCCTCGACGAAGACGGTCAGGTAAACTTTAAAGGCAAGGCCAAGGTGTTCTGTCGCACCTATGCGTTCCTCTCGTCGGTAATCACCTACAGCAATGCCGAGTGGGAGAAGCTCTCGATCTTCCTCAACCTGCTTACACCAAAGCTGCCAGCACCGAAGGAAGAAGACCTGTCGAAGGGCATCCTTGAAGCGATCGACATGGACAGTTATCGCGTGGAGAAGAAGGCAGCGATGAAGATCGCACTGGCGGATGCTGACGCGGAGATCGATCCCGTTCCGACGGATTCTAGCGGACGCAAGCCGGAGCCCGAGCTTGACCGACTCAGCAACATTCTCAAGGCATTCAACGAGCAGTTCGGCACACTGTTCAGTGATACGGACCGGGTTGCCCAGCGCATCCGTGACGACATCGCGCCCAAGGTTGCTGCCGATGCGGCGTACAAGAACGCAAAGGAGAACACACCTCATACGGCGCGCCTGGCCCACGACAAAGCGCTTGCGAACGTGATGCAGCTCCTGCTCAAGGACGATACGCAGGTGTACAAGCAATTCGTAGAGAACGAGTCGTTCCGCCGGTACGTCGGTGACATGGTGTATGCCATCACTCAGAATTAAGAATGAACAGGCTGCGAGTCGTATTGAACTTCCACACGTTGGTTGACGGCAGGAGCGCAGGCCGAGGATGGCGAGTCGCGGCGTCTGAAAGAGGAGCTGGAGCTGGTCAAGACCGAGTGTTACATCCTAGCCATTGGCGTGTGATGGCCGCGGCTTCGTGCAAGGATGCAAACATCTCGGCATTGAGGACCACCAGCTTGTAGGTGCCGATAAAGCGCTCAGCTTTGCCAACCAAGGCGCCCGTGTTTCGTCCATTCATGCGTCGATCCACAGCAAAGTCCATGCACCAGACATCCTCAACAACCTCGGCAATCAGCCGAAAATGCCCCCTTACGGTCCGCCTCGTGAATCTCGAAGTTGTCGTTCGTGGTCGAGGCGGGCTTGCTCGTCGTTCCGGATAGCCTGCAGTGCAACGTTATACCATTGTGGTGTGGCCATTTCTTGGAGCGCCTCGATGAGTCGGTACGGTGGTTCACCTCGGCTGTTGATGATGCTGCTCACATACGACCGGCTACGGTTGATGAATTGTGCAAACTCGCGATGGCTGAAGCCCAGTTTCTTCAGGATCAAGCCCAATTCGTGACACGTAATGGGCTGGTAGCTGCGGGAGGGAGAAGGACTAGCGGTTTTTATGTCGTGTTTCATGGTGATTGTATCGAATACGGTGGTCGAATGTCCGGGATTGTCCATTGATGGCGCATACTGACCGTTTCTGGCAGAATTAGCACCGAAATGATACCGAAATGAACTGTTGATGGGCCATGTGCGAACTCAAGTACTCATGGTTTAGTCCCTCGAGAGTGCCGTTACAGGGCCTTACAGTATGTTTTTTGCAACGCGAAATGGAGCCATTGAGACGATGGGACTATGAAACTGTCTCAAAGTCTCACTGTTCCCAATGGTGTGAGCTGGCAATAGTATCGTCATGATTGTTCCTGGACCTTCCTGTAGCGCGACCTACCAATGCAATGAATACGGCGATCCTTGCGCAGGATTCGAAACACGGTGGATCGTGCGATACCCATGAACTCGCCGATGCGAACAGCCGTTTTTGCATCGAACTCGGGTGGCAGGTTCGAAAACCATGTAGCCTTTCTCTTTTCCTGTGCTGGTAGAACCTCTCGCTTGACCACTTCAAAGCGGTCGATGAATGAATTCGTATTTCGTCGGAAGTACTCACCAAGCTTCATGGCTAGGTCGAAGTCAGCGTTAGATGCTGCCATGCGCCGATCCAGGCAACGGCGGTCGAACCAGTAACGCAGGGTAGTGAGAATCGTCACGAGACGTATGGTCATAATGCCCGCACGTAACGTAGTGGCGCGGTCCCAGTCCTCAAGAACGTCCTCGTAGGTGTCGCCAAAGTGCTTCCTGAACCATTCCTTCTGGTGGTCCGACAGCACTACAACAAACTCTGCTGCATCACCAGCATCGTGAAGGTATTGCCACAGTTGTTGAATGTCTGATGCAAGTGCCTGAGCCGATTGATAGGGGACTGCGGCTGATTCGTCAAATGGGTCGCGGTACAATCGCTGCTCAGGGAACTCGATGAAGGATATCCGGCTCATCAAACCATTTGCAACCTGACTGGCCAGTGCCACTACCTGGTCCGGGGTACCAGTCAACACCATCGAGAAATGCGGCGTCGTAGTGCTCACGTACTCGCTATCTCGAGCTCGGGCACGGCTTACTGGCTCGTGCTGCCATACCTTACGAAGAACGCTGGAGATACTGCCTGTTTCGGCCCGCAGTGCAGTCTGTATTGTATCGGCCTCAGTGTCAAAGAGCAACACGGCCGGATTCTCACAGATACTGCGCACAATCACCGGACCCGTGCTGTCTGCCGGTACAATCAGAATCTGTCGGGTAGGTTCCTCAGGTGTGGGTGCAGGGCCAGAAGCATCGTGCTCCCGCACCAAACGCTGGTACTCTTTTCGTGCTTCGCGTGAAGCTCTCATCAACTCATCATGAATCGGTTGCACGAGTAACAGAGCCGGAAGCAGCGAACCCTTTCCAGATCCTGGTGGCCCAACAACAAAGAGGTACAACGCCGGGCTGTAATACTTGCCGTGATACAGAGTTCGCACGTTCGGAAGGATCGATCCAACGGTTACCAAGCTAGCGGCCAACAACGCCGTTCGCTGATAAGGATCCGTGGTGCTGATCAGCAGGTCGCGGAGAGGTACAGGAAGCGTATCAAGGACTACGGTCGGTGGCTGTACAATTCGATCGGTAGCCTCATCATCACGCACGATATTGCTGAGTCGATCAATGGCCAGCCGCAGGAGCTCAGCACTACCCCCGTGGTCGAGGTAGTCCGATAGATCGGCCCCCGATCCCAGCTTAGGCTCGAGAGTCGTTAAGTCCAGGATCTCCACCGTACATGCACCGGCCTTCAACAGGCTAGCACGCACTGCTTGAGCGTGCGCCTTGCCAGCGTCATCGTTATCCTGAATGATGATCACGGTTGCTTCGCTCAAGTATTCCGACATTCCATCGTGCCAATGTCCTGGACCAAAGGGATTCGTTGTTGCCGTGTAGCCAAGGTTTGTAGCACGATCGGCATCCTTCTCACCTTCAACCACGATGATAACACCACCCATCGAGTTGCGCTCAATAACGGCAGGCAGGTTGTAGAGATATCGAGTCAGGCCACGGACGCCTGGCTTCCAGTCACCATCTTTGCGGCGAAAGGCAGTGTAGCGCATTTTGCCTGGTACGTGCTGCACAATCTTCATACGCATATGAGGCAGGCCATCAGCTGTATGATAGATATGGTTGCGTGTGGTCATCGGCCAGCGCTCCCTTCTTTTGCAGATGAACCGTGCACCTCCAGCTGCTTTTCCATATAGGCCTGTAGAGACCTCTGCGGTATGAGGACACGTCTGCGAACGCGCACATGATCGAGTGAACCATCGCGGATCATTGCTGCTATGGTCTGTGTCGATACAGCCAGCGTGCGTGCCGCCTCGCGGCGCGATAGAAGGGCTGCCTCTTCCTGTGACAGTGATCGTTGATCGGAAGGTCTACGATCAGATGATGCGAGTGCCCGTACCACCAATGGCACGAGCTCGTTGAGCATGAGGTCGCGGAGTACCTCCTTGAGTGCTCGAATGTCCGACTGAGGTTCCATTCAGGTCCTCGGTTTGTGAAACAATGTTGTTCACAATAATCCCGAGTTTGCTGGGCCTGGGTGGTTCAGAAGCAGCCCTGAATGGTATAGAAAAACGGCAGTGTGAATGGGCTTCCGTGCCCAAATTCTGAGCGTCGGAGAGGATGTTATAGACTAACGATCTGTGACAAAGCTTGCGTGAGCTCAAGAGCCTCTTCTTCGAGCGAGTGAAACTCGTCGAACCCCTTCGAACGGGCCGAATTTACGTGCATACCGAAGCGGTTCTGGGGTGGATCCCCGTCGGTAAGCCATGATTCGTGGTCGCCGGTATCGTGCTGCACATACACATGGCGCAGAACACGGGGTTGCAGACCAAGACCCTTTCGGATACTCTCAACAATCAAGGCATTCTTCCATTTCGTTGTCTGCTGCATCACAAGCTCGCCATGACGCGTGTCGAAGATGCGCAACACATCTGCGGCCGTAAGACCTTTAAAGTGCTGTGTCCATCGCTGAAGGATGGCGATTCGCGCGTCGTGCACGTGCAGTGGGGGATCAAGCGTAAAGAGCACCTCGTCGGTAGAGTGCTGAGGAGCCTGCAAGCACACGGTAATAAGCTCCTCAGTGATCTGTAACAGCTCGGTAGCATTCTCGTAGGCAGCCAGCAACCATGCCATTGGATCATTGCCGGAGAAGGGGAGAAAGTCGTAGATACGTTGGCCGTCGTTTCCAACGCGAAACATCACGATCTGCGGCGGCTCGGGAGGTTGCTGGTACCGCGCAGGTTGACTGATATGTTGACTTAGATTCCGTGCTGGTGGTAGCTCCAAGATGCCGCGTTTGAGCTGATTGCGTACCTCAGTCAAACTCTCGAGCGTTTCAGCGAGCGTTCCACTTTGGTGAGCGTCCAAGATTTTCACGCGACACTCATACTCCCAGTAACGGGGACGTGCGTCGGCAACGAGCGTCAGGAATTCTGCCTGCGTTTGCGTGAAAGCAAGTGTGCTCATCAGCTGCGAGACCTGTCTAGTGACGATAGAGCTTGTGGAGATACGTCGAAAAACCGTAAGCCAAACCGTAAGCCAAAAATAGTAAGACCCTTGTAAGTCTTTGATTTACAAGGGTCTACTAGTTTGGATTTGTAGCGGGGGCAGGACTTGAACCTACAACCTTCGGGTTATGAGCCCGACGAGCTACCAATTGCTCCACCCCGCGATGTGAGTCAGGCGCGTGCGTGACTGGACAACAAGAATACGGAACTTTTGGATCATGACCAAAGGCGCTGTGCAAATAGGACAGATAACGCGTTGCGGAGTGTATCTTTGGCCATTACGGCGAAGAATTTTGTTGAGCTAGATTATCACTGCGGGCCACCCGAAGAGACATCATGAAAATCTCGAGAACCTGGCTGGAGGAATTTGTCACGCTTGATCGATCGGTCTGGCCGGATGAGCGTATTGCTACCGTGTTGACCGATCTGGGTCTGGAAGTGGAGGATATCCACAACGAGGCTGCTGCACTGCACCGCATCGTGGTAGGGAAGGTTGTAACCCGCGAGGCACATCCCAAAGCCGATAAGCTGTCCGTCTGTACGGTGGACGTTGGCGAGCCGGAGCTGCGCACCATTTGCTGTGGCGCTGCCAACGTGGCGGCCGGACAAACCGTGCCCGTAGCACTCGATGGAGCGGTGGTTCCCAACGGCGGCTTTACGATTGGCAAGCGCATGCTGCGTGGTGTGGAATCCAACGGGATGATCTGCTCGCAAACGGAGTTGAATCTTGGCGATCATGCCGATGGCATATGGGTGTTGGACATCAGCGCCGAGCCCGGCACGCCACTGGCGGAGGCCCTTGGAATCACCGATACCGTCTTTGACGTGTTTAATACACCGAACCGGGCCGACTGTAACTCGCACCTTGGTGTAGCGCGAGAACTGGCAGCGTACATCACAGTACAGGAGACCGACCACGAGTCGGCGGTACGGGTTCAGACGCCCGCATCCGGACGATCAGCGTCGGTACCACCAACGGACCTGATAGCGGTTGTCGACACCGATCGGGCTCCTCGCTATGCTCTGCAGCGCATCGACGGCGTGCGTATTGGGCCGTCGCCCGAGTGGATGCAGAAGCGTCTGCTAGCCATGGGGCTGCGCCCGCGAAACATCGTTGTGGATGTGACCAACTACGTCAACATGGAGCTTGGGCAGCCGTTGCATGCCTTCGACGCCGCCAAGCTGCGCGGTGGAGCGATCACGGTCAAGACCGCTACCGCTGGCGAGGCGTTTACCACGCTGGACGGCAAAGAACGGACGCTTGACGCTACCATGCTCATGATCTGTGATCAGCAGGGGCCCGTTGCCATTGCCGGTGTGATGGGCGGACAGAACTCCGAAATCGACGACAGCACCACCTCCATCGTTCTGGAGAGTGCGTACTTCCTGCCCTCGAGCATCCGGAAAACAGCAAAGACGCTCGGATTAAGCACCGACGCCTCGTACCGCTTCGAGCGGGGAATCGACGTTGCCAATGTGCTCGTCGCCCTGCAGCGGGCAACGGAATTGATCGTGGAGTTGGCAGGGGGCTCTGCCGGCGCAGTCGAAGAGGTGTATCCACACCCCGTCGCACCAGAACCCATTCGTGCACGATACCACCGCCTGCGGGCCATCAACGGTATTGACGTGGATAACCACACCATCCGAACGATGCTCACGGCACTCGGATGCGCAGTAACCGAGCACGATGCCGACAGCTGCCTGGTGACCCCGCCCACATGGCGTGTGGACATCAGTGAAGAAATCGACCTAGCAGAAGAGGTCATGCGACTCCATGGCATTAACAACGTCCCAGCAGCGGAGTGGGGCCGGTTGAACATGACCGGTGCTACGCTACCCGATGCGGTACAGGCCGCCGGTGGCCGAGCACAGATGGCCCGACGGGCCGCCGTGCGCACGCAGTTGGCGGCGCGGAGCTATGCCGACTGCATTACCGCTGTGCTGCAATCGCCGGAGATGGCACGCTGGGGGTTGCCGGAATCTGCCAGCCCCGTGCGCCTACGCAATGCCCTGGGGGTAGAGTTCTCAGCGATGCGAAGCTCACTCATTCCAGGACTCCTGGCCGTGGCCGGACGGAATCTGCGCCATGGCCGCAGTACACTGCGGCTCATGGAGATCGGTTCGGTGTTTGCCAGCGATGCCACACATCCAGAGGGCGTGCAGCAAACGGAGCGATTGGCGCTGGTAGTGGTAGGGCACCAGCCTCAACACTGGAGTAGCGCTGCGCGGGCGTTGGATGTATACGATCTGCTCGGTGATCTGCAGGTGTTGGGATCCGTGCAGGTTGATGATCGCGCCACGCCCGAGGCCCTCGTGTGGTCGGAGAATCGTGCAGCTCTGGTCATCGGAGGAAGCACGGTTGGTTGGGTCGGGCAAGTCGACCCCGCCTTGGCTGCCACCGAGGACATTAGTCTGCCCGTATATGCTGCGGAAGTGAACCTGCGCACGGTGCCCATCACGCAGCCTCGGTACACGCCGGTAGCCCCATACCCCGCGATCCACCGGGATGTGGCCATGGTCCTTTCCGAGGGCACCACGGCAGCCGAGATCGTGCGTAGTGTTCGCCTGGCGGCTGGCCAGCTGTGCACGGCCGCGGAGGTGTTTGATGTGTACCGCAATGAACAGCAGCTCGGAGCCGGAAACAAGAGCGTAGCTGTAGCACTCACGTTTCAAAGCCGGGAGCGTACGCTGGTGGAGGCCGACGTCGAGGCATCGATGCAGGCCGTTGTAGCAGCAGCACAGGCGCATCTGGGGGCCACCGTTCGAGGCATGTAATGAGCTCAACCCATACCACCGACGGCAGCAACGAGCCCCTCCAGGAGCTCTGGTCGCAGATTCGGCTGGCGTCCGCGCTGATGGAAGCGCTGCGAGAGGAAAATGCGCGGCTGAAGGCCGATGCCGTAGCTCTCGAGGCACTCGCAGCCAGGCTAGAAGCCTTGGCCGACCGCCTGGAGGAATTGGGTGAACTTTCGTAACTTTATGATGTACAATTAGTAACAACCGACGCTGAGCCGACCTATGTCGAAGGCGATTCGTGTAACCATTGGTGGAAAAGAGCTTACTCTTCGTGGAGAAAACGAAGAGCTTATTAGATCGTCCGTTCGGGAAGTCAATCAACAACTTCACACGCTTCAGGAATCCATTCCAGATCAGTCCACGTCCACGCTGCACCTGCTGGCTGCAGTGAACATGGCAGAGCAGTATCTCACCTCCGAAGAACGCCGTGCAGCAGATGCAGCGGCCCTCGAGGCGGCGGTACGCGAGATCGAGAGGATGACAGCATTCCTGAAACAGGCCTGCAGCTAAGCCGTCGAGCCCGCTGCGCCGTCCGAACCCATCCACCCGTGTAGCCCACGAGTCCTCGCGCGTAGAGGCTCAGGAGGAAGCGTAGCCGCATTCTTCTGTTGTCGCACGTTTGAAAAGAACCGTATAAATTTTTCAACCAGGGAATCAGGCTCTGGTGTTCAATGGCAGGCCTCAGCTGCAGTGAATCATCTGCAGTAATGGTGCAACCGGCTGTGCTGGTTGCCGCACTTCGGGTGCAGCCATTCAGTGGACGTCAGCGAGCGCAAGGATGATACCCACAGTGCGGAAACGGTGGTTCTTTTTCTACCTCGGGGGACTTCGGTCCCTGTCGCGGAAGAATGCGGCTCATTTTTACAAAAGGAGTTTGCATGGATAGCACTACCATGGGAATCGTCATTATCGCCGGGGGGGCGATTGTCGGATTCCTGATTTCGTTCCTCGTAGGCAAGAAGTCGGCCGCCGCCGCTCTTGCCGAAGCGGAAGCCAAGGCGCAAGCCCTGGTCAGTGAGGCTGGCAAAGAGGCTAACGCCCTCAAGAAAGAGAAACTGCTCGAAGCCAAGGAAGAGATTTCCCGCGAGCGCCGCAAGGCCGAACAAGAGCGCGATCAGCGCGACGCCAAGGTTCGCCAGGCGGAAAAGGATATCAAGCGCCGTGAGGAAGCCGTCGACGAGCGATTTGAGACGATTTCGAAAAAAGAAAAGCAGCTCTCACAGAAGGAGCAGGAGCTCACCACCAAGGCATCGTCGATTGAGAAGAAGGTGCGCCAGATTGATGAGCTTGTTGCCGAGCAGAACGAGCGTCTAGAGCGCATTACCGGCATGAGCAAGGACGACGCCAAGAAATTCCTGATGGAGAACTTGGTCAACGATGCCAAGGCCGAGGCTGCGCAGATGATCAAGGATGTGCGCGACGACGCCAAGGTGAATGCGCGGAAGGAAGCACAGCGCATTGTCCTGATGGCCATTCAACGGACGGCCAGCGATCACTGCGTAGAAAGCACCGTATCGGTGGTGACCATCGCCAACGACGAAATGAAGGGCCGCATCATCGGTAAGGAAGGTCGAAACATTCGGGCGTTTGAAGCTGCTACCGGCATCGACCTGATCATCGACGACACGCCAGAAGCTGTGGTGATCAGTGGCTTTGATGCCTTCCGTCGCGAAGTCGCCCGGGTGGCTCTGGAGCGTCTGATGGGAGATGGTCGCATCCACCCGGCTCGCATCGAAGAGGTTGTGGAGAAGGTCACCAAGGAGCTCGAAGAAGAAATCATCCGTGTGGGTGAGAACGCCCTCATGGAATTGGGGATTCACAACATCCACCCAGAGCTAGTGCGCCACATCGGCCGGATGAAGTACCGCTCGTCGTATGGTCAGAATCTGCTTCAGCACAGCATCGAGGTTGGATACCTGTGTGGTATCATGGCCAACGAGCTTGGTCTGGACGTCAACATGGCCAAGCGAGCCGGCCTGCTCCACGATATTGGCAAGGTGGTTGATCGCGACCTTGAAGGACCGCACGCCCTGCTTGGTTTGGAGCTGACGAAGAAATTCAAGGAGCACCCACTGGTGGTCAACGCCGTTGGTGCCCACCACGACGACATCGAGATGGAATCTCCGATTGCCGTGCTGGTGCAGTCGGCCGACTCGATTTCCGGTGCCCGCCCAGGTGCTCGCCGCGAGTCGCTGGAGAATTACGTCAAGCGTCTGCAGCAGCTCGAGGAAATCGCCACGTCCTTCGACGGTGTGACGAAGACCTTTGCCATTCAGGCCGGTCGCGAAGTACGCGTGATGATCGAGCCGGAGCGGATCGACGACTTGCGCGCCGACCAGCTCGCCACCGACATCGCCAAGCGGATTGAAACCGAGATGGAATATCCGGGTCAGATCCGCGTAACGGTGATTCGCGAGCGCCGTTCCTCGGCCATCGCCAAGTAACCGCCGATCTGCATAGTGCTTACCAGAGATACCGGGCCGTAATCGAAAGATTACGGCCCGGTGCGCTTATACCACTACCAAAGGTGTGGTAGTTCAGGTCGAAGACGTTTTCAAGCAACACATTCACCTCGATCGTGGCTGTCGGCTGAATGCGAGCCGTGAGATCTAGCCGTCGCCACGCCGGTGTGCCATCGGCGGTATAGTTGATGCCCACCTTGACTTCGTCGTCCATCGGAATTTGAGCGAATGTTTGGGCTGCCGCCCACCAGAGCTGAGCACCAATGCTCCAGGTTGGCCGCTGCCATTGCAGCTGCACGGTACCGAAGGCCGGGGGGATATGGCTGATCGGCGTGTGGTCTTCTGGGTTGATCCCGTAGGTGTAGGCGGCCGTCGCTACCAGATACAGGCGTTCAAGGATCGTGCCCTGCACCTTAGCCGAAAGTCCAGAGATGCGTGCTCGTCCAAGATTGGTGTTGGCATAGATGGCCGTAGGAACGCCGTCAAGCTGGATCGTATCAGCACCATCAAGCGTTGATGGACGCACTTCGATGGCATCCGTGGCAAACGACGTATATCCATTCACCTCGGCCGTAACGGCGCGCCACAGACGCCACTGCACACCGGCTTCGAGGGTGCGGACGTACTCGGGCCCAAGATTCGGATTGGGTACAACGAGAACTCCCGGCCCGGTTTCGAAGACCTTGGCAATGTCGTCGACGTTGGGCGCCCGAAAGCCGGATGCTGCATTACCATGGAGTGTGATGGCATCGGACATTCTCCACGTAGCACCCACCGACCCCGTCAGGGCCCCGGTAGACAGCGAGAGGTTCGTAAACGGATAGGGGAAGAGCGTGGTATCGGCAATCGTCGACTGCAAATCGTAGGCCGTCGCGCGAAGGCCACCGGCTAGCGTTAGTCGGTCCGAGACTCCGTAGCGCACTTGCCCATACACGGCTGCTGAACGCACAAGGCTACCACCGTTGGGGTAGCGTGATGCTGTCGGTACGGTGGTACCATCAACAATGTTGAGCCGATCAGCGTTGGATTGCACACTGTTGACATACGCCTCGGCACCGTAGTAGAGGTCGAGCTCATCGGGACCGCTGCCGAACTCCTGTCGGAAGTCGGCGTTGATCGACCCCACCCACACGAGCTCGTTCTGCCGACGCAGGAGGTTCGACTGAAAGGGGCGGTCGTTGCGCGACTCTGTCGTGTACTGCATCGACGCCGTGATGGTGGCATCCGGCTGTCGATAGGTCAGCGAGTGCATGGTAAACAACTGCGGACCGTAGTACCACTCGGCGAACCGCGGCTGACCATTACGAGTTTCAATCAGCCGATCATAGCGTGGTACGTTCGACGACGTCGTAAAGATCCCACCGTACTCCAGCGTGGTTCGCTCGCCAAGGCGCCAATGGAGGTTCTGCAGCACATTCACCTGATCGTATCCCGACCCAATCTGCACCTCGGGGCGTGGATTCACTACCAAGCTATCCCGTCCGGCAACGCGCTCTACGGACCACGGCCGGCGCCCAAAGTCCGGATAGGCCGGCATGAAGCTGGCGCCTCCGCGAAGATCGCCGAAGCTGGACACCGACACCACCGTCGATGAGGCAAGGGTGGTCGAGCCAAGATCGATGGCCACGCTTCCGGAACGCAGGTTGGCCGCTGAGGCATACCGCAGCATCGCCGTACCGCCCAGGTGAACGGATGAATCCGCAAAGGTGGGACGACGGGTGGTGAACACCATCACACCGCCCATGGCATCGCTACCATATTGCACCGACCCCGGCCCCATGAGGATCTCCATTCCGTCGACGCCGGCAGCATCGATCGTGATGGAGTTCTGCAGGTTCCCGGATCGATAGATCGCATTGTTCATCCGCACCCCATCCACAACCAATAACACCGCGTTGGCGGCATAGCCGCGAAGCATGGGCGAGCCCCCTCCCAGCTGAGATTTCTGCACATGGACCAGACCAGTCTGGGCAAGGGCATCGGCAGTGGTAGGGGGCTGGCGGCGTGTAATCTGGAGCGGCGTTACGGTGAGGATTTCCCGCGAAACGGCGCTGGCGCGCTCGGCCCAGCGAGAGGCACTCACGACCACGGGAGATGTTTCAATGCTGTCAACGTCTGCGGAGTCGGATGCAGTCGATGCTGCGATAGTCAGCGAGAGGAGAAGGGGAGCAAACATCTTACGAAGTTACCAACAGCACCACACCTGCTACGGCAATGATTGCACCGGCGACGGCCTGCCAGCGAATCTTTTCGTGTTGTCGAACAGCCGCAACCGCCATCACCAAAAACGGCACCAGCGAAAAGATCGTTTGGGCAACGGCGACTCCCAAGGTGTTGGCGGCATAGAGCGACAGCGACACTCCGGTTACCGGGCCAAGCAAGGTTGCAATGACCATGGTACGGGCACCGGCCCGATCGGCGAAGGCTTCCCGGAGAGGGCGGATGCGGTCGCGCCGAAGGGCATCGAGAAGGTACGTCAGGCTAAAGCCTACGATCATCCGCAGGTGTGCGGCATGGACTACATGCAACTGCGAACCATCTCCGGACAGGCCGATCTTGGCCAGCACCAAGCCGAAGCCCTGGCAGAGTGCTCCGCCGATGGCCATCAGCACGCCAGTGGTGAAGGTTCCGTAGCCCTCGCGGTGGACATCGGTGCGCTCTTCGGCGGAACTCATTGCCCACATCACGCCACCGATCGACAAGGCCATCCCCAGCACGCCGACAGCGGAGATCGATTCGTCCAAGAGGAGCCATGCGCCGATGCCCGCGGCAACGGGCGCGATGGTGCCAATAACGCTCTGGCGACGGGCACCGAGGATCCGCAGACCCGTAAACCCGAAGAAGTCCCCCACGGTAAGTCCTACCAGGGCCGATGCTCCCAGCCACACCCACTGATGGACCGTAGGCAGGGTCCAGAGCTGCCAGGGCAGCAGGGCACGAAAGGCGATGGCCAGGACGGCCGTTGCGACGGCTGCCAAGAGCAAACGGCTGCGGTTGAGCAACGCCGGGGGGATGCGGCGTGATGCCGTCAGAAAGGCAAAGGTGCCGCCCGTCCATGCAACGAGGGTACCCACAGCGGCGAGAAGTCCAAATACCATACGGGCCGAAGCGTGGTGTCGAGTGATCAGCTCGTGATTGTCAAAAAAAAGCGGAAGACCCTAAGGACTTCCGCTGTAGTAGACATGTTGTCAAACAACCTACCTGTTCTTCTTCTTGTGACGGTTCTTACGAAGCCGCTTCTTGCGCTTATGCGTTGCCATCTTATGGCGCTTCCGCTTCTTTCCGCATGGCATAGGTGGTCCTGCTAGGTGATGTGGAGTTGATAATGAATTATGGTTGTGATTTCTGCTGTTTCAAGACTTCGGCTGCTGTTTTTCCGATCTGACTGGATGGGTCGGCCGCAACCACGCGCTCCATCCACATCCGGCTTTCTTCTACCTGCCCACGTTCGTACGTCATAAATGCCATGTTGTACATCGCCGTCTGATTCCTCGGATCGGCATCGATGATCCTCTGCAGCATACCCTCGGCATCGCTGTGACGCCCTTGCTTGAACACCACGAAGGCACGGTCGATCGCCGCAGCGGTATTTCGCGGGTCGATGCTATCGAGGAAGCGGTTGTAATACACCTCCGCCACCGCAAATGCACCAAGGTCGTAGGCAATGTTGGCCGCTGAAATCACCAGCATGCTGTCCAGAGGGGAGTCCTCCAAGCGCTGCTGAACCATCAGCAGCATCTTCTCCAGCGTGTCGGTGCGCTCCTGCTGAGCCTGCTGCTCGGCACGTTGCGCCGCCCGCTGCTCGGCCACTGGCCGCCCCTCCTCCGTTGCCTGATCTACCAGGTACCGTTGTACCCCGAAGGAAACACCGGCTACAAAAAGAACAATTCCTACCGCACCAATCCACAGCTTCATTGCCGATTGCGGACGCTCCGACGTGGTCATTCCAATGCCGTGCTGGTGGTACTATCCGGTGATGCTGGTGAGGCGGACGCATGCTCCGGCTCGCCAGCACGTTGGGTTCGCACCCGCTCCATGAACTCCGATGAAACCTTAAACGTAGGAATGAATCGCTCCTCCAACGGCACGGGATCTCCCGTACGCGGGTTGCGGGCCATTCGTGGTTTACGGCTCTTCACTGAGAACACACCGAATCCACGCAGCTCGATCCGCTTTCCTTCGGAAAGCGACTCAATAACGCTCAGGAGAAAGCCGTCTACAACGGCCTTCGTCTCGAACTTGGTCAGCCCCGTCTGCGTCGCGATCTTGTCGACGATATCGGCTTTGGTGACGTTCACAGGATCCTCAGTCGTACACGATAGATAGACAACGAACTTACGGAAGCTGTTAGAATTACACAATGTTAGCACCAGAGAATGCCGAAGTTTTTCCGCACGTCAGTCCCTGCCCGGATGGTATGTTTGTGGTCTTGCCGCTGCAGATGTATCGGCAGTTAACGATCAAAACTGGTGGGAAATAGCCGAGTGAAGTGGTCGCATCAGGACCTATCCAGCGATGAAAAGGCATTGCGGGCCACGCTGGTCGACAGCGGGCGATTGCCGCGGCACGTTGCCATTATCATGGATGGCAATGGCCGGTGGGCGCAACAGCAACATCGTGCCCGAATTGAGGGTCATCGCGAGGGTATGGAAAGCGTGCGTGATGTTGTCAAGACCAGCTCCCAACTTGGGATCTCGCACCTGACACTCTATGCGTTCTCCACGGAGAACTGGAAACGCCCTGCCGGCGAGGTCCGGTTCCTGATGGCGTTACTGGAAACCTACCTTCGCAAGGAGCTGGCGGAGTTACACGCCAACGACGTCCGCATCCGCACCATCGGCAAAACCAATGCGCTCCCCAAGTCGGTGCAGCGCGTTCTCGAGGAGGCCATCGCCCAAACGTCGGCGAATACGGGACTTACGCTCACGCTCGCCTTGAGCTACGGTGGTCGGCAGGATATTGCCAGAGCCGTGCAGATGATCGCCTTCGACGTCCGACGTGGCAAGCTCTCTCCCGAAGATCTCACCGAGGAGGCCATTGCCTCCCACCTGCAAACCTCCGGAATGCCCGATCCCGACCTTGTGATCCGCACCAGTGGCGAGATGCGCCTGAGCAACTTCCTGCTTTGGGAGGCAGCCTACGCCGAAATCTACGTTACCGAGCAGCTCTGGCCGGATTTCCGTCGCAGCGAGTTCATGCACGCCATTGCCGACTTTGCCTGTCGCGAGCGGCGCTTCGGAAAGACGTCCGCCCAGCTTGCCGAAGCCCCCTCACCAGATATGTCGACCCTCCAACGGATTCTGCATGCATTTCGGTAAGGGGCTGATTGTTGGTGTACTGGTGATGCTGTGTGCAGCGGGCATGTCCGCGCAGCCCCAGCAGCGCCTTCCCATCATTGCCGGTATTACCGTCGACGGCCTTACCCAGGGCGAGGATGCCGAAACGGTAGTGGCCTACTCTGGCCTGCGCGTGGGACAAGAGGCTAAACCGGACGATCTCGTCACCGCCATCCGCAATCTGTGGAATCGGCGCACCTTCAGCGATGTCCAGATCGTCAAGGAGCGCGAAACGGCCCTTGGTGTCTTCTTGGTCATCAAGGTGCAGCCCGCACCACGCCTACGAACCCTAATCATCGAGGGGAACGACGATCTGTCGACCGACGACATCCTGAAAGCCATCGACAAGCGCACGGGTGATATTATGTCGGCCTACGACGAATACGACGCCCGTCTGCGCGTGAAGAACCTCTACCGGAAGGAGGGGATGCTGTTCGCCCGCATCGAGAGCGAGTTGGTCCCAACCGACTCGATCAATGCTTTCGACCTGCGAATGACCATCGACGAAGGCGTGGAATATTCCGTTGCAGCCATTGAGTTCGAGGGTAACAACATCTTCACCGCCGAGGATTTGTCCGGTGCCTTCGGCGATACGAAGACCAAAGAATGGTACGAGTTCTGGTCGTCCAACGACTACGACGCCGACAAATACGACGCCGACAAGAAACTGCTCGAGCAGTGGTTTTTAGAGAAGGGGCTCTTAGACGCCGAGATCCTCGGGGATACGGTGGTCTTCGACGACGTCAACGAGACGGTCACGCTGCGTATTCGCATCCATGAGGGGCCCCAAGTATATCTGCGCTCGGTGACCTTCGAGGGCAACACGGTCTATCCGTCGGAGATTCTCAAACTGCGCTTGGGTGTCAACCCTGGCGACTTGTACAACGGCAAGGTGATCTCTCAGAACTTGTCGATGAACGAAACACAGACGGACGTTGCCTCGCTCTACAACGACAATGGCTACCTGTCGGTACGCCTGGAGCCCGACCTGCGGCGCGTTGCCGACGACTCCGTCGATCTGGTCATCCGAGTCCTGGAGGGCGACCGCTTTAACATTCGAAAAATCTCCATTGCCGGGAACACCAAGACGCGCGACCGCGTGATTCGTCGTGAGCTGTTCACACGGCCTGGCGACTACTTCAACCGGGCTGCCATCATCCGCTCGCTGAAGGGCTTGGGGATGTTGAACTACTTCAACCCCGAGAATCTGCAACCACAGGTTGTACCAGTGGATAACACGAACGTGGATGTGGTCTACACCGTTGAGGAGCGCTCAACCGACACCTTTAATGCGTCGATCGGCTTTGCCGGGGTCTTCGGGTTGACGGGATCCGTCGGCGTCACGCTCAACAACTTTGACATTACCGAGCCACTGCGTGGTGGTGCCGGACAGATCCTGGCCTTTCAGTGGGAGTTCGGCCAGGCCTCGCGACTCCAAACGTTCCAGTTATCGTTTACCGAACCGTGGCTGTTTGGCGAGCCGACAACCGTTGGCTTCAACATCTTCGACACTCAGCAGAACTTCAACATTAGCCTGCGCCGCACGGGAGCACAGGTGAATGTTGGTCGTCGATTCCGATTTCCGGACGACTTCTTCCGCGGCGACTGGAGCTTGGGCTTCGAGCGGATCGAGAGTAACACCGCATCGATCTTTTCGCGGGCCGGAACGAATACCGCACTGACCATCTCTCAGACAATTTCGCGTACCTCGTACGACAACATGATCTTTCCCACGTCGGGTTCGCGATTTGCACTGAGCTTGCGCGGAACAACCGGTTTCCTAGGAATCGGCACCACCGACTTTGGCAAGGTGAACTTCAACTTCGACATCGTCAATCCCTTGCTGAGCATCAACGGCAATCCGCGCCTGGTGCTGTACCTCGGCTCGCAGATGGGCTATGTGGATGGCTTCGCCAACGATACAACCATCCCTCCACAGGAACTCTTCTACATGGGTGGTAACGGTCTGGGTGGTTTTGCCCTCACACCGCTGCGCGGCTATCGCGACAACTCGATCGGCCCCTTGGCGCCCAACGGTCAAAACTTGGGTGGTAGGATCATGACACGGTTTTTTGCGGAGTTCCGCTTCGCCTTGTCGCTCAATCCCATCCCGATCTATTTACTTAGTTTCGCCGAAGCGGGGAACGTGTGGGCCAACATTCGCACCGTTGATCCCTTTGCGCTGAATCGAGCTGCCGGTGTGGGTTTGCGACTGTTGCTGAACCCCATTGGCTTGATTGGTTTCGACGTCGGCTACGGCTTCGACCCCGATCCGCTCACCGGCGTAACGTCGGGCTGGCAATTCCACTTCCAGTTCGGTCGATAATTGCAGAGATCTTTCACCATTCTCAACTTTTTTCTCAGGTTCAACCGTATGATTCGCACGCTTGCACTTGCTCTTTCGATCGTAGCACTGTTGGCTGGTAGTGGTGCTGGTATCGCCGCAGATGCCCAGTCGTTTAAAGCTGGTTTTGTGAACTCCGAAACCATTATCAAGGAGCTCCCCGAGGCTCAGAAAGCATCGGCTGACATCGAAGAGATGGGTTTGAAGATTCGCGATACGCTGCAGATGATGCAGAAGGAATTCGAAACACGCATTGCTGACTATCAGAAGCAGGAAGCGCTGATGAGCGCCGAGGCGAAGAAGAAGGAAGAAGAGTCGCTCAACGCGCTTCGCATGAGGTTTTTGCAATATCAGGAAACGAAAACCGCCGAAGTGCAGCAGATGCGCGAAGCCTTCCTGCGTCCGATTCGTGAGAAGGTACAAAAGGCGATCTCCGACGTTGCCAAGGAAGAGAAGCTCAACATGGTGCTCGACCGTGCCGTTGGTGTAGTGCTCTACTCCGAGGACGCCGCCGACATCACCTTTAAGGTGCTGGACCGCATGAAGCGCGGATCGAAGTAGTCTCGTTTCACCCACGATGGCCTGGGCCCATGGTAGATCGCCTGTTGCATGTCCGAGGAATCCTTCTGCTGCTGTGCAGCGTGGCCGCGCTTTCGGTGGCCCAGGCGCAGAAGATCGGCTACGTATCAACCGAGACGATCCGCAAGAAGTATGTGCCCTCGATGCAGGCCGACGAACGCCTGAAGCAGCTCGTTGATGGGTGGAAAACGGAGCTCGAGCAGTTCCGGCGGGATATCGAGGATCTCGAGCTCGAGATGAAGAAGAATCGCTTGATCTGGAGCGAGTCGGAGCGCGATCAAAAGCAGCGCGAACTTGATGATCGCAAACGGCAGCGCGACAAGTTCGCCCGCGACAAATTCGAGCCCGGCGGCGAGTACGATCGCACAACCGAGGAACTCTACAAGGAAATCTGGGAGAAGATTCACCTTGGAATCCAGAAGGTGGCAGCCGCTGATGGTTACGACATCGTCTGGGATAAGAGCGCACAGCCGTTGGTGTACGTCAACGCTAAGTACGACCTTACCGTCAAGGTGATGCAGGAACTCGGCATCGATGCCGATGAACTTGAGCGCAAGCAGAAAGAGGTCATCGACGCCGATCCTCGTAATCTCAAACAGCAGGAAACGCGCACGCGGCGCTCGCGCCGCCGAAGTACGGCCCGCGAGCCCGAGCCAACGCCCTCGCCTGACGAAGCGGTTCCGCCATCGATGCGTGAGGGCCAGCTGCCGTCCAACCTGCCTCCGGCGGTAATCCCTACGGAGCCTCCAACGGAGGTGCCGCCGCCGCTGCCGGCTGATACCACACAGCCGGCTCCGCCTACGGAGATTCCGCGGTGAGGTTCCACAGTACCGTCAAGGATCTGGCAGTCCAGTGCAAGGGGCGGATTGCTGCAGGGAGTTCGTCGGCACCCTCGCAGGTGCATGGACTCTCAACGTTGGAACAAGCAACGTCCGCAGATGTGTCGTTTCTGGCGAAGGCCACCTATACGGCCAAGCTGGCAACCACCAAGGCCGGATGTGTCCTGATTTCTGAAGTCCTTTACACCGAGCAGGTGGCTGCAGCCGTACCGCCAGGCACCTCCGTTATTATTGTCTCGGATGCCTACCGGGCCTTCGTTGGGCTGATGCACCTGGTGGCAGAGGGCAAGCCCTTGCCCGACGGTGTACGCGCACCAACGGCCATGATCGACCCATCGGCGGTTGTTGCCGCCTCGGCCTCCATTGGTCCGGGCTGTGTCGTTGGTCCCGGATGTGTCGTCGATGATGGTGTACAGCTTGTTGCCAACGTGGTTCTCTACCGCAACGTCCGGGTTGGAGCCCATACGGTGATGCACAGCAACGTGACGATTGCCCAGGAATGCGTGGTCGGGCAGCACTGCATCCTCCATGCCGGTGCTGTTGTTGGAGCCGATGGATTCGGCTACCTCGAACAGACCGATGGTTCCTACCAGAAGGTTCCACAGGTAGGCAACGTGGTCATTGGTGATCACGTCGAGATTGGTGCAAACACATGCATCGATCGTGCTGCGGTTGGCAGTACGGTACTTGAGAGCGGCGTCAAGCTGGATAATCTGGTGCACATTGCCCATGGCGTGCACATTGGCCAGCACACTGCCATCGCCGCGCAGGCCGGTATCTCCGGTAGTGCCACCATCGGAGCACGAAATCGCATTGCTGGACAGGTGGGAATCGTTGGTCACATCGCTACTGCCGATGATGTGACGGTCATGGCACAGTCTGGTGTTGCCAAAGCCATCCCGCAGCCAGGCATCTACTTCGGCTCTCCGGCCAAGGATCACCGCACCGCTCTTCGGATCGAGGGTGTTCTGCGCAGGCTTCCGGAGCTGGCCGCCGACGTCGAGGAACTCAAACAACGCGCGAAGAACCAGCAAGACAACGACAAGGATCATGAGTAAAAAGCAGTGCACCCTCGGTGGTGAGATTTCGATGTCGGGTGTTGGTCTGCATACCGGCAGCACCACAACCATGACGTTTAGGCCCGCCGGACCCGACACGGGCTATCGCTTCGTGCGGATCGACCTGCCCGGGTCGCCATCGGTCCAGGCCGTGGTGGACAACGTTGTGGAGATTGCCCGTGGTACGACAATTGCCAACGGCGAGGCTCGCGTGTATACCGTCGAGCATGTGCTTGCTGCCATGGTGGGCATGGGCATCGACAATGTGCTCATTGAGCTGGACAACAACGAACCCCCGGTAGGGGACGGCTCAGCCCTTCCGTACGTCGAGATGATCCAAAAGGTTGGCATCGTCGAACAGGATGCACCGCGGGAAGAATTAGTGGTCACGGAGCCCATCCGGTACTTTGATGAGCAGCGTGGTACGGAAATCGTGGCACTGCCAAACGACAAATACCGCGTGACGGTCATGGTTGATTACAACAACCCGGCGTTGGGATCGCAGCATACCGGCCTGTTTGATCTGGAGCGGGAGTTTGAAACCGAGTTCGCGCCAGCCCGCACCTTCTGCTTTCTCCATGAAGTAGAGATGCTCCGAGACCAAGGCCTGATTAAGGGTGGTAATCTCGACAATGCCATCGTGATTGTCGATGAGGACATCACCGACGCCGAACTCCAAGCAAAACTGAAAGATCTGGGTATCGAGGAGAATGCCGTTCTTGGAAGCAGCGGACTGCTGAACAATAAGACCCTCCGCTTCAAGAACGAGCCGGCGCGTCATAAGCTCTTGGACATGATCGGCGATCTAGCCCTGATCGGCACCCGACTCAACGCCCAAGTGCTCGCGGCCCGTCCGGGACATGCCAGTAACATCGAGTTTGCCCGAATGGTCCGGAAGCTCTATCAGCAGCAGAAATCGGTTCGCAAGTATCAGCCATCACCAGCCGAAGGCATGGTGTTCGATGCTCAGGCGATTCTGAAGATGATGCCGCACCGCTATCCGTTCCTGATGATCGATCGGGTCACGAAGTTCGACGTCGAACAGAAGAAGATCACCGGGATCAAGAACATCACGTTTAACGAGCCCCAATTCATGGGACATTTCCCGAACCGCCCAATCTTCCCTGGCGTGTTGATCACCGAGGCAATGGCCCAAACCGGCTGCATTTTGCTCACCGCCTACGGCGTGGATCCCGAGCAGAAGTTGGTGGTCTTCACCGGGATGAATAACGTCAAGTTCCGCGGCCAGGTAACCCCCGGCGACCAGCTGGTAATGGAAATGTCGCTTGACCGGTTCCGATTCAACATTGCACAACTCAGCGGTAAAGCCTACGTTGGTAGCACGCTTGTTGCCGAAGCCGAGCTGCAAGCTGCGGTTGTTGATCGCGAGGTGGCATCATGACGGTTGTTCATCCAAGCGCTATTGTATCGCCGAAGGCCACCGTTGGCACCAACGTGCACATCGGGCCATTCTGTGTCGTAGAAGATGACGTCGTCATCGGCGATGGAACGTCGCTGCTGTCGCACGTTGTGCTGGCGAACGGTGCGCGGATCGGGTCGGATGTGCGCATCCATCCTGGCGCCGTGATCGGCACGGCACCGCAGGATCTTAAGTATGCCGGGGAACCAACCACGGCTCATGTTGGCGATCGAACGGTGATTCGCGAATGCGTCACGGT
Source organism: uncultured Hyphomicrobiales bacterium (assembly GCA_964493635.1). Lineage (GTDB taxonomy): Bacteria > Bacteroidota > Ignavibacteria > Kapaibacteriales > Kapaibacteriaceae > OLB6. Next base: position 25,082 of record CAZBOW010000007.1, read on the forward strand.
AAATCGTGGCACCACTGCCACCGGCACCACGCGCGTTGGAAGTGACTGCCTGCTGATGGCCTACGCACATGTTGCGCACGACGGTGTTGTGGGCGATCACGTGATCATGGCCAATTCCGTGCAGCTGGGTGGTCACGTGCATGTCGGTGATTGGGCCATCATCGGTGGACTAACCGGCGTCCATCAATTTGTGCGAATCGGTGCCCACTGCATGGTGGCAGCATCATCAATGGCAACGCAGGATGTACCACCATACACACTGGTTGGACGCACGCCGCTGAGTGTGGAAGGCCTGAATCTCGTCGGGATGCGTCGACGAGGATTTTCGGTGGCTGAAATCGATGCGATCAAGCATTTCTACGAGGTCCTGTATCGTAAGGGGCTCAACGTGTCGGATGCTCTGCGCCACTATCGCGAGATCATCCCGGATGCCAATACGCGCGTTGTTGATGCGCTGACCTTCATCGAATCGTCGCAACGGGGAATCTGTCGGATGCGACATGCGTAACCTGCTGTTTGGGTTGATAGTCCTTGCGATGGCTGGCCTTGCGTTACCGGTTGACCTGCTATCGCAGGCAACGATCTTCTCCAGCCCCATTGCCAATCCGTACGAGGCCCGCATCGGGTCGATGTATCAGTTCAGCGACGACCGCCTGCGCCTGGATATTGGTGCATCGATGAATTGGATGCGCGATACCCTCCTGGATATTGGCGGTTCGGACCTGTACGTGGAGTTGGGAGCCGACTTCATGACGTGGTCGCGTCTGCGTGTGGAAACCAACTTTAAGTTTCCCGTTGAAACGATCGATTACTGGTTTGGCGTGCACGCCAACGTTGGTGCTGAAGGCTCGCCATGGGAGGGTCGGATTCGTGTGGCTCATATCTCCTCGCACGTTGTCGATGGAGCACTTAGCAGTAGTGGTCGATTGGTCCCTGAACCCTTCGTCTATAGCCGCGAGTTTGTCGAGGTGCTGGTGGCGCGTCGGCTAGAAGCATTCTCCGACGTCCGCATCTATGGAGGCCTTACGGCTGTCTGGGCCACGCAGCCGGACGATTGCGATCCCTTTATTCCGCAAGCCGGCGTTGATCTGAACATGCCCATCGGTGGTCCGTGGTTCTTCTATGGTGGGTACGATGTGCGTCTGATTGGAATCAGCGACCGCTATCATCACGCCACGGCCTGGCAGGCTGGACTGAGGCTTGCCAATGCGAACGGCACAGGGCTGCTACTGTCGCTCTACCGCTATCAGGGACGAAGTCTGCATGGGATGTACTACAAGGACTTCGACAACTACTACGCCTTCGGATTCCAGCTCCTGCTGTAAACCTCACCGATCCCGAATCCATTTCCCGTACTTTTGCGTCATTATGGCAATACAATGTGGTATTGTTGGCCTGCCCAACGTTGGTAAGTCGACACTGTTCAATGCTCTGACCTCGAACGAAGCCGAGGCCTCCAATTACCCCTTCTGTACGATCGACCCGAATGTTGGGATCGTGAACGTGCCCGACCCCCGCCTGAAGGCCCTGTCGGAGAAGTATCAGACCGACCGCGAGGTACCAACCACGGTAGAGTTTGTCGATATCGCCGGTCTTGTGAAGGGGGCTTCGAAGGGCGAGGGGCTTGGTAATCAGTTTTTGGGCAACATTCGCGCATGTGATGCTGTTGCGCATGTGGTCCGTTGCTTCGAAGAAGACAACATCGTCCACGTCCATGGTGCGGTCAATCCCTTGCACGACATCGACATTATCGACACCGAGCTGATCCTCAAGGACGTCGAGTCGGTGGAAAAACGTATCACGGCGCTGCATAAGCTGGTGCGGGCTAACGATAAGGATGCGAAGGCCGAAACGGCCGTGATGGAGTCCTTACGTTCCCACCTCGATGGAGGCAAGCCTGCGCGGACCTTCGAGCGCGACGACCTGTCAGCGCCGTGGATCAAGATGCTCCAGCTGCTAACGGACAAGCCGGTGATGTACATCGCCAACACCGATGAAACGGGCGCCAAACAGGGCAATGCTCTGGTGGACGCCGTGCGCGCCCGTGCGGCCGAAGAGGGTGCCGTGGTGATTCCAATTTGTGCCAAGATCGAATCGGAAATCGCCGTACTGGAACCCGACGACCGAGCCCTGTTCTTGGCCGATCTCGGCATGGAGGAACCTGGTCTGGATACGGTCATTCGCAAGGCGTATGAACTGCTTGGTCTGATCACCTTCTTCACAGCCGGCAAAAAAGAAACACGTGCCTGGACCGTGCGCCGAAACGCCAAGGCGCCACAGGCGGCGGGCGTGATTCATACAGATTTTGAGAAGGGCTTCATTCGCGCCGAGGTGATGGCCTATGCCGACTGGGAGCGGTTGGGAAGCGAGCAGGCGGTGAAGGATGCGGGGTTGTACCGGGTAGAGGGTAAGGAATACGTGGTCAAGGATGGCGATATCATGTACTTCCGATTCAACGTCTAGAGAAAGAGCGTTATGGCAGTACTTGGTCATACGGCCCGATTGGCCATCACCACTCCATCGCTGGATGCGTTCCTGGAGGACCTCCTGCAGTTGGAGTTCGACGTCCAGGACCAGTTTGCCACAGACGGACAGATTCTTCTGTCTTGCCAGCAAGGGCCGGAGCGAGCCTACCAGTTAGCGTATCAGTCCGATCGGCCAACTCCGGCTGTTCCCGATGGGCTCGGCCTGCCGATCACCGTGGCAGCCGGCGATTCCGGCAGCGCCATCCAACGCACCGGTGAACGGAACCCACTGTTGGGCTATCTGGATGCCATCGTCGTTCCGTCGACCGATCCGTTGGCAGATCGTCGTGCACTTGAAGACGTCGGGTTCTTCGTCCTTGAAGAGTTTCTAGGAACCAACGCGCAGAGTGATGTTACGGACGGCCTGGTGACGTTGTCGCTGGCCTCTCATGCGCGTACACCATTCCTGCAGTATCGCCAAGAACTCACCGAGGCCGTGCTGGCCGACCTTCAGTCGCTCGAGGGCATTGCATGCACGGTGCACCTCGGAGGGGAGCAGCTGCGCGACGGCGTAAGTCATCTGCGCCTGACGCTCCGCGACGGCTTCACCATTGTGGTGATTCATGATGGAAACTACGAGTAATCCAGGGGAGGGGACGTCCATGCTACCACAACTGATCATGTTCGACCTGGACGGAACGCTGGTGGACTCCCGCAAGGGAATCGAGCACACGCTACGACTTACCTTGGAAGCATGCCACAAGCCCCTTGCCAGCGATCACGATCTGTCGTGGTGCATCGGTAGCTCGCTCTGGAAGATCTTCGAGCACTACCTCGAAACCACCAATCGTGAGGTTCTCGATCATGCCGTGGCAACGTACCGCCACATCTACCGTGATGGTCCGATGTTTGAATACACGGTGTATCCGGGTGTGGTGGACGCCTTGGCCGAGCTGCATCGTTTGGGCGCACGCCTGGTGATTGCCACAGCCAAGGCGCATGAGTATGCTCGCGAAGTGATTTCCGCGTCGTCGTTTGCCAGCTCGATTCACCACGTCTACGGTTCGGAATTGGACGGCACCAACGTCGAGAAGCAGGACCTGATTCGGCATGTGCTGCGTACTGAGGGTCGTGCCTCGCATGAGGCCATCATGGTGGGGGATCGCCATCACGACATTCAGGGAGCGGTGGCCAATGGTGTTCCGTGCATTGCTGTTGCCTATGGATATGGCACTGTGGACGAGTTCACGTATGCCGATGCCACCATCACCCACGCTCACGACCTCGTGTCCACGATTACACGGCTCCATGCCCAAGAGAGATGATGCTCAACAGGTGATCGCCGCGGCGCATCGCATCGGCTTTGATGCCGCTGCCATTGCGCTGGCCGAGCCGCTTGTGGACCCTATCGCGCGGTATCGAGCGTGGCTGGCCCAGGGCAACCATGGGATGATGCAATGGATGGAGCGCAATGTGGACAAGCGGGGAGACCTCACGGAGGTGTTGCCCGGTGCCCGAAGCGTGATTGTCGTGGCGCGTAACTACTACACGCCTCATCACCATGCAGACGACAGCACGGGGAAGATCTCCCGCTACGCCTGGGGCGACGATTACCACGATGTTATGACTCCGCTGCTCGATGAGCTCAGCCGCGAGGTGGAGAGGATTGTGCCGGGAAGTACTACGCGTCGGTATGTTGATACAGGTCCCGTCATGGAGAAGGAGTGGGCGATTCGCTCTGGGTTAGCCTGGCGAGGAAAGCACTCGAACGTGCTTCGTCGAGACATTGGTTCGTGGTTCTTTCTTGGCGTGGTTATCACCACGGCCGAGCTGGAAGCCGGAAGTCCGATGGCAGACTTCTGCGGAACATGCACGGCCTGTATCGATGCCTGCCCAACCAACGCCATCACCGAGCCGTACGTTGTCGATAGTCGGAAGTGCATCTCCTATTGGACGATCGAAGTCAAGCCGGAGCATGACGTGCCGCCGGACATCGCACAACACATGGATGGTTGGCTCTACGGCTGCGACGTGTGCCAGGACGTCTGTCCGTGGAATCGGTTTGAAGCCCCCACCACCGAACCGCGATTTGAGCCCCGTGACATGGTTACGGAACTCAACCCGTCCATCGTTGTAGATTTGCAGCCGGAAACCTTTGCGCGGCGCTTTGCCGGCAGCCCGATGAAACGTGCCAAGTTGGCCGGACTTCAGCGGAGCGCTCGAATTCTATTGGAGAACACTACTGATGAGTAACGCACCATCACAGCACACCGACATTGCCATCATTGGGGCAGGTCCTGCCGGCTTTACGGCCGCACTCTATGCCAGCCGTGCCAACCTTGGCGTGGTGATCTTCGAGGGCATGCAGCCCGGAGGTCAGCTCACGATCACCACGGAGGTGGAGAACTACCCAGGCTTTGAGCACGGTATCATGGGCCCAGAGCTGATGGATGTGATGCGAAAGCAGGCGCATCGCTTTGGTGCGCACAGCAAGTTCGAGACGATCGCCAAGGTTGATCTCTCGAAGCGCCCCTTTACCCTCTGGAATGAACGCGGCGAAGCCACCACAGCCGATGCAATCATCATTGCCACGGGAGCCTCGGCGAAGCTGCTCGGAGCAACGGGCGAGGACACCTACATGGGCTATGGTGTGAGTGCCTGTGCAACCTGCGACGGCTTCTTCTTCCGCGATCAACGCGTGTTTGTCATCGGCGGTGGGGATACCGCCATGGAAGAGGCCAACTATCTTACGCGGTTTGCCTCCGTGGTCACCATCGTGCACCGCCGAGACGATTTTCGTGCGTCGAAGATCATGCTCGAGCGTGCTCAGGCTAATCCCAAAATCAGGTTCCTCCTCAACAGCGTCGTGGACGAGTACGTAGGAACCGAGGTCAACGGCATGAAGAAACTCACCCATCTGGCCGTGCGCAACACCGTAACAAACAGCGTCGAGATGATGGAAGCCGACGGTGCCTTTGTGGCGATCGGTCACCAGCCCAATACGTCCCTTTTCACCGGGGTGCTGGACATGGACGACGTGGGATACATCCGCACGAAGCCGGGAACGAGCTACACCAACGTGCCTGGCGTGTTTGCCAGTGGCGATGCCCAAGACAGTGTGTACCGGCAAGCCATTACGGCGGCAGGGTCTGGCTGCATGGCCGCTATCGATGCCGAGCGATGGCTAGAAACGGTTCGCCACGAGGCTGCGGCTACTCCACAGTAACGATCGGGGCCTTGTACTTCTTGCTTGCCAGCTGTGCGGCTGATTCTGCCGCCTGCAGGGTAGAGAATCCCCACAGCCGCACCTGATAGGCCGGGCTGCGTCCATCCAGGATCGGCTCCATGTAGGAGCGGTATCCGCGGCCCGTCCATGTGTTCACCCACTCAAGGGCTTGCTCTTCGGAGGCATATTGGCCCACTAGAACGGTGTAGGGCAGATCGGCATCGCGGAGGTAGTAGGCCTCAACACGATTGTTGAGCAAGCGCTGCGTACCATCGGTCTGCAGGTAGAACAGCGGGCGCCGACTGCCGTCGGACCGCACCCGTAGTTGCTGTGGTCGCACGCCAGCGGCGATGAGCGCGTCGGCAACAACGGCCACGCGTTCGCCTGCCCGATCATCGTGGTTACTGCGCACATCCGGACTGACGTGACCAACCAACTGCAGTACCCGTGTTGTATCGGCGTCGAGGTCTTCGGCAATCATCTGCAGGACGGCTGCGTAGTCGTCAACTCCTTGGTTCGTCGTATCGGCGAAGAGCGCCAACACGGCGCGATTGGTTACCAGCTCCGGCACCACGTCCGGCACCATGATGGTATCGGCAATCACATGACTGGTAGAGTCCGACTGCCAGCCGACAATAAACAGCTCTTCCGTGCATCGCACGCTATCGCGGGCTACGAAGACGTCGGTGTGGTGCTTGGCACTGTAGAGCACTTCTCGTAGAACGTCCACGGCTGATTCGGCATCGGCAGCCTCCAAGCGGTAGAAGCAACCACCGGTAGCGGCCGTTAGATATCGATACTCGTAGCCACGGACGTCCGGACCAACCGCAATCACCACAACGGCAACATCGGCCGAACGAGCCTGCTCGACAAGGGCTCGCACGGACATTCCCAGCGAGGCCACATCATTGCTGGCGGTAACAAGCACCACCACCGACGTCGAACCAGCAGGAGAATCGTCCCGCGAACCCTCACGCGAACCCAGCACACTGATGCCATGGCGAAGGGCGCGATAGACGGCCGGTATTCCCGCCGGTAGCTGTTGTGGAAGGCCGTCGCAGCGCGGACCAGCTCGGAAGGGCGCATCGATCGGTGACACCTCAAAGAGCTCGTGATCGAAGGTCGCAATACCAATGCTATCGATGCCCATAAAACCAGCAGCGCGATCGGCCAGCGATTGCAGCACCGCCGGAGCTAGGTTCGACGACGTCAGCGAATGATCGATCAAGACATAGGCAGCCGTTGGCGGGGTGTCGAACTGCCATGCGGTTTCGGTAACGATCGGCACATGAGGCGTCGCCATCGTCTCGCCCCGGCAGCCTGAGCGAATCACCCACGAGCCCCCTGCCGCGGCGGCCGAGCGAGCATTGCCGAATTGATCGGTGAGAACCACGTTGAACGAGAGTCCCGCCGGAGTGCGCCGGTACCCGGCAACATGTAAACGCGTAATGCTGCCTACGGTGTCGTTCGAGGCTCCCCGCAGGTAGTACGACGGCGTCGTGTTGATTGGTAGGGGGCTGGGCCCCGTGCTCACGTCCTGGGCAACAAGGAATAGCGGACAGCTCACAACATGAAGTAGCGCAAGAAGTAGAGCAAGAAGCAGAGAACGCAGCGGTCGAACGAGCACAGTGATCATGCTTGATCCATCGATTCCGAGCCAAAGATGATGGTACCCCGCTCGTCGCAATCCACAACGATGCGTTCGCCGGCAGTAACTTCCGCACCGAGCACCTTAATTGCAAGCGGATCGGCCACGGATCGTTGGATGACCCGCTTTAGTGGGCGCGCACCGTACTGTACGTCGTACCCGCGCTTGGCCAGCCAGTCGACACACTCTGGCGTAATCCGGAACCCGTAGCCGAGCTGTGCCAATCGGCGGCCGACAGCTTCCAGTTGGAGCTCGGCGATGCGATGGACTTCGCTGGGAACGAGTGGTTTGAAGAGGATGACTTCGTCGATACGATTCAGGAATTCCGGGCGCAGACGCTTCCGCAGCAGGTCGATCATTTGCAGACGGACGCTACTCATCAGATCGTCGCGGTTCTCCTCCGTGATCTCTTGCAACCGCTCATGCAGGATTTCCGAGCCAAGGTTCGACGTCATGATGACGATCGTGTTTGTGAAGTCCACCACCCGGCCTTGGCCATCGGTCAGGCGTCCATCGTCGAGCACCTGCAGCAGAATGTTGAAGGTGTCGGGATGGGCCTTCTCGATCTCATCGAGCAGAACAACCGAGTAGGGCCGGCGGCGCACCGCTTCGGTGAGCTGACCACCTTCTTCGTAGCCGACGTAGCCTGGAGGAGCTCCTACCAGCCGCGAAACGGCATGCTTCTCCATGTACTCGGACATGTCGATCCGTACCAAGGCCTGCTGGTCGTCGAAGAGGAACTCCGCGAGTGCACGAGCCATCTCCGTTTTTCCTACGCCGGTGGAACCGAGGAAGATGAACGACCCGATCGGACGGGCTGCATCCTGTAGCCCAGCTCTCGATCTCCGAATGGCATTCGAGACTGCCACAACGGCCTCGTGCTGGCCGATCACCCGCTCATGCAGGCGATCTTCCATGGTCAGGAGCTTCGACCGCTCCGTTTCCATCATCCGTTGCACGGGGATACCGGTCCACTTGGCCACGATTTCGGCAATGTCCTCGGCGTCCACCTCTTCCTTGAGCAGCGTTTCTCCCTTTTGGAGGGTGGTGAGTTGCTCGTTGGCTTGGGTGAGCTGCCGCTCAAGTTCGTGCAGCTTGCCGTACCGTAACTCGGCCACGCGCCCATAGTCGCCGGCGCGCTCGGCCTCGGCTGCCTCGTGTTTGACTGCTTCGATCTGTGATTTCAGGGCCCGGAGCGTCTGAATGTGCAACTTCTCCGTCTCCCACTGAGCACGGACATCTTCGCGCTCGGCACGGAGGGTTTCCAGTTCGTGCTCGATCTCGTCGAGGCGTTTACGGGTAGCGTTTTTCGAATCATCCGACATGACAGGCTCACAATATGATCTACGACA
>CAZBOW010000007.1:33872-35838 GCA_964493635.1 uncultured Hyphomicrobiales bacterium
GGTGTAATTTGTAGAGGTTCAACGAACGAAGAGCATCGCACGCATGGATCCAGTTGTACGCCTCGTTATCATCATCGTTCAGAGTTACATCATCGGCTCGATTCCCTCGGCCCTGATCGTGAGTAAGTCCTTTTTTGGATTCGACATCCGCACCAAGGGCAGTGGAAACATGGGAAGCACCAATGTGTTTCGCGTGTTAGGGTGGAAGTGGGGGCTGGTTGTGCAAATCGCCGACATTCTCAAGGGATTTACCGCCGTTGGCCTGGTAGCCTACTTCTTTGACTCTACCATGCCGTTTGTCAACGCCACTCCCTTTGAAGATGCGACCGTGGTAAAGATGATTGCAGGGTTATGTGCCGTCATCGGCCATATCTGGTCGGTCTTCGCCGGGTTCAAGGGTGGCAAGGGGATCAACACCTCGGTGGGGTTGTTGATTGCCATGGCCCCGGTCGAGGTGGCGGTCGCTGCTGGTGTCTTCCTGCTGTTGGTCTTTGCCTCTGGATATGTGTCACTGGGATCCATCGTGGCTGCCGCCGTGGTTCCGGGAACGATGGCCTTCCGGTATAACATTCTTGGTGTCGAGATTGAGGGGTACGACGTTCTTGTCCACTCCTTCATCGTGCTGGCACTCCTGGTGATTTATGCGCACCGATCGAATGTGAAACGCCTTCTGGCCGGCACCGAGAATCGCTTTACCAAGCTCATGTTGTTCAAACGATCCACCCGCTAAGCACCGCATGCGCATTGGAATTGTAGGAGCTGGAGCGTGGGGTACGGCCTTGGCCCATGTTGCCGCTCTCAACGGTCATGACGTGCTGCTGTGGTCGTACGATCCAGCCGTTGTCGATCAGATCAACACGCGGCACATCAATCAGTCGTACCTTCCGCAGGGCACCTTGCAGGATGGCGTCCGTGCCACAGCAGCCATCGAGGACCTTGCTGGCTGTGCAGTGGTGATCAATGCCACACCGACGCAGTTTATCCGCTCGACGTTTACGCAGCACTCCAATCTGGACGCACTGTTTGCCGGAACCATCCTCGTCAACGTGGCCAAGGGTATCGAGCTTGGTACGCACCTGCGGGTATCCGAGATCTTCGATCAGATTATGCCGTCGAAAGCGGCCTTTGTGGTCCTCAGTGGACCGTCGCATGCCGAAGAGGTGATCCGCGACATGCCCACAACCGTCGTTGTTGCCAGCCAGCACCACGATGCGGCAAAGGTGGTTCAGGAGGCTCTCTCCACCGAAACCTTTCGTGTGTACACGTCGGCGGACGTCATCGGTGTGGAGATCTGTGGCTCGCTGAAAAACGTGATTGCCATTGCCGCCGGAATCATCGATGGGGCGCAACTTGGCGATAACACCAAGGCCGCGGTGATGACCCGTGGCTTGGCCGAGATGGCACGGCTGGGTCAGGCCGTAGGTGCCGACAAGGACACGTTCTTCGGGCTGGCTGGTATGGGCGATCTGATCGTGACGTGCGACTCGCGCCATTCGCGCAATCGCTTTGTTGGAGAAGAAGTTGGCAAGGGGAGGTCCCTGCAGGACGTTTTAGCAGGCATGACGGCGGTGGCCGAAGGGGTGCCGACAACCACCGCTGCGCTGGAGTTAGCCGCTGAAGCCGGCGTAGAGCTTCCCATCACGCAGAAAGTGGCTCAGATCTTGTTCGAAGGGGAGGATCCTCTGCGGGCGATCCACGACCTGATGGTTCGGCCTCACAAGTCGGAGTCGTGATCCTAATCCTGATCCCGATCCCGATCCCGATCGCGATCCGTTAGCGATCCGCCCAACTCTTGAATGCGCAGTTCCGCCCGCTCCAGGTAGGTACGCGCCGTTGCTGCAAGATCCATGCCTTCGGCAAACAACTGTAGCTGTTCCTCCAGCGGAACGTCACCTCGATCGAGAATCGAGGCAATCTCCTGCAGGCGCTTTAAGTGTTCTTCGATCGACAGGGGAGCGGTTTTCTT
>CAZBOW010000007.1:35938-43782 GCA_964493635.1 uncultured Hyphomicrobiales bacterium
TCGGATTACGAGAGAGGTGAATCCGTCGAAACAGTCGTCGATGATACGTGCTGCACAACAACCTGGGCTGTCTGTTCGTGTCGGCGCAACGTGATCTCATCGTGCAGGTGCAGTGGGGATGACGCTGGTAGGGGGCTTCCGTTGCGCTCAACGATAGCATAGCCAAGCCGTAACGGACGGTAGGGATGCATACTCTGTAGGTGCTGCTGGCGATGGTCTACCTGTTGAGCCATGGACGACACTCGATGACGAACGCTCACGAGCATTCGACTGGTGACATCGTCCACACGCTGACCACGCAGGTGAATGCGCTCCAGAAGCCGGTCAGCAGCCGTGCCGTCGATGAAGTCCTCGGCCAAACGCCGTAGCTCCTGTACCCGGTAGAGCAAGGCTTCGCGCATCACCTGAACGGATCGGTCGATGTCGGCGACCATCATGGCCATCGTGATCGGCGTCACCAACTCGGCAGCGGCCGTTGGCGTGGCTGCGCGGACGTCGGCAACAAAGTCGGCAATGGTCACATCTGTTTCATGGCCTACGGCCGAGACGATGGGCGTGGTGGCAGCATGGATTGCCGCCGCCACCACCTCGGTGTTGAAGCTCCAGAGGTCCTCTAACGATCCGCCGCCACGTCCGACGATCATCACATCAACGCCGGCAGTATCCATCTCGGCAATCGCCCTGGCAACATCACCAGCGGCAGCATCTCCCTGTACCAGTGTCGGACGAAACACGACCTCGACCAAAGGGTTACGACGTTCAATGGTGGTAAGGATATCGTGGAGTGCTGCCCCGGTGGCCGAGGTAATGATTCCAACACGTCGGGGCATCGACGGTAGTGACGTTTTCTGTGCAGCATCGAACCAACCACGGTCAGCCAGCGTGACCTTCAGGCGCTCAAACGCAGCGTAGAGATCGCCAATACCCTCCGGGCGGAGTACCTGGACGTCCAGCTGGTAGTTGCCCCGTGGCGCATACACGGTTAGCCGGCCCCCTACCACAACGCGATCGCCCTCCTTGGGGTGGTCCTGCAGAGGCCGCGACTTCCACATCACGCAGGAGATTGCCGCATCATCGTCCTTGAGGGTGAAGTAGCGATGTCCGGAACTTGCCACCTTGTAATTCGACACTTCACCAACAACGATTACGCTGCCGAGACCCTCCTCCAACAGGCCCTTGATCGCCTGGGTAAGTTCACCAACGGTGACGGCCTCTGAGGGAATGTCGCGTATTTTCATGCCAGCAATTTAGCATCATGTTTTCTGGATACAGAATGATTGGACTCGGATTCGACGTCCACCGACTGGCCGAAGGGGAGTCTCTCGTCTTGGGAGGGGTAGCGATCCCTTCGACCATCGGGACCGTGGCGCATAGCGATGGCGATGTGATCCTACACGCACTGGTCGACGCACTGTTGGGAGCCCTTGGCCTTGGTGACATCGGAGAGCATTTTCCGGATACGGATCCACGGTGGAAGGGGGCTGACAGCGGCGTGTTTGTTATCCACGCCATGCAGATGCTCCGCAACGAGGGCTATGCTCCCATCAACATTGACTGCACGCTCGTGCTGCAGTCACCGAAGATTCTCGACTATAAACCGGCCATGCGGGCTCGGATTGCCGAGCTCTGTGGGTTGCCGATCCAACGGGTGAGTGTGAAGGCTACCACCAGCGAACATCTGGGCTATGCCGGTCGCAAGGAAGGCGTGCACGCCTGGGTGATATCGCAAGTGGAACCCATCGGTGCCCACCAACAGGATGCGGCGTGACACTGCGACGGATCTGCACCGGTGTCGTGGTGGTTGTCATCCTGCTCTGCGGGAGTTTATCGCTGCGGGCTGATGCCGTTGATCCGCGCACCTATCATATTGTGCACCGATGGCCGGGATTGGTCGACCACACGGAACTGGGGCTGTTGATGGTCCAAGCCACCCCCGCCTGGCAAACAAGCGAGCCAGCGCTGGTGCTGATGTCGCCGTCCGGAGTGCCTCGATATCAGGCGCTGCCGGGAGCCGACGTCCGTGCCGCTGTGGTGCATCGTGGGGCCGTTTACGCGGTAGTTGCCCGTTCGGGGGCGGAGTCGGATGTTCTGGACGTGGTGGTGTTTGGACCAACCCTGACCGAGATCGGTCGCCTGAGGCTGCCGATCACGTTGCAGACGTCAACCGACGCCGTAGAGATGATCGCATCGCCGGTCTCCACCGCTCTGTTTGTTCGTGTGGGCTCGGCGCTCGTGCTGTACCGTCGCGAGGGCCTACCAGCGATGTCGGTGATCGAAACACGGATGCAGAGTATGTGTCGTGTTCAACGTTCCATCGGAGAGCTGGCCTACGTGCACGACGTTGGAGGCACGGCATTTCTGTCCGTGATTGATTCCATGGGAGTGTCGCGATCTGCCATTCAGATACCACTGGCAGAGCGCTCCCGCCTGAAGGCTTTGCCTCGTGGAGTAGCGGTGTTTTCCGGAGTTGAACAGGAGCGGCGAACACAGGTGACACTGGTGGATGTTGCAGCACAGGACGTTCGTCTGATCACGCTGCCGGCTCCTCGACCGTGGGTGGATGTCGTGGAGATCGATGGTCAGCTTGTGATCGCAGCCGTGCTGCAGCGTGGTGGTCGCACCGAGGTAGCCGTGTGGTCGGCAACCAATAGCGGCGAGATCCCTCCAGACGGTATCGTGCTGGATCGAGATTTGGGAATGCCCGTACGACTAACAGTATTGGAGTCGATGGTGGTTGTGCTGTCGCAGGCTGGTATCGTTACGCTCTCGACCGACGGTCAGGTCTACTCGCGCGATGCTCTGTTTGTGGGCGACCTTCCAGCAACGACCACCATCAAACACGGGGGCGACGAACTGCTGATACAGGCTCCCTCGCAGTCCCTAACAATGCGTTGGTCGGCACAGCCCTGGTGGTGGGTCCTGCGGTCGCTGCAGGGTATCTGGACGGCTGTCGTGCCACTGGTTCTGGGAAGTCTGATCGTGATCCTGTACGTGCGCTTACGATCGCAGCGACGGCTCTTTACCAGCATGGTCGACGTCCCTGCAGCCGGTCTGGTCTTTGTGGTGGACGGTGCTGGTCGGCTGGTGCGCACTAACGAACGGGCTGCCTCGCTGGTGCGATTGTCGAAACGGGTCCCGATGGGACGGTCGTTCCATAGCTACGTGCGTCATGCTGGGATGGAGGGGGTGCGTGGTTTCCTGATGGAGGCCTATACCAGCCAACGACCGCTTTCCGAGCGTGTTCGCGTAAGCGACGACGACGAAGAGCGCGATTATATGTTCACGTCCATGCCGATGGTTGGCACCCTTGGACGGTTCCGCGGCCTGATTGTCACAGCAGTGGACATCACCGAGGCGTTGGAGCAGCGTCGTCTGGTGAACTGGGCACAGTTAGCACACGACATGCAAACCAATCTTTCCACCATCCGATTGAATGCCGAACAGCTGTCCCGAGAAACGGGTTCGGGCAACAACGAGCGGTTGCGGCGGATTCTCTTCCAGACGCATGTTCTCACGCAGCGAGTCCGTGATCTGGTGAGCGTTGGGCGCACCGAGGAGTTGCAGAGAGAGCCGGTTGATAGTGCCGAGCTCTGCACACAGATTCGGCAGGAGTTTGATCCCGAGATGTTCCCGCATGTGACCTTTGTGCTCAAACTCCGTGGTGCCATAATGAACGTGGACCGATTGAAATTATCCCGCGCGATCCGCAATGCCGTCGAGAATGCCATCAAGGCCCTTCGCGGAGCTCCCGGCACGGTAGAGATCTCTACCTGGTCCGACCGCGATGCCGTCTACGTTGGCGTCTCAGATACAGGGGTTGGCATGGACACGCTCACCATGGAGCACATGATGAAGCCCTACTTTACAACTTCGCGGGACGGCACCGGTGCTGGGATCGGCACGATGATCATGCAACACGTTACCCAGCAGCACGGAGGCACCTTGCGCGTAACCTCAGAACAGGGGCAGGGTACCCAGGTGGTGTTCCGAATACCGCATGGGATGCAGGGGGCTCGCCAGCTATGAGGTATGATTCTCTTTCCGGCAAGCGGATCATGGCCTTGGATGTAGGCACGGTACGGATCGGCGTGGCCGTCTGCGACGAATTGCACATCACGGTGTCGACGCGGCCGGTCATCGCCAACGATGCCTCGGTGATCCAATCGATTCAGCAACGCATTGCCGCCGATCGCATCGACCTGCTCCTGATCGGAGTGCCGCGAAAGGTCGATGATGTGACGTCGCCCATCATCGAGACGATTGAACGATTCATCGCCGATGTGCGTCAGCACGTGTCGATTCCGGTGGTAGAAGTCGACGAAGCATTCTCCACCCAACACGCATTATCGGTGATGCGCTCGACGGCCATGTCGCGAAAGCGCCGGCACACAAAGGGAACAAAGGACCAAGTTGCTGCGGCCGTTATTCTGCGGGAGTTTCTTGATGAACGTTCGTAAGTCCAATATTGCCGTGGTCATCATCGCATGGGCGCTCTGTGCGGCCGGTGCTATGACGGCCTTCGGACAACCATCCATGCAGGCCGATGCCTACGTTGTTCCGCACTCCGGCAACGACAGTTCAACAATCGTTGTGTTTGTGCGGATCCCGAACTCCTTGCTGACGTTTGTCCGCGTGACGGATCCCAACGACGTCGGCGGCAACTTCAAGTCGACGGTGGTGGTCGGAGCAGAGCTGCGCGACAGTATCGGCGTGATCCGACAGCGTGAGCGATGGGATCATGTGGTGTATGCTACCTCGTACGAGGAAACCACTAACACTGATCGACACACCATTGGGTGGCTGCTCTTCCGCGTTCGTCCGGGGGTGTATTCTGTTACGCTGGAAACCCTCTCGCGCAAAACCAAGGAGATCGTGCTGGATTCACTGCGAGCGTCACCTGGTCAACAACAGGAGCAGCCCGGCGGCATCGTGAGCCGTCCGCTGTTTGTCCAGGCCATCGCCCGCGACGGCAAAGAGGTACTCCGACCCTACGTGATGAATGGCGACGTAGGATTTTCCGCACAGGACGCGCGCGCGCTGGTGCTCATTGCCAGTACCACCGATGCCGAGTTCGATTACGTGATTCGCCAGCTCCCGTATGGGCCTCAGGAGATCCAGTGGTGGGACATTGAACCGATCGAAGGGCGAACAAAGGCGAGTACCACACGTATGCCTCGTCTGTCGGACGACGCCACATCGCAGGAGGCGCTGCTGGAGATCCGGCATCGGGATACGACGGCCGGTGGTGCATCGACCGCCTTGCTCGAGATCCCGGTCCCCGTGTCGGTGCTGGTGCCGGGAAACTACGAGCTGGCCTTAGCGCGCCGATCGTCGTGGTCGGCCGATACCATGCGGATCCGATTTCGGATTCTCTGGGAGCGCATGCCGCAATCCCTGCGGAGTATCGATCGTGCAATGAAACTGATGCATCATATCCTGCGCGACGACCAGCTGGACTCCTTGGACGGAAGCACCGATGTGCAGCGTCGACGCCTGCTGATGGACTGGTGGCGGCGCAACGATCCAACACCAATCAGCACGTTTAACGAACGCATGGCGGTGTACTTCCACCGCGCCGACGAGGCCGATCGGCAATACAGTACGATTCAGGAGCCAACGGGCTCCCTGAGCGAGCGGGGGCGGGTGTACATGCTCTACGGGCGCCCGACAACGATCAGCACGTTGCTACCGGTGGACGATGAGCCACGGGAAACGTGGATCTACACCAACGAGGTGAACAAAGAAATTACTTTTGGGATCGACCGACAAGGCATCTACCGCATTCGTGACGTGTTCGACCGGTCGCTGCTTCCGGCGGACTAACGAGGCTCCCAGCCCTCGCCCTCACACGGGGGGTCCTCGGTGATCACGTGGATGTCCATGATTTGGCACAACTGATTTGTGGCGTTGAAATGCCGACATGCGCCGCACAGACTGCCACTGTGGAGCTCTTCGACCGTATCGTTAAAGCGCTGGTACTGTAACCAGGCCGGGTAGACGCCGATGGCCCAGAACGCAAACAACACGGTGGTCCACCACCAGCCAGAACTCGAGAAGGTCGAGTTGAGCAGCACGGCAATGGTGCCGATGGCGGCCACGCGCATCAATGCTGCCGCTACGATCGAACCAGTGGTTGCGCGAGGTTGTGGGGGTGTGCTCATGATCGACGATTTCGTTGACGATCTCGTTGACGATCTCGTTGATAGGCGCGGCCTTTCCACTGGGCACCGCTCCGTGAGTACGCCCAACGAATCGAGTTGAGTCCGATGAGAATCGACCAGGCCGCCGTCACCGGTTGCAAGAAGGCATGCCACCAGGGCATCTGAAAGCGCACGGCAATCAGCCACCGGATCGCCCCAGCGATCATCAACTGTGGAAGTACATAGGCCACGGATTCACCCATCACCAGCATGACTGCCGGGGCAACGTAGGCCGTTGCCAGATGGGCCATAAAGAGCGTTGTTAGTGGCAGGTTGTAACCAGTACCTGGGAAAAAGTTCTTCGAGAATCCCAGCGTGACCTCACGGGCCGATGTATACATCCGGCACCACACGTACCGCGTGCCATCGACCAGTGCGATACGCTTGCCAGCCCCCTTCATGACCTTGGCCAGAAAAACGTCTTCGACCAGTGCATCATGGACAGCCGTGTGGCCACCAACATCTTGGTAGGCATCACGACGGAACCACATGAACTGACCGTTGGCAGCGGAAAACGATGTTCGGCGGTTTTCGACAATGAGGTGATTGGGCAGGTAGCTGAAATACAGCATGTGCACCATCGGAATCACGGCGTGTTCACCGAACGTCCCCAGTTCCTCGTAGGGGATCAGCGAAAAGAAATCGAGTTGATCGCGCTGCGCAATGCTGACGGCCGCGGCAAGCGTCTCGGGCTGATGCACCGTGTCGGCGTCGGTAAAGAGCAGATACTCGCCCGTAGCCTGCTGCGACAGCTGGTGGCAGGCCCACGACTTGCCAACCCAACCGTCGGGAAGCGGACTGCCGTTGATAACGCGGAGGTTGTCGTAGCGCGTGCACAGATCGTCGAGCAGTGCACCGGTGCGATCGGTGCTCCCATCGTTTAGGACGATGACCTCGTAGGCCTCACGATCGGGGGCCTGACGATCGGGACCATACGTCTGCCGACAGAGACTCTCAACGCAGGCTTCGATGCAACGTTCCTCGTTGCGGGCCGGCACCAGGACCGACACCCGCGGCCAGTCCGCGGCCGTGCGCCACGCCCAAGCCTCCGGCAATGGAAGGCGGCGGAAGAATTTGAGGTTGGCTACCGTGACTGCCAGTAGAACAAGCAGAATGCCGGTGATGCCAAGGTGATACAGGTCGAGGACGTCAGCGATGTTCATAACAAGTGCCAACCTACGAAACCGCGTGTGATAACTTTGTTCGTCATGCAGTTCTACACTGGACCATCGCACGATGTTTCTCACCACCTCGAGGCCTCCGGTGCGTACGAGTGGTGGTACGTTGATGCACTCGAACCCTCCGCGGATTCCACGGGCAGGCCTGCGTGGGGTGTGGTGGTAATCCTGTTTCGCGGGATGCCAATGTCTCCGGCCTATCTGGCGCAGCAGCGCAGGTCACAGGACAGCGCACAGGGTAGTCAACCTCGGCACCACTGTGGGATGGCAGTGAGCATCTACTACGGAACACGTCGTTTGGCCTTTGCCTTTCGCGAGATTCCCGAGGAACAGTTCTGCGTGCCCGGCACAGAGTTCGCCGTTGATACAGCGCATCCGGAAGTCCCTCAAGCCCTGCGTGTGCGGGTGGTGATGGACGAAAGCCCCTTTCCCGATTCTCCGGGAGCCTTTCAAGAGGATCCACCGA
>CAZBOW010000007.1:43882-45644 GCA_964493635.1 uncultured Hyphomicrobiales bacterium
GATGCTCATGCATGGGTGTTGGTGGCGCCGCGCGTGCGAGCCAGTGTTCAGCTGGAGATCGAAGAGTACGGCGTTGTGATGGCCTCGGCATCGTGGACGGGGCTGGCCTACCGCGATCACAACCTCGGTGTTCGTCCACTGCAGGCAGACTTCCGCGACTGGTACTGGGGACGCGTCCATGCTGACGATCGCACGCTGGTGTTTTTGGCGACTCCCAATGCGCGCACACCGTTTATTGCTGCTGGGGAAGTATCATCTGATGGACGGCAATGGCTGCCGTGGCAGGACGTCCGCTTCGAGGCGGAGAAGATCCGGATCTCGATGATGGGCCTGCGCAGTGGACGTCGTAGTCGTCTGGTCGGGACCGATCCGGCTGGCATCGAGCGTGTGCTGGTCTGCTCCCACCGGTGGGTGGTGGAGAATGGTCCATTCTATCAACGGTACCTGTCGGAGTGGTCTCTCGACGGCAGGGGGCTTGGGCGTGGAACATCCGAGTATATGAATGCGTCGCGATTGCGGCATCCCTGGACGTGGCCGTTTCTTCGATTACCGTTCTTCCGGCAGCCTGGTTCTGCCAATCCTGGCGCGGGGCTTCCATGAGACCAATGCACGATACCACCATCTCTATCCTGCCGGTTCACTTGGCCAATCAGATTGCGGCCGGTGAGGTGGTACAGCGGCCGGCATCGGTGGTCAAGGAGCTCGTGGAAAATGCTCTCGATGCCGGGGCAACGGCCATCACCGTGATCGTTCAGCAAGCTGGAAGCAAGCTGATGCATGTGATCGACAATGGCAAGGGGATGCATCGATCGGACGTTGAGCTCTCC
Source organism: uncultured Hyphomicrobiales bacterium (assembly GCA_964493635.1). GTDB lineage: Bacteria > Bacteroidota > Ignavibacteria > Kapaibacteriales > Kapaibacteriaceae > OLB6. Next base: position 44,710 of record CAZBOW010000007.1, read on the forward strand.
ATTGTGCGTCATGCTACGAGCAAGATCGCCACCGAGGCCGACCTGCATGCGATTCGCACGCTAGGGTTTCGTGGGGAGGCACTTGCCTCGATCGCCGCTGTTGCCGAGGTAGAGATCCGATCTCGACGCACTGTCGACGACCTCGGGACGGTGCTCGTCTCGCATCCGGGACGCGAGGTTGTTGTGCGGTCGCAGGCCGCAGAGGTGGGCACGCAGGTGATGGTGCGTCAGCTTTTTGCGTCGGTTCCGGCTCGGAGGAAGTTCCTGAAGTCCGACGCCACGGAACTGCGGCACATCATCGATACCGTCCAACGTGCAGCGCTGGCCCGGCCAGATGTACGCTGGACTCTCAAGAATGATACCTCAACGATTCTGGACGTCGGGCCATCAGATCTGTCGCAGCGCGCTGCGGCAGTCCTTTCCATCGATGGCAACCAGAGCGCATCGTCCTTGCTCGAGGTGTCGTTTTCCAACCACGGTATTGTGGTCGAGGGTCTTGTCGGATCTCCTGCGCTGGCCCGCACGACACGTAGCCAACAGTTCCTGTTCTTGCACGGCCGACCAATCGTCAGTCGAGCGCTCAGTCACGCGGTGGCCACGTCGTACGAGGCCCTGCTCCCGAATGGGAAACACCCACTCTTTGTGCTCCATCTCAGCCTTGATCCGCAGCGAGTGGATGTGAACGTTCATCCGCAGAAGCATGAGGTAAAGTTCGAGAACGAGCAACTCGTCTATCAGGTGGTTGAACACGCCGTGCGGGCAGCCCTTCAACAGGGTACGCTCGTACCGCACATGCAGTACGCGCCGCAGATGCCTTCCGCGCCGTCGACGGGTCGTCTGCCCTCGGGTCGATCCATCTCTTCGCTTCCCGTGCTTCCGCCGGCCGCCCGTGCTTCGCGCCAGGCGATCACGCCGATCACGCCGATCACGCCGAT
>CAZBOW010000007.1:45744-58260 GCA_964493635.1 uncultured Hyphomicrobiales bacterium
CGATCACGCCGATCACGCCGATCACGCCGATGATTGTGCGCGAGCAGGTTGATCTACTATTCGGCAGTGGGATGCCAGCTTCGGCGGGCGTGTTTCCGATCGGAGCGGAATTCGCCGGATCGGTGGTGGACAATGGGGTCATGATCGTGCATGTCCGTCGGGCACATGAGCGGATCCTCTATGAACGCATGTTGGAGCGTGCCACGGCCAACACCTCCAGTCAGGCACTGATGTTCCCAGTTCCGTTGCGCCTGTCGGCCGCCGAGCGCCAGCAGCTCGACGAGCTTCTCGATACGCTGCAGCACATGGGCTATCGGTTTGATCTGAGGACAACACCACCGTCGCTGACCGCCGTGCCCGTTAGCACCACCGCCGGCACTGAGCACGAGAGTCTGCGTGCCTTGCTGGAGACGGTGGACAACCTAGGTCGCCCTCTGGCCGATCAACAGCTGGAGCGACTTGTCGCACTAGCAGCCTCGCAGCAGGCCGTGCGCAGTAACCAACCGCGATCGGCAGCCGTGCTGCAGCAGATCGTGCAGGACGTGCTGGCCTGTGATGTTCCAAACGTTACGCCCGGAGGCGAGCCGATCTACACCGTGATAACCTATGATGAGATTCACCAACGTTTGTAATGCCGCATGACGATCTTCCGTATGCTACTCCTGCTGGTGGCCGTTCCGTTGGCCATGGTCATGGTCACGGTCAAGGCCATGGCCACCGAGCCCGATCCGGACTTTGATAGCCTTGTTGTGTGGATGGAGGGGTCGTTCTCCAGCGCCCAGCAGGCTGCTGCTGACTCGCAGTACTTCCATGTGGATCTGCACATGACACGCATCTGGCGCGATCGTACCGACGGGGCGTGGTTCTACGTGGAACAGGCCATGGGGTCCACGCCGGACGCCCCTTACCGTCAGCGCGTCTACCATGTCCAACGGATTGAAGAGGGCATGTTGGAATCGATTGTCTATGAGCTACGTGCTCCTGATGCTGTGGTGGGTGCGTGGAAGGATCCCTCTCGATTCGACGACCTCACACCGAAGCAGCTCGTGCTGCGCCGTGGTTGCGAGGTGTACCTTCAGGCCACGGGCACGAGCTTTATCGGAGGCACACACGGTACGGCCTGCCGCTCGGACCTGCGCGGAGCGAGCTATGCTTCCAGCGAAGTGACGATTATGGCCGATCGCATTGTGAGCTGGGACCGCGGATTCAACGCCGCGGACGAGCAAGTGTGGGGAGCGCGTGCCGGTGGATACGTCTTCCTGCGGATGCCCCGATAAGTGGGAATCGTCGTACCATCATCGTAGCTTTGTGCTTTCTGTTCACCGTGGAGAAATGCCCGCATGTCCGTGTCGCATCAGTATGCTTTGATTCTTGGAGCGTCCAGTGGTTTTGGCAAGGCTGCAGCCGTGGCTCTTGCCAAGCAGGGGATGAATATTCTTGGAGTCCACCTGGATCGTGCGGCAGGAATGCAGCAGGTTGAAGAGCTCAAGTCCGAGCTCAGCTCCTACGGAGTGCGCCACCACTTTTGGAATGTGAACGCTGCTGATGCCGATCGCCGAGCTGAAGTACTCGATGCGATTGCTGCGGAGTTCGCCTCGCACCCGGGCGCTACCATTCGATTGCTCTTGCACTCACTGGCCTTTGGTACTCTCAAGCCGTTTGTTTCAGCCGAGGGTGCCGATACCATCACGCAGAAAAGCATGGAGATGACCCTTGATGTGATGGCCAACTCCCTGATCTATTATACCCAGGATATGGTGGGCAGGGGGCTGATGGCGCCGGGTGGGCGGATCGTTGGCCTAACCTCTGCCGGAGCCACGCGCGTGCTACCCATGTACGGTGCGGTGTCGGCTGCGAAGGCGGCCATGGAGAGCTACTGCCGACAGTTGGCCATGGAGTTGGCTCCATTTGGCATCACCGCCAATGCCATTCGGGCTGGTGTGACCTACACCCCGGCACTGTCGAAGATTCCGGGTAGCGACGTCATCATGAACAACGCCTTCATGCGGAATCCCTACCACCGCCTCACAACACCCGAGGACGTTGCGAACGTCCTTACGCTGCTGGTCCGCGACGAGGCGTCGTGGATCAACGGCGAAGTCCTTGGTGTGGACGGCGGGGAAGATGCCGTAGACCTCACCTGGTGGAAGCCGCAGGCCTAGGTAGGCCTAGGTAGGCCTACCTAGGCCTACAGATACGCCAGCACATCGTGTCGGGTGAGGATACCCGTTGGTCGGCCAAATTCAGCCACAACAACTAACGGCTCGGTGCGCAGTGCGCTGATCGCCGTCTCGATGGGTTGGTGCCCGTCGATGATGCTGGGGGCCTCGGCCATTACGGAGGCAACCTGCAACGACAGCGTATCACGATTGGCGATCACCGCCGCCATGAGCTTGTTTTCGCGCACCACCCCACGCACCTGTTCGGCTTCCAGAACCGGGACGCCACTGAGTTCGTAGGAGCTCATCAGGGCAAGTGCTTCTTGTACGGTTGCCTGAGGCGGAAGCGAAACCAGTGCCGGCAGTGTGCCACGCTGATGCTTTGCCGCCATGGCATCACCCACCGTAATCTGGGCGGCCTCCTCAAGCAGGTCCTTCTCCTTGAGCCATTCGTCGCTGTGGTGTTTGGTCAGGTAGCGCTCGCCGGTATCGCACACGATCGCTACAACAACGGCATCCTTCGGCAGGGTTCGGGCAACCTTCAGCGCTGCTGCCACATTCATCCCTGAGGATCCACCGCAGAAGATGCCCTCCTCGCGCGCGAGGTGGCGCGCCATGGTGAAAGCTTCGAGGTCGGTGATGTTTAGGATCTCGTCGATGAGCGACAAATCCAGATTTGCTGGAATGCGCTCTTGACCCACACCTTCAACCAGGTACGGAGAGGCGTCCACGAGGACTCCCGTTTCCTTGTAGGTTTTGATACACGATCCCAGGGGGTCGGCGGCAATCACCTGGATCTTCGGATTCATGGATTTCAAGTACCGTGCCGTACCCGAGATTGTCCCTCCGGTACCAATCCCAGCAATGAAGTGCGTGATCGTGCCATCGGTGTCGGACCAGATCTCCGGCCCGGTGGTTTCGGTGTGGATGGCGGGATTGGCGCCGTTATCGTACTGATTGAGCATCACGGCACCCGGCAGCTCTTCGGCAAGTCGCTTGGCGGTGTTCCAATAGTATTCCGGCGATGACATCTTCGCCGCACTCGATACGATCAGGACATCCGCACCCAGCGCTTTGAGGTATCGGACACGCTCTTGGGAAGCTTTGTCGGTCATCACGAACAGACAGCGATATCCTTTCAATCGGGCTGCCAGCGCAAGGCCAATACCCGTGTTGCCGCTGGTCGGTTCAATAATCAGGTCGCCGGGCTTCAGTAGGCCGTCGCGCTCTGCCGCCTCGATCATGGCAATACCGATGCGATCCTTCACCGATCCACCGGGATTCATGCTTTCGAGCTTTACCAGGACGGTAGCTTCGATGCCATGGGCAACATTGTTCAGGCGCACCAGAGGTGTCCGTCCGATGAGCGATAGAATACTGCTGTGGATCGTCATGAGAGCTGTTCCTCCAAGAGTTGACGTTGATAGGTTTCTGCGTAGTGACCGCCGAGCTCCAGAAGAGCATCATGACGGCCCCGTTCGGTAACAACACCGTCCTGCAGAACAAGGATGGTGTCGCAGTGCTGCAAGGTGGAGATACGATGGGCAATGATGATCGTGGTGCGATCTCGCATCACAGCGGTCAGCTCTTCGACAATTCGGGCTTCGGTGTGGGTATCCACCGCGGAGAGCGCATCGTCCAAGATGAGGATTGCCGGCTGGCAGGCGATGGCACGAGCAAGTGCCGTACGCTGCTTTTGCCCTCCGGACAATGTTACGCCGCGCTCTCCGACAACAGTGTCGTATCCGTTGGGCAGGCGTTGGATGTCGCCATCGATGTGGGCACGCTCGGCAGCCGTGCGAACCATCTCATCGGAAGCATCCGGCCGACCAAACCGAATGTTCTCGGCGATGGTTTCGCTAAACAAAAACGATTCCTGCGGCACAACAGCAATACCGGATCGCAGGACGTCTAGGGGAATGGTACGGACGTCGTGACCATCAATGAGTACCGTGCCGTTAGTAGCATCAAACAACCGCGGGATCAGGTTCATGATCGAGGACTTCCCGCTGCCAACGGGCCCCAGAATACCCAGAGAGCCCCCTACGGGAACGTGGAACGACACGTCTCGCAACGCTGGAGTGGTTCCCGATGGATACTGGAGCCAGACGTCGCGGAAGGTGATTTCGCCGGCCAGGCGGGTAATCGTTCGATCGGTCTGTGCGGTATCGGCGATGGTAGGATGGCTATCCAGGATCACACCCAAGCGGCCCATGGATGCCGCACCGCGCTGAATCATGCCGGTGACCCATCCGATAGCACCAATCGGCCAGATCATCTGGTTCAGGTAGATGAAGAACTGCGTCAGATCGCCCACCGTGAAGCTCGACCCAATCACCAGCCATCCGCCAACCCCCAGCACAACGATGTAGGATAGGTTGAACAGCACGGTCATTGATGGCATCATGAATGCTTGAACACGGGCGAGTGAAAGGCTCTTGCGATAGTAGTCCGTGCTATGCTCGTCGAAGCGCGCCGACTCTTCTTCTTCCCGATCGTAGGCCCGCACCACGCGAATTCCGGAGAAGGCTTCTTGAGCGTGCGTGGTCACCAGCTCGTACTGCTCCTGCACGGTATGGTATCGCTGGTGGATCTTCCTACCAAGGGTGTAGGTGGCCCACGCGATGAACGGAATGGGCACTACAATGGCCAGCGTGAGCACTGGACTGATGATCATCATCCACGACAGGGCAAAGAGAAACACCGTGACCGTATTGGCGGTGTACATGATGGCCGGTCCGATAAAGGCCCGTACCGATTGGATGTCGTTGGTAAAGTGGGCCAGCAGCGAGCCCGTTGAACGGTCGTGGTAGAAGGCCTGATCCTGGAACTGCAGTGCAGCGAGGAAGTCGTTCCGAAGATCTTCCTCAACCCTGCGCGACATCACAATAATGGTGCGTCGAGTGGCAAACATTCCTAGCCCACTGCCAAGGGTGAGCAGCAGGATCAGTAGGATCGGCTGGAGAATATGCTCCGTGCCGGTGTACGTCCCGGCCTTGAAGCCGTCGACGGCTGCCCCTACGATGCGCGGAATGGTCGTCGACGACACATTGGAAATCGTAATGAAGACCAGTCCCCACACAATCAAGCGTTGATAGCGCTTTAGGTAGGGGGCTAGGCGGCGTAGCTCGCTAAGGGAACGGGTTGGTCGATCTGCCATCAGGCGATGGTTACCTCAGGTGTAAGGTACACGTCTTGAATCGCCTGGAGGATCGCCACGCCATCGGCCATGGGCCGTTGGAAGGCTTTGCGACCGCTGATCAAGCCCATGCCGCCGGCTCGCTTGTTGATAACGGCCGTTGTTACCGCCTCGGCAAGATCGTGAGCACCCGAGGCTCCACCGGAGTTGATCAGGCCGATCCGTCCCATGTAACAGTTAGCTACTTGGTACCGGGTAAGGTCGATTGGATGATCGCTACTCAGTTCGGAATACATTCGGTCGTCGAGTTTTCCGTAGGACGACCCTCCCATATTCAGTGCGCGGAAGCCACCGTTGTTCTCCGGAAGCTTCTGCTTGATGATGTCGGCCTCGATGGTAACACCCAGATGGTTCGCCTGGCCCGTCAGGTCGGCCGCAACGTGATAATCCTTATCCTGTTTGAAGGCGGAATTGCGCACATAACACCACAGAATGGTGGCCATTCCCAACTCATGGGCCAGGGCAAACGCCTCGGCAATCTCAACGATCTGGCGGTTGCTCTCCTCGGAACCAAAATAGATCGTGGCGCCAACCGCGGCAGCCCCCATATCGGCAGCCTGTTGCACAGTGCCGAAGAGGATCTGATCGTAGCTATTCGGGTACGTCAAGAGTTGATTGTGGTTGATCTTCACCACAAACGGGATGCGGTGAGCATACTTTCGGGCTACACTCCCCAGCACGCCGAAGGTGGAGGCCACAGCGTTACAGCCCCCTTCAATAGCGAGTCGGACAATATTCTCGGGATCGAAGTAGATGGGGTTCTTGGCAAACGAGGCCCCTGCGGAGTGCTCGATGCCTTGGTCGACTGGCAAAATGGACACGTATCCCGTTCCGGCCAGACGCCCGGTGTCAAGCATCCACTGCAGATTGCGCAACACATGCACATTGCGATCACTCGGTGCATAGATGGTATCCACCGTGGCGGAATTCGGCAGATGCAGCAGCTCCTTCGGAATGGTCGTGCAGGTATGGTTCAGCAGTGTGTCGGCCTGCGAACCCAGAAGTTCGGTAATGCGATCAATCATGTGGGCACAGCTGGTAGTGAATGGATGACTGGTACAAAAGTACAAAGGGTAGCTCGAGAGCTACCCTTTGGATGACAATCAGCACGACTGCTGGTGTTAGCGAACAACCGACAACCGGCGGGACTCTGTATACGGACCGCTGATCATTCGTACGATGTACACGCCGCTGGAAAGACCATCGGTGGAGAGTTGAAGTTCATAGACGCCACTTACCTGTACAGGCGTGGATATGGTGCGAACGACCATTCCAGTGGCGTCGATCACTTCGAATCGCGATGGAGCCGCAATACCCGTCGAGTAGGCAATTGTTACGTCGTCCGTGGCAGGGTTGGGAAGGGGCGAGCCCATCGTAAACGTGCTGGCACCGATTTGGATCTGTCGTCCGGCTGAGAAGCACACCTCGTCGACGGTGATCTTGCCACCATCATCGCCCGTGGCAACCACACAGGAGGGTTCGGCTTGGGCCGTAAAGGTTACGTCCAAGGTAGCCTTTGCTGTGAGGTACACGTTGAATGACGGACTGACGAAGTCGCCCGATGTGAGGACAACTCCGGCAGCCGGTGTACCGGTAACTACCAATGTTCCCGGAACGGATGCATCCGTGGTGAATGTCCATCCGGCCTGTTCCGGCGCATTGAGCTGCGCAAAGCGCACAGCATCAGCAGGGAAGGAGAAGGTCAAGGTAATGGGCCCCATGGGAACGCCGGTGAGGTCGGCTACGGATACCACCACGGGCATCGTGACCGTCTGGCCGATGATGGCTGGTAGGGAACTATTGAAGCGGAAGTCGGCCGGCGTGGAAACTCCGGTTCCGGATACGTTGATGTTCAACGACAAACCTTGGTCGTTCTCGATGATGTATCGGGCGCTGAAAAGACGTTCGCCCGAAGGTGTAAACGAGACGATGATGTCGCGACTGCCACCGGCAGGGATGGTAAAGGCAGCCGTCTCCGAAAGGTAGATTTCCGAGACATCGCCGCTTCCAACGGGAGCCAAGCAGTTTAGTGGAAGCGTTGGATTCGGATTCTGAATCGTGACAACCTTGATCGTCGATACGCACGACAGGACGTCGCCAAACTCTACCGGCAGGAGGTCCGACGGTTCAGTGCCGAGTCCGGTGACTTGCACGATGGTCTGCGTGTATGGGGGAACAACACCCTCAATCGCATCATGCTCGATCACCACGTCCACGACGCGCGCACCAGCTGCCTGTGGCGTGAAGGTGACATCAAAGGTTTGCGTTTCTCCAGGAGCCAGCGTAAGATCTGTCGGAGGTGCCGTTACCCACGCAAAGTCCGATGTTGGAGTTGCAAAGGCAATGGACCTAACGAACAAGTCAGCATCGTTATCCGAGTTGGTGATGGTAACCTGTCCAGTCCCTGGAAACTGCTGTCCAACCGTCCATCCCGGAAAGTTGTAGCCTGTAGCAGCAATGGCCGGTAGGAATCCTACGCCAATGGCCTCTCCGGTAAGATCCGTGGCTTGGCCCTGAACCTTTGCCGTAACTACCACGGTATGCTGTCCGCGCACCGTGGGGGCGAACACCACTGGGATATCTCGACTGGCCGATGGGGCCAACGTAAAGGGGACGGGTGTGGGCAGGGTAAAGGTCAGTTGCGTATTCGTCGGATCCGACAGGGTTACGGACGTCACCGTGGCTGGCTCGGTACTCAGATTTTCGATGCGGATGACGTCGTTTGCCGTGGTACCCAGACGGTGCCGACCGAAATTCACCGAGGTGATGCGTACGTTTGGCTCGACCACTGATACACTGATGGTGGTGTTTGGCGATCCACACTCGGCTTCCAAGCCATAACTCAACGTCACGGCATGGGTTCCCGCCGTGGCCGCGTCAACATCAACCGTGACGTCCAAGCATGCACCTGGAGCGAGGTCGAAGGCCCCGAGCGGTGATACGGTTAGCAGGGGAGAACCTGCCGCCGAGAGTGTTCCCTGCAGATTCGCTGGGCCGGTATTCTTCAGAATACAGGTGATTACCTTGGAGTCCGTTGTGCCCTGAGGCAGGGTGCCATAATTCACCGTTGTTTGAACGTCGTAGGCACAGGGTGGCAGACCATTTCCGTTCACCTGAAGTGTTGTTGTCGAGCCACACTTCTCAGTAATCACAATCTGCCCAGTTCGCAGACCCACGTCGGTAGGTGCAAACTCAAGTTCCAGCGAAGCGCAGGCACCTGGCTCGAGCCGCACGCCGATCAGACGGTTGATCACCGAGAAATCCGTTGGATTCGTTCCGGCAATCTGGACGTTGCTGATCTCAATGGGGAACTGTCCGGTGTTGCACAGAATCGGACCGGGTGATTTCTGGGACTTCTGACCAACGGCGATGGGGTCCATGGTGACGTTCCCAACGCTGAAGCGTACCTCGGGGCGCGACACCGTAAAGACGTTCTCGCTTTCGTCCGAGCTGGCTGGGATTGATCCGAACTTCGACAGGAAGACATCCTGTCCGCCACGTCCAGCCAGAGTGATCACCGGCGGACTAAAGGACTTCGTGCCCGTGTAGTTACCCGTTTCGTACGTGAATCCGTTGCCATCTTGGGCCGTCAGAGACTGCGCCGTCCAGCCTGCCGGTGGTGTTGCATCATAGGCCGCCAGCGTGGGATATCCGTCACTATCGTAAATGCAGTAGAAGTTTCTCCAGCGCGTGTCGCGGAACACCGCCGATTGTTCGAATCCACCTGCTCTGCGCTGGCCAAGGCGAACGAAACTCTTAAACCGACCAACGAGCATGATCTGGGTGACGCCACCAACCACGCGCTTGCGAATGCCAGTACATTCAGCGGTACTGTAGTTCTGGCCATCCCCGCGACCGTAGTTCGTCCACTGAACAGACCGGTCGGCAGCATATTTCAGCAGGAAGATGTTGCTCGCATCGCCGGTGCTGCGCGTCAGATTCAGGAAGCCCAGCGAGGCCGTCTGGCTGGCAAAGTCGCCAGCGATGTAGTAGTTACCATCGTCGTCGGTCAGTACACCGACCATCCGATCAGGGAAGGCACCGGCACCACGCAGGAGGGTCGTATTGGCCACCGTTCCGTCGGCTGTCCATTCAACGAGGTAGCCGTCAAGGTTGTCGGTGGCGTTGGTGATTGCTTGCGTACCGAATCGTGATGGTCCTTGGAAGGTGCCGGTGGTGTACACGCGGACATTATCGGAGGATACCGCAACAGCCGTAGCTGTTTCAGTTCCGGTTCCACCGAGAGCCTCGGCCCACTGGTATTGGTCGGTTGGTTCGATGGATACGCGAATCTTGTAGCGAGTACCTGGCTGCGGTGGAGTCCACGTATGCTTGAACCCGGTGGCGGAGGCCGTAATCAGTTTCCACGTTGCTCCACCATCCTCCGAGTATTCCAGTTTCACCGGCTGCGTTGGCAGCACACCGGACCACGTAATCGTTACCGCAGCGCAGGTGGAGAAGACCTCTCCACCATTGGGCGAGTTCAGAATCGCAAGGCCGGTGCCACCCACGAGGTCGATGCGTTGCGGACATGGTGCGCCGGCAAGCTGCAGAATTGCCTGACGAAAGATCTGGACAGCTCCTTGCTGAAACTGAACGCGGAAGGTTCGGCTCTGGCCCTTTTGAAGGGTGAACGGGGCGAAGGCAGCCTGATTTCGAGGGAAATCCCAGTCAATGACGGAGAAGTAGGGGTTCGGAGTTGGCGCGAAGCTGAATCCCGTAACGGTCATCGGCGTATTGGTTGCCGTGATCGTTACTTCTTCAACCGATGTTTGGTTTGCGGGAGGGTCGCCGCAGAAGAGCACGGGATCAGAAATTGTGACGCGCGCAATGCCCTGGGGAGGAACCGTATAGGCAAGGTCCACCGGCTGCGTGCCGGTGCGGTTCACCCGCACTGTGGCAGTCCGGGCGCGGTCGCCTTCGGTACAGGCGTAGGGAGAGATCCATGAGAGTCGGCAGGCTTCACGAACCTGGGTCTCCAAGGCCAGAAGTCCAAACAAGTCAACAATTGCATTCTCCGTCGAAACGATGGCCTTCCCACCCGTGCCGTCAGCCATCCGAGCTAGCGTGGGATGCGTCGTAGGCACCAGAATCGTCACGGCAAAGAAGCGGATCGCATTGCGTAACAGCGAGTCGGTGTTGTCGTTGGCAAACTTTGTCTCGTCGGGAATGGCAGGGTTCGGGTGGCCATCGGTCAGAAAGAAGGCATAGCGGGGAACATTGACGGGCCGCTGACGGAACTTCTCGTAGATGTTGTTGCCCGGATGCTCAAAGGGCATACGATAATCCGTCGACGTCAGGGGCTCCATCTTATCGAGCGTGTCGAACACCTCCTGACGGTTGTTCGTCCAATCCACCTTGACCTCATAGTTGCCGGCAAACGTCACCAGCGCCACGCGTGTTTGACCGTTGAATTGGATGCGGTTGACAAACTCCTTGAGGGCATTTTTGGCATACGTGAACCGCGGAATACCGTTGACCTGATCGCGCATGGAATTGCTGCGATCAAGGATCAGAACGATGCTTGCTTCTGGGTCGATCGTGACGCACTCCTGTGTGAGGGTGGGCGACAGATCGATCGATTGACCACTGGCATTTCGCTCGGTGACCGTGAAATCCTGTGCCGAAAGCCCTGTTACAGAATTACCTTGGGCGTCGAACAACAGGTAGTCGGCAGTTACCTGGGGGAAGTTGGCGGTGTTGACGTTATACACGCTCAACCCCTGCGCCACGGCCGACGCTGGCGCCATGAGGCTAACGGCAGCCACGAGGCCGGCAAGGAGGGTATGGAGAAGGATGTAGTGCGGAGTCTTCATGCTGCGAAGTGAAATTGGGTGAAGTTCGTTGGAATGACGATCGGGGACGAGAGTGACGAGAGTAACGAGAGTTCTTTAGGTCCGGAAGATGGTTAGCGTTGGGTTGGAGGTGTGGAGTTCAGCCATCGCTCCGAGCGGAACGGTGAGCTTGCTCTTGACATGGCCAATGGGAAGACCGTACACCACCGGAATTCCCAAGTCCTGCGTGCGTTCCTTGAGCACTGTCAGAAGCGACGGTGACGGACCGGAAATCGATCGACCCTTGGCTTCACAGTTCTTGAAATTTCCTAAGGCAATTCCGGCGCACGACTGCAGCTTACCAGCCAACCAGAGTTGCGTCAGCATCCGATCGATACGGTATGGCTCCTCGTTGACCTCTTCAAGAAAGAGGATCGCACCCTGCGTATCAATTTCGTAGGCTGTTCCCAGCGAGGCGACGACCATGGCCAAATTTCCTCCGGTGATCGGCCCACGGCCCACGCCGGGCTGTACGGTTGTGATCCGATCATCGGTAAAAGACCAAAGAACGTCATCTTGGTTACTACTATCCCCGTGACGAGGGCCTAAGAGCGTCTGTTCGACGTACGTCGTGGTGAAATCGTCGAAGGTCGACGAGGCAACGGGACCATGGTAGGTGGTGATGCCGCTCAACTGATGCACGGCAATCAACAGGGATGTGATGTCCGAATAGCCCATGATGGGCTTGTTGGCCTCCCGGATGGCGTTGTAGTCCAGCATCGGCAGGATGCGCATCACTCCGTACCCGCCGCGGCCGCACACGATGGCGTCGATGGACGGGTCGTCGATGAAGGCCATGAATTCGTCGGCGCGGTCCTGATCGGGTGCCGAGAGGTATCCGGCTCGCCGATTTACGTTCGGTCCGAGCACGGGCTCAAGCCCGTAGGAGCGGCACAAAGACAGAAAGCCGTCAAGGTCGCGCGAGGAGACCGAGCTTGCCGGTGCAGCAATGGCAATGCGACCACCACGGCGAACCTGGTGCAGCCCAGCCACCCGTGGCACCCGTGGCACTAGGGCGGCTGCGGCGCCAGGAGAGCTCCACACTGCTGCCGAGACCGCAGCGGAAGCTGCCATGACGTGGCGAAGAAATGAGCGGCGTTCGATAGACATAAGTACTTGAAATGTAAGCAACAAAGATACCAATTTTCGCTCAGGAATGGGGCGCTCTTGGACCATCATATCGTACATACTTCGCATGATGTTGTGACCCATGCCGTATATTCGTGCGCATTGGAAAGGTGCAAGAGTGGTTGAATTGGCACGCCTGGAAAGCGTGTGTACCAGTAATGGTACCGCGGGTTCGAATCCCGCCCTTTCCGCACAG
>CAZBOW010000007.1:58360-62634 GCA_964493635.1 uncultured Hyphomicrobiales bacterium
GGTCCGCAAACAGGACGACGAACAGGGGATTTGCCGTGACGAAGCTGGATGACCAGTTGGAAGATCGGCAGGTGGTCGAACGAGTGTTGTCCGGGGACACGGACGCTTTCTCCGTCTTGGAGAAGAAGTACCGGAGGATGGTCTCCTACCTCATCCGGAAGATGATCCGAAGCGACGAAGACATCGAAGACCTCACGCAGGATACGTTCATGAAGGCATACGCAGCGCTGCGGTACTACCGCCCTGAGTTCCCCTTCAGCACGTGGCTCTATAAGATCGCTTCCAACCGCTGCATTGATCATCTGCGTCGTCTGCGATGGGCCCCGTCGTCGATGGTGTCCATCGATCAACCGATGATGGGCAGCGACGGCGGCGAACGGTTCCTTGACCCCCGTGATCAGGAGCCTCTTCCGGATGCCGTGGTTCTGGCTCAGGAGCGGTCGGCACTCCTCCGGGAGGCCATGGATGCCCTGCCGGAGAAGTACCGTGTGGTGATGCAGTTGCGACACGAAGAGGATCTCGACTATCAGGAAATTGCGGAGAGACTTCAGCTGCCTTTGGGCACGGTGAAGGCGCACCTGTTTCGTGCGCGAAAAGCTCTGCATACGGCTTTGATGGACCACCGGTCGCACTTCGCCGGATACATATCGGACGTCCAGAAGGACGGAGAAGCCACATGAGGTCGGACCGATCCGGTCAACAGTCGACGGGTTCGTCGGTGTGGGCATGGTTGGCATTGGCCAGCGCCGGTGTGGTAGTTCTCGCCGGAGCAGCCATTTTTGTATGGCGCATGCTCAACCCTCCGGTGATTCCGTACGTCGAGACCGAAGGACCCCGGATGGTGATTCAGGTGGACGTCGTCAACGCCTCCAACGTTCGTGGGGCTGGCCGGAAGACCCTTGAATACTTGCGCGAGCGTGGCTTTGATGTGGTAGAGTTGTCGACGGCACCGCAAGCTGTTGATTCCTCAATGGTCATTGATCGACTGGGCGACCGGACCTCGGCACTCAAGGTTGCCTCGGTGCTGGGTATTGCCGATTCGATGGTGATTAGTGATCTCGACTCGATGTTGTTTGTGCGAGCCAGTGTTGTCCTTGGCAAAGATCTGCGCACGTTAGAGCCATTCAAAGAACCATAACGCTGGACGGTAGCACTACCTCACGTGTGAAAGGAAGGAACCTTTTTGACTATTGAACAATCTCTCGATACCAGCACGTCCTTCGGACGTGCCGTACTTGCTGCCAGATTAGCCCAAGACAAGCTCGCTCAGGATGTTCTGCTCCTTGAGATGTCGTCGCTCGAGGGTGCCCCGGCTGATGTGTTTGTGATTGCGTCGGTACAGTCCGATGCTCAAATGCAGGCGGTCACCAGTGCCATTACCCGAGCGATGAAGGACCTCGGAATGGGTTCGGCCCGACCGGAAGGGGGCTCTGCCTCGCCGTGGACCGTGATCGACTACTTTGATGTGGTGGTTCATGTGATGACGCACGAGGCGCGAGACTTCTACCGCATCGAAAAGCTGTGGGGTGATGCGGCTACCTTTGGCCTTGACCAGAACGGTGATGTTGTACCCATCGACATCCTGCGAAAAAGGAGTGGTTCGGTATGATGCTGCATCGATTTGTCGAGCCGGCCATCCGCTCGACCCTGACACGCATGGGCGTGCCGGCCGACCATCCGATCCCTCTTGAGACACCGCGGAACGCCGGACAGGGAGATCTGGCCTCGACGGTGGCAATGTCGCTGGCCAAAACGCTGGGTAAGGCGCCGAAGGTGATTGCCGAGGAGATCTGTTCCGATCTGCGTGAAGCCCCCTACATTCAACATGTCGAGGTTGCCGGACCCGGCTTCATCAACGTCACCTTCGATCGATCGGTCTACCACATTCTGCTTGCCGAGCTTCTGCAGCAGGGCGATGGGATCGGTCGTAGTACTCTTGGCGCAGGCGCACGAGTGAACGTTGAGTACGTCAGTGCCAATCCCACAGGGCCTCTGCACGCCGGACACGGCCGTAACTGTGCCGTGGGAGACACCATCGCCAATCTCTATGCCTGGTGCGGGTTCAACGTTACTCGAGAGTACTACTTCAACAACGCTGGTAATCAGATGAATAAGCTGGCCGAGAGCATTGATGCTCGCCTGCACCAGCATCTGGGAGCCGACGTTGCGTTTCCCGAGGACGGCTACCACGGGGAGTATATCTCGCATATCGCCCAGCAGGTTGCCGAGGTCCATGGATCGTCCGTATTGGACCTTCCAGAAGCCGAACGTCGCGATCTGTGCAAAAAGGCTGGAGAACAGTGGTGCTTTGCCGCTATCCGTGCCACCTTGGATCGCTTGAACATTCATCATGACGTGTACTTCAACGAGGACTCGTTGTATTCCGACGGTAAGGTCCAGCATGTCATTGATACCCTGCGCTCCAATGGGCTTGCCTACGAGAAAGATGGGGCATTGTGGTTTGCCCTTGAACAATTGGGTAATCCGCAGGACAAGGTCATCGTTAAGTCATCGGGCGAGCCAACCTATCGCCTTCCCGACATCGCCTACCACTGCGACAAGCTGGAACGGGGCTTCGATGTGGTGGTGGATATCTTCGGTGCCGATCACATAGCTACCATTCCGGACGTTGTTGCTGGCGTGCGTGCCATGGGATTGGACGAGACCAAGATTCGGACCGTTATCCACCAGATGGTCACCTTCATCGAGGGTGGCGAAGTGGTAAAGTTCTCGAAGCGCTCCGGAACCTCCTTTACCCTCGATGACCTCATTGAAGAGGTCGGGGCCGACGTTGTCCGCTTCTTCTTTATCATGCGAGCTGTTGGTACGCACCTCGAGTTCGACCTGACCCTCGCTAAAGAAGAAGGCGACAAAAACCCGGTATTCTACTTGCAGTATGCGCACGCCCGGATAGCATCGATTCTGCGCAAAGCCGCTGAACAGGGTCTGGATGTGTCTGCACAGGCCGATCTGTCCGTGCTGGTACACGACAATGAAATCGCCCTGATCGACGTGTTGTCGCGGTACAGTGCCACCATCGAGCGTGCCTGCGTGAATCTGGAACCTCAGGCCGTAGCCGAATACTTGCGGGAAGTGGCGGCCTCGTACCATCACTTCTATCACGAGTGCCGAATCCTAGGTACGGACGAACCCTTGCAGTCGGCACGCTTGGCACTGGCGCTGGTTACGCAGCGAGCGCTGCGCAATGGCCTACACATCGTGGGTGTGTCAGCTCCGGACGTGATGTGATCGCCACTTAATGTTGCAGCCAATGCTCGGCAACTGCGTCGAGCTGACCTGCCGCCCCTGCAGCACGGCTGTAATGGCTGCGCGTAACTCGCCTCCGGTTACCGGCTCGCTATTGCCAGGGGTGGCGGCGTCGAACCGGCCGCGGTAGACGAGCACACCGCTGTGGTCGAACAGGTAGAAATCCGGCGTGCATGCTGCCTGGTAGCTGCGGGCTACCTCTTGAGATTCGTCGAAGAGGTAGGGAAACGTGAAACGATGTGCCGCGGCAAAGTGTTGCATCTGCTCGGGGCCGTCCTGGGGATACGTGGCCGGGTCATTGGATGATACGCACAGGATCTGCACGCCCTGCTGTTGAGCCCATTGAGCCACGTCAACAAAGCGATCGATGATGTGGAGCACGTACGGACAATGGTTGCAGATGAAGGCTATCACCGTGATCGGATCCGAGGCGTTGCCGGACGGATACCGAACGGTACGCCCATCAACGGTGTTGATCATGGTCCACGACGGGGCGTGCGTGCCAAGTGGTAACATTGTCGATGGTGTTGCTGCCATGTCCAAATGTATGCCTCACAACACGACCTTTACAACACGACGTTCAAAACGTAATCATGCCATCCATGCGCGACTACTACTACCATGTTGATGATCGAGGAACCCTTACCCTGGATGGTGTTGTGCAGGACGATCCGGGATTTGTGGACTTCTTCTATCGGCGCCTTGCACCCACGGCCAACCCGTATTACCCCGACTATCCATTTGTGTCTCGCTGCGGCGACGAGCTCAACTACCTCCACCCCGCCGACACTCCCATTGTGTTCACATCCTTCGATGGCGAGCGGCTGTTCTATGCGGCAACGCTCTCGGTGCCCTTCTACGCGGATCGACTGAGCTATTCCCAAGAGGGGATTCTCTACTACGAAGCTCCGGTAGGGGGCTGGGGGCGTGTTGTGCCGTCGGTAGCTATTCAGCTGGCCGCGTCGATGCAGCCCTGGGGTCCCTTCTTTGCCTACCAACGGCCGGAC
>CAZBOW010000007.1:62734-66349 GCA_964493635.1 uncultured Hyphomicrobiales bacterium
GTCGCTTAGTACCGGTGCTTCCCCGCAATCTGGACCATCTCAAACTGCTGCGGCCTCGAGAGGCCAATCTCTGTGTAGGCTGTGGAGCCGCCAACGAGTTTGGACTGGGTCTGAGCTTTGTTCACGATACGGAGTGCGATGAGGTCTTCACATATGTTACGCCTAATGTGAGGATGCAGGGCGCACTCAACACAACCCACGGAGGGTTCGTGTCGCTCCTGTTAGACGAAACGATGGGTAAGTGCCTGAGCGTTCGGTCGATCAAGGCACCAACGGCACAGCTCAATGTGCGATTCCGTCGTCCGATGCTCCTCGGGATAGAGCATGAAATCCGAGCCAAGGTCGTGCGTCACACAGGGCGCAAACATGACCTTCACGGAACGATACGGTCCACTGCCGACGGATCCGTCGTAGCAGAAGCTGATGCCCTGTTTATCACGGCACGCTCGACCTAAACGCTCCACCAACACCGTCCATTCCTACGCAACCAGCCAATACCTGTGAATCACGCACCTAACCTGTTGCTCTTCGGCGTTGTTGTCACGCTGATCTTTGTTGTGCTCGACGCCTACGTGTTAACGTCGTGGTCGCGCTTTACGAAGCGCAATGCCATGCATCCGCTCTGGCGACGTATTCCTTGGGTGCTGTCGGTGATCTTTCTGGCAGCCACGATATGGGTGTTTTACCGTCGGCATGCGTTTCGGCTTGATGGCGTTGACGCCGTCCTGTTTGGACTAAGTAGCCTGTGGTTTCTTCCCAAGTTTGGCATCGTCTTGGTATTACTACTGCGGGACGTCTTCTCGGGAGCCATGCGTCTGCTGCATCGCAACGGTGAACGAAAATCCGAGCGCGTGTCGCACGAATCGGACGTTCCTGCAAGCACCGACCGCTCACGACGTGCCTTTCTTGGGAAATCTGCGTGGTCGCTCGCCGCAGTGCCGTACGTTATGGTGGGCAACGGCATGTGGCGAACCCTCTACGACTATCGCGTCTATCCCGTGGAGCTAACGCTTCCCTCGCTTCCGGCTGCCCTTGATGGCATCACGATCGTGCAGATTTCGGACATCCATGCCGGTTCCTACATCGATCATCGACCGCTGCAGGAAGCACGCCGCATTATTGATGGCCTGCGTCCTGATGCGATTGTGATTACGGGCGATTTTGTCAATAGCAAGCCGGGTGAGTTGTCGGTGGTTGCAACGGAGATCGCCAAGATTCAGGCTCCGCTAGGAGTGTTCGCCACCTTAGGAAATCACGATCATTACCACAGCCCCAGCGAACACGTTCAGCTCGTGGCCGGACTGCAATCGCTCGGCTTGGATCTTCTCATGAATGAACACCGTCGGATTGGTACCCAGGATGCGTCGCTTGTGATTGCCGGTATCGACAACATCGGATTCCGACAGCGGTTTGGTGATGTGAGCAGGGCGTTGGCGGGGGTGAGTGAAGACGAGCCCACGATCTTGCTCGCTCACGATCCCACCCTGTGGGATCAGGAGATCGTTCGTCAAGCACCGGTCGACCTGATGCTGTCCGGTCATACCCATGGTGGTCAGTTCGGTGTCCAGGCACTAGGATTCGAATGGAGTCCGGCTCAGTATGTCTACGAACAATGGGCCGGCCTGTACCGCAAGGGACAGCAGCTGCTGTACGTCAATCGCGGGTTGGGCACGGTGGGGCCACCGATTCGCATCGGCATTCCGCCAGAGATTACGGTGTTTACGCTGCGTGCCCCTTCGGCAAGCGCCGGGATGGCATAGTGCTGTATGTTTGTTCAGCCTTTACCACCATGCCATGGAGCCGCAGGATGCGAGCTTGGATACTTACGGTTGTCAGTGTACTTGTTGTTACGTCGAGTGCCAGCTCCGGCGAGCTGTTGTCATTAGGAGTAAAGCTCGGTGGAAACATCGCCAATCCCCGGGGCCTCACGGATGGCACCACGTCCACCTCGGATGTGACGTTCCTCGGCGGTGTGTTTGCCCAAGTGGGGCTGGGTGATTTGCTGGCCGTGGGTGGGGAAGTGCTCTACGAAGGTCGGCAGTTTACCTTGGCCCAGGCCCTCGATGGTCAATCTCCGAACATCGACCTATCGACGCAAGCCCTGAGCGTACCGATCTACGTGCGATTAGGATTGCCGCTGGCACTGTCCATCGAGCTGGGCTTGCAGTATTCGTACCTGTGGGGTCAGTCCAGCATCGAGCTCACGGAAACATCACAGGCATTGGTGGTTCTGGGTGCAAGCTGGCGACCCCTCGACGCCCTTCGCATCGGAGCTCGCTTCCTACCAGCACTCAACACAGTCCGCGTGCGGGGATTTACTACTGAGGCCGGTCCGTCGTTGGACGTCGGATTTAACGTGATCCAGCTCTCGGTTGGCTACGTTGTCCTGTGAGGACCGTGCAATGCCCGCAGAGCCACTTCTGCTAACAGTGCCGCGCCAGTGATCATTGCTGATTCGTCCGGTGCAAACGCAGCGTTGTGCAGTCCGGGCATCGTCGATTGGGCCGGAGGCCGTCCACCAAGCATCCAGAAACAGGCTGGCATCACCTGAGAGTAGTAGGCAAAGTCTTCCGCCCACATCTTCGGCTCGAAGTCCGTCACCTTCTCGACGCCCACCAGATCCTCGGCCACCGAACGCGCAAAGGCCGTGGCATTGGCATCGTTGAACAACGGCGGATAGCCCTTCTCAATGCGGAGGGATGCCGTACAGCCGTACAACGCCGCGATCTGCTGCGTGTGGCTCGCTAGCCATTCCCATGCAGATTCGCGCCACTCTTGCTTGAACGATCGAAGTGTTCCCTTCATCTCGACAACATCTGGAATAACGTTGGTGGCATGTCCAGCGTGGATGGCCGTCACCGTGACAACACCGGCATCGAGAGGGTTGCGCTCTTGCGTAATGAGGGTCTGCAGGTGTTGTACTAAGGCCGTGGCCGCCATGATGGGATTCCGGCCTTTGTGCGGTTGTGCCGCATGGGCCCCAAAGCCGGTGATGGTCCAGTAGAGCTCGTCAGCCGAAGCCATCGTGGCCCCCGAGACAAACTCCACCGTACCGGCGGGTGCGTCCGGATTGATATGCTGACCGAAGATCATCTCCGGCACGGGATCCTGCAGTGCTCCCTCGGCGATCATCATGCTGGCGCCGCCTGGGGTTTTTTCCTCGCCCGGCTGGAACAGAAGCTTTACAATACCGCCTAGCTCGTGCTCCCGATCCTTGAGCAGCCGCGCCGCACCAAGGAGCATCGATGTGTGGGTGTCATGACCGCAGGCATGCATCACCCCCGGAACGGTCGAGGCGAAGGGTAATCCCGTTTGTTCCTCGATCGGCAAGGCGTCGATGTCGGCGCGGAGCGCCACGCACCGGTCGCCCTGGCCAATGTGGGCTACGATCCCGGTTGTTGCAACAACCCGATAGGGGATGCCCAGCACGCTGAGCTGTTCTTGAATGTAGGCACAGGTCTGAACCTCCTGAAACGAAAGCTCTGGGTGGGCATGCAGGTGCCGACGATGAGCTTGCAGATACGGGAAGATGTCGGTGCTCTGTTCAACGGTAGATCGTGTCATCTCAGATCCGTAGATGGTGGTTCGTCGTACAGCGCATCGCCCACTAGGCGA
>CAZBOW010000007.1:66449-76056 GCA_964493635.1 uncultured Hyphomicrobiales bacterium
GGCGGAATGACCGTCACGCGATCGTCCAGAGCTCCGGCTTGCCAGAGTGCTATAACGGACGACACGGCCCCGGTGCCGCAGGCTGCCGTGACGGCTTCAACGCCCCGCTCGAAGGTTGCCAGGCGAAGTTGACCGCGGTGTTCAACGAACGCCATGTTGACGTTCACACCGCGCGGAAACTGTGGGTGGTGGCGCAGAACGGCCACCAAGGGGTCGTGCTGGCTAGCCAGATGCTCCACCACAACGTGATCCGAATTGACATCGACGTACACCACCGGACGGTCGACACCCTCGAGGCTGCCGACAGGAAACGTTGTGACGGTACGCGGCGGCGGTAGGACCAGCTCCACATCCTGATCTGACAGGACCCGTGCCTGGTAGGCAGCTCCATTAACGGTGATGGAAAGGGGCGTGTCCACCGGTGCACCGAGTGTGTCAGCGGCGTACCGCACGGCACAGCGGGTGCCGTTGCCACACATCATGCCAGTGGTACCATTTGGGTTGATGTACTCAATCTGAAGCACAGCCTGCGGTGTTGCTTGCCGATGGACGAACAGAACGCCTTCAATCGGCAAACCATCGCGCCGCTGATGCGTGGCAATGAGGCGTGGAACGTCGACGGGAATCTCCGGAGCGGTGCCCACGAGAAAACGGTTGCCGGCTCCGCTCATCTGACGCAACGTCATTACGAGTGCTCCGCTTGATGCAGTGTGGCGAGTAGCTCCTGATGGATATGTCCATTGGTTGCCACAATGCTGGATGCCTGCAGGTGCATCTCGACGCCATCGTACTGCGTCACCGTACCGCCGGCTTCGCGCAGCAAACAGATTCCGGCGGCCATATCCCACGGCTGGAGTTCAACTTCCCAAAATCCATCGAACCGGCCCGCAGCGGTGTATGCCAGGTCCAACGCTGCACTGCCAAGTCGACGCAGGGGAAGCCCCTTACCAGCAAGTGCGGCAAACTGATCAATGCATCGACGTGGATTCGACTCCACGTTGTACGGAAATCCTGTTACAAGGATGCTGTCGTCCAATGCCGTCGTGGCTGACACGCCAATGGCTGTTCCGTTGAGTAGGGCACCACCGCCATGGTAGGCTGTAAAGAGTTCGTCCAGCATGGGGTTGTAAATCACGCCCGCCACCACGTGGCCGTTGATTGCCGCGCCGATGCTGACACAGAAAATGGGAATGCCGTGGGCAAAGTTCACCGTGCCATCGAGTGGATCAACGATCCACGTCAGGGTTCCGGACGTATCCTGTGGGTCGGCAGAGGTGCGCATGCCGCCTTCCTCTCCCAGAAACTCGGACGATGGCTCGATGGCCGAGAGAAGACCGTGCAGCAGATGCTCAACGCGCACATCGTACTCGGTCACCAGGTTGTGGCGGCCGTCCTTGGACGTCGACCTCTGTAGGCCCCCAAATCCCTCTCGGAGAAGTGCGCCTGCGCGCTGAGCCGCTTCTGCGGCAGCGTGCGTGAGCGCGGCAAGATCAGTGGCAGAACGGTGCATACAACACAAAGCTACACTGTATCTTTGCACCTCATGCTGAAATCCTGCCTGGTCCGTACCCTTGGCGTCGTCATCGCCGCGCTGGTTCTAAGTGCGTTGTCTGTCACTGCACAGATCGTGCCGTCGTTTTCCAAGCCCCGGTTCATTCCGAAGGGGCCGTACCAATATGATACCACCGATGCGCAGGGATCCATCTCGCTGGCGCAGGAGACGGCAGGGTTGCTCACGCGAGAGATCGACCCGAGCACCTATGTAGTTGGTCCCAACGACGTCCTGACGGTGAGCGTCTGGGCCACCGAGTCGGTTCACGATGATATCATCGTCTCACCGGAAGGCAAGATCGTCCTGCCGCAGGGCGGCGTGATCATGGTCAAGGGGCTTACGCTGGACTCTGTCCAGTCGGCTGTCAAGAGTGCCGTAGGTAAGGTCTTCCATCAGGCCAAGGTGGATGTGTCGCTGCGCAAGCTGCGACAGTTCAAGGTCTATGTTCTTGGCGCCGTGGCGATCCCGTCGGTGGTTACCGCAACAGCGGCCGATCATGTCTTCGACGTTGTGGAGCGTGCCGGGGGCGTTGTCGATACGGCGTCGATTCGCGGTGTCATGCTCATTCGAGAAGGCCAGAGCGAACCGATCAGTGTGGATCTGCAGCGCTACATGTCCTACGGGGACAAATCCCAGAACCCGACCGTCTTGGGTGGAGATCGGATCATCGTGCCGCTGCGCAATACCAAGAACGTGATTGCGATTGCCGGTGAGGTCAACCAGGAAGGTGAGTTCCCCTTCCTGCCAGGGGATTCATTGTCGACCCTCGTACGCATGTCGGGAGGTATTCTACCGTCGGCACGATTGGATTCCGTGGTGTTGGTGCGGATGCGTTCATCCGACCGCCGACCGTACCGCGAGTTTCTGGATCTCACGTCATGGGGCGAGCAGTTATACTCCGGAATGCCTCTCGTCGGCGACGTGCCACTCACCAGTGGCGACCGCCTCTACATCCGCGCCGTGCCAAAGTGGAGTGATCGCCAGCAAGTGATTGTTGAAGGCGAAGTTCAGTATCCAGGCTTTTTCGCCATCATCCCGAATGAGACGCGTCTGAGCGACGTCATCGCATCTGCCGGTGGCTTCACTGAGAAGGCGTCGTTGGAGGATGCTGTTGTGATTCGTACCAGCGAGGTGAAGCTCAAGGATGCCGAGTATGAGCGGCTGTCGAAGCTGCCACCGTCGGAGATGAGCGAGGGAGAATTACAGTACTTCCGTACCAAGTCGCGTGAAGTGAAAGGTGTGATGTCGATTGACTTCGTGGATCTGTTCCGCAAAGGCATTCAGGACAACAACCCCTTGCTGCGCGACGGCGACAGCATCTACGTTCCCGAGCGCAATCTGTACATCAACATTACCGGTTCGGTGAGAAATCCTGGTCGGATTGTCTACCAAGCAGGTAGGACGTACTTGGACTACATCGAGCTGGCTGGGGGTTATGGGTTCCGGGCCGATCCCGATGCGACCCTGATTGTAAAGGTCAAGGGGGATCAGTTTCCGGCCGATGCTGAAAACTATACGCTCGAGCCGGGCGACAACATCCTTGTTCTTGACGAACCGGAGACCAAGTTTATCGACGTCTTCACCTCGGCGCTGACGATCGCTGCGCAACTGGTGACCATTGTAGGTGTGATTCTCACTATTGTGCGACTGCAGTAATCGTATGACGTCAACGCCATTGCTCCAGCTGTATCGCCAAGCTCTCCCGACCTACATCAAGGTCATGGGTGGGATTCTCGTTGCCGTCGTGGCGGTGAGCTTCCTGATGCCCTATACGTACACGGCGTCGACGACCATCATGCCGCCCGATACAAAGCAGAGTGGGGGAGGCTTATCGGCACTGTTGCAGAATTCCCCAATGTCGATTGGACTTGAGGGGTCAGGAAGTAACAAGTCAACGATGGTCTTCAAGGAGATTCTCGCCTCACGGACCCTCTTCGAGGGTGTCATCGACACGTTGTCACTGATGAAACATCCGTTGTTTGCAGACATCGAGCGCGATGATCTGGTAGAACAGCTGCGAGAGTCCTGCACGATTGAAACGCGGAAGTCGGGAGCCCTCTCGATTGATGTTGATGTTTCCACATCATGGTTGGGTGGTTTGTCGGACCAACGCGAGCAAGCGGCCGACGTTGCTGCGCGGATCGCCAATGCTGCTCGTGCCGTCTTAGACCGCCTGAATCAGGAAAAGTCCGTGTCGCAGGCCCGTCAGACGCGTGCCTACATCGAACGCGTGCTGCTCTCAACGAAGAGTCGTATCGACTCCCTACAAACCACCCTCCAAGCGTTTCAGTCGCAGAACAAGGTGTTTTCCTTGGACGACCAGATGAAGGCCTTGGTGGACAATGCCGTTTCGATTGGTGCACAGCTTGCCGAAGCCGAGGTGGAGCTGGCCTTAGCTCGTCAAGACTACGCTAAGAGCTCGCCGCAGGTGGAGTTCTTGGAGCGCAAGATCGCATCGCTACGCGAGCAGTACGATCGGGTACAGGCTGGGGGGCTCGTGACCACCGATGGCTTCTCTATTCCCTTCCGCGAGGTTCCCACGCTGATGCGTCAGTTCGGCAACCTGGTGCGTGATCTGGAGATCCAAGAGAAGATGAACGCCTACTTAGAGTCCCAACGCATGGAGGAGCTGATCCAGGAGGCCAAGGACGTCCCAACCGTTGTGGCGCTGGACACGGCTATTCCACCACGAAAGCGTTCCTCGCCAAAGCGGCTCCTGATGCTCGCGCTAGCCTGGATTATTGGTACGTTCACCTTTGCTGTGGGTGTCCCGCTACGCGTGGTGTTTGGACCCAGGTCTGCGGTTGACTAACCCAGATACTTGTTCGACTCCTGACGAATCTGCGCCGCCACGTACCGCAGCGATGGCAGTGCTGAGCGCTCGGCCAGGGGCACGTATCGATCGAGCGTTGCATGAAGATAGACAAGAGGGTTCCGCTTCAGGTTGAACTGGAGGCAGCGAATATTGTCCAGACGAGCAGCGAGTTTGATTAATACGCAGTCGTCGCTGGATTGCGACAACTGGGCAACATATGCCAGATCGACACCGTCCGGATCAAGGCGAGCTTTCGGCAGGTCCTTGGTGAGTGTTTCCACCATGTAGGCCACGTACGACCCGAAGTTATACTCCAGAACGCCTCGGGTGATCGTGCCGGAGTCCTCTAGTACATCGTGCAGGAGGGCGGCGATGATGATGTCCGTATCCACCACGTGCAATTCGTCGATGAGGATCTTCACGGTCCGTGTGCAATGGTAGAAGTACGGCGTACCATCGTTGCGCACCTGCGCCTCATGGACGCTCTGCGCCATTTCGTAGGCATTCATTACTCGGGGGAGATCCAACACGTTGCCCCGTACCGACAAACGAGCCTCGAGCTCTTCCGGCCGGAGGTGGGTTTGGTTGTACGCTGGTCCGTCGGAGGAGAACATCGTCATGCGGCTCCCGTTGGTACAACACTCATCAGCTCTCGCGCGCTCTGCAGCGCAGCCTCTGATACATCTTCACCACTGATCAGTTTGGCAACCTCTACCACCATATCGGCAGGGGATACCTCTGCAGCCGAAACTTGGGCTCTGCCGTCTACATCATGTTTTTCCACGCGAATCATCGTAGCTGCCAATGATGCAATCTGTGGCAGGTGGGAGATACAGATCACCTGGTTTCGCTCGGCCAGCATGCGCATTTCCTCGCCAACCTTGCGAGCAATCTTTCCGCTAATACCCGTGTCGATCTCGTCGAAGACGAGCGATGAGGCCACCGAGGCAGCCTGGACCTTTTTCAGCGCCAACATAAACCGCGACAACTCACCGCCCGATGCTACCTTGCCAAGGGGACGGGGAGGCTCGCCAGCATTTGCCGTAAACAGAAACTCAACGACGTCCGATCCCGTGGGACCGAGAGGTGCTGGCGTTGCGTGCACTTCGACCACGGCCGCCGGCATGCCAACGTTGGACAGGGTGGCTTGCAAGGCAGTGGTAAGGGGCTTTGCCACCTCTAGCCGTTTCAGGTGCAGAAGGTCGGCCTGTTGCTGTGCCAGTACGGTGGCCGAGCGCAATACTTCTCGAGCTTGGGCAAGATCCAGGTCGATGACCTCCAAGGCGGCCTCCTCGGCAATCAGTCGATCGAGCGCGTCCCGGGCCTCTAGGAGTGAACCATAACGCTTGATCAATTGCTGGAGAGAGCGGTAACGCTGTCGCAGCCGCTCCAGCTCATCCGGGCCGGGTTGATCCGAGTCGAGGAAGGTCGATACGGCCATGCCGGCTTCCCGACACGATGTTGCAGCGCTCTGGAGCTCTTGAACCAACGGACCGAGCTCTGCATGGTACGGAGCCAGTACCTCCAGATGCCGGATGGCCTGCACGATTTGGGCATGGGCCGACGCGGCATCGTCGTACAGCACGGCGTAGGCCTGCGAGGCCGCGGCCTGCAGCTCCTCGGCCGATTCAGCACGCTTCAGGGTTTCGTTGATCTGCTGATCTTCATCGTGCAACGGTTGAATGCGCCGAAGCTCTTCAATGGCTTCTGCGATGCGCTGGTGCTCCTGCTCCGCCTGTGCAGCCCGATGTTCAAGTTCGTCAACGCGCGCACTCGCCGCACGAAGCGCATGGTAGAGGTCGCTCATCCGTGCACGCTCACGCTGCAAGCCCCCTACGTCGTCGATGATGGATCGATGCAGGGTGGTGTCCATCAGACCAACCGTGTCGTGCTGGCCGTGGAAATCCATGAGGTGCTCGGCCAGCAGGCGAACTGTTGTGGCCGTGGTGGGCGTGTCATTGACAAAGCATCGACTCGTTCCCGAGGAGGTGATTTCACGGCGAATGATCAGATCGGCGTGATCCCACGCAAGATCGTGCTCGGCAAGAATAGCCTGCACCGGATGCTCGGTTGGTAAGGCAAACGTGGCCTCCACAACAGCCTTGCGAGCATCCGATCGCACAACGTCGCCGGAGACCCGACTTCCCAATGCCGCGGCGAGCGCATCGATGATGATGGACTTCCCGGCGCCGGTTTCACCAACCAGAGCCGTAAGTCCTGGACCGAGCACAAGGTGCACCTCGTTGATCAGCGCAAACGATCGAATCGAGAGTTCGCGAAGCATGTTAAATGCGTGTGACCCGAGAAGTAAACAACTTCACCGCGCCATAGATCGCGCCAATGGCGATTACCACCGACACGATCGGATGCACCTCCTGACCGAGTACAACGAGAGAAATCGTCACGAGGTAGGTCGTAACAGCGATGATGATAATCCACAATGCAGCCATTGAAGTCCTCTCAACGATGGGGTGGCGATCCGGCGAACGGAGCGATGAACGGGGCAAAGTCTCGCTGGAACGCCGGCAATTTATTGGACGGCACCTTTACGGTCAAGGTTGTGCCAAGTTCGTCATCTGTTCGATCCAGTACGTCGGCATGGTCGTAGAGCGTGGAAACCACCTTGCTGTGGGCGTAGGGGATTACGACCGTATGGACCACCGAGAGATCTTCGATTGCCTCCTGCATGGCCTGCAGCAAACGGGTAATGTTGATTCCTCGCTCTGCCGAGATGAACAGACAGCCGGGATACTCGGCTTCGGTATCGGCAAGCAGTAATGGATTCTCGACGCGATCAACCTTGTTAAAGACTAACAACAGCGGCGTATCCGTAACCCCGAGATCCAGAAGCGTTTGTTCGACAACATTGATGTGTTCGCGGAACTGCTCGTGGCTGATGTCGACCACATGAACCAAGACATCGGCTTCGAGCGTCTCGGCCAACGTTGAGCGGAACGAGGCCACAAGCTGCGTTGGAAGTTTGCGGATGAAGCCAACGGTGTCGCTCAGTAAGGCGCGTTGGCCCGACGGTAGCTCAAAGCCGCGAACCGTGGTATCCAAGGTAGCGAACAGGCGGTCTTCGACGTAGGCATCGGCCTGCGTTACGCAGCGCAGGAGTGTCGACTTGCCAGCATTGGTATAGCCAACGAGAGCAAAACGCGGGAGTACCTCGCGACCCTTACGCTGCACTGCGCGCTGTACGTCGATTTCGGCGAGCTTCTCTCGCAGCTTCTGCATCCGACCACGATACATCCGTCGGTCGGTTTCAATCTGCGTCTCCCCCGGCCCCTTTGTGCCAACTCCTCCGTACTGTTTCGACAGGTGTGTCCACATGCGCGAAAGCCGTGGCAGTAGATACTCGAGCTGGGCCAGCTCGACCTGCGTCCGTGCTTCCTTGGACTGAGCGCGGGCAGCGAAGATGTCGAGAATAACCCCTGTGCGGTCAAGGACCTTTACCTTGAGGGCTTCCTCCAGATTCTTGAGCTGTGTTGGCGTGAGTTCGTCGTCGAAGACCACCATCTGTACGCCCGTTTCCTCCACCAAGGCGGTGAGTTCCTCGACCTTGCCCTTGCCCAGTGCCGTTGAGACATCCGGGCGTGCCCGCTCTTGGTACAATCGAAGTTCGACATCTGCACCAGCAGTGTCTAACAGGAGCTCGAGTTCATCGAGGTGCTCGCTTACAATGTTCTGGTCGGATCCCTTGGGTACAACGGCCACCATGATGGCACGTTCCCGTGGTAGCTCGCCGATCGGATGCAGTTCAGTTTTTGCCATGGTCTCTCTAACGTGTATACAAACATACCACGCAGAGATCGGTACATTTGGAGCATGAAGTCAATTGTACGGCGCCTAGTGGCCATGAGTCTTCTGGTAGCGATGAGTCTTCTGGTAGCTGGTATGCACGCGGTGTATGGTCAGTCGGGCGGTTCGTCGGCCGGAGGAGCCGTGCCGGTGATCTGCGAGTGGGCCGATAGCCTTGTCGGGCAGGACCTCTCCACCGGCGGTCAGCGCTCATTCATCGGGAACGTGCGCTTTCGACAGGGAGATGTGACCGTCCACTGCGATCGAGCCGTTCAGGTTGTGGGATCCAATGTTGTGGATCTCTTCGGTAACGTGGTGGTGCGGCAAGGCACGGTCGCGCTGCAGGCCGATGCAGCACGCTACGATGGCACCGCTCGACAGGCTACGGGTTCTGGAGGTGTGTGGCTCACCGACCGACACCATACGCTCACGGCGCGCCGCGGTACCTACTCGACGGACACGCGGCAGGCCACCTTCGAGCAGCAGGTGTGTGCTACCAATGATACCGTTGTGGTTTGGTCGCACCGCGCTTGGTACGATCGCAACTCTGGAGTACGCACGGCTTCCGGCAGGGTGCTTGCGCTGGATTCCTCATCACAGTCGATCCTGCAAGCCGATTCCTTGCTGCACGATCCAACCGCCGACTCAATGCGGGCGATGGGGCACGCCACTGTCTGGGTTCGGGACTCAGCCGTGATCTCCGTCCAGGCCGATACCATTGCCGTGTATCAGCAGGGAGGTCGGGACTCTGTGGAGGCTCTCGGAAGCGTTCGGCTCCATCACCCCTCGTTTGCTGCAACGGCCGCGACGGTCCGACACCAGCGGAGCCTTGGCTCGACGTTGCTCGTGGGACAGCCGGTGCTGTGGGCCGATTCCTCGCAGCTGACGGCCGACACGATCGAGATCGTCGCACCCAACCAGCGTCTCCAGCGTGTCGTTGGAAGGGGTAGGGGGCTTTTGGCAGCACGATCGGACAGCCTGTACCCCGACCGCATTGACCAAGTTCTGGGCGATGTGGTGGTGGTGACGGTGACCAATGATACCATTCGCTCGATCGAAGCCCATCCTAATGCGCGCAGCATCACGTGGCGATGGGAGGGAAGCGACCCCCAGGGTGTAGCGACGTTCGCCTCGGATTCGCTGAGCGCTACGGTGGTTGATGGTGGTATCGACGATGTACTGTGGCTCGAGGGAGTAGCCGGCGAGGTTGTGCCGGAGCGTCTTGCCGTGGGTAAGGAGGGGACATTCAATGCGCCAGCCTTCCAGTGGCATACCGCTCGTCCGAGTACCGTACCGTTGCCCGACTTGCCCGACTTGCCCGGCTTGCCCGAATTGCCGAGCCGGCAGGGTCATCGCCGTCGCTAATTTTTGCGTAACATGAGTGCGGAGGTTCGTGTTCATGGCAAGACTGCGACCAAGACTGCGACCAAGACTGCGAC
>CAZBOW010000007.1:76156-77810 GCA_964493635.1 uncultured Hyphomicrobiales bacterium
CAAGACTGCGACCAAGACTGCGACCAAGACTGCGACATGTTCAGCTTGTGCTCTGGGTAACCATTCTGTTCTGTGCGTTGCTCCCGGCACGTGCTCAGGTGGAGCGCGTACTGCCTCGGCGGACCTCGTCGAGCCTTGAGGGAACCTCGTTCATTGTGGGGTTCATGCAGAATGAGATCCGCAATGCTGGCCAGGATCCGCGGTTGCAGATCTTCATTAGCTCGCAATACGATGCGCTGGTGACGCTGCATTACCCATCAGCCCCCTACACCCAGGTGCGCTACGTGCCGGCCAACACCGTCCACGTCGAGACGGTCCTGTCGTCCTACATGTGTTCGACGTCCGAGGAAGTGGAGCGAAAGGCCATTGCGATCACCTCGACAGTGCCGGTTGTTGTCTACACGCTCAATACCTTGGCAACGTCAACCGACAGCTACTGCGCCATTCCCATCAAACACCTGGGAACCCAGTACGTGACGGTGAATATGCCGACCGATCATTACGAGCCGCGGTGGCCGAATGTGGAGCTCGATACCGCTCGGCGTGTGGGCGAGTTCATGATTATTGCGGTGAAAAACTTCACGGATGTCACGATCACGCCAGCCGTGACCACCAAGGGTGGCAATCTGCCGTGGCGGCCATTCACCGTGCGTCTGGACAGTGGTGAGGTCTATCAGGTGCAGGCGCAGGACAGTCCGCATGGAGTGGGTGATCTCACCGGCAGCCGTGTCGAGGCCGATCGTCCGGTAGCCGTGCTCAGTGGGCACATGCGAAGCAGCATGCCCGGGCAGATGCGATCGTCCAAGGATCACCTCGTGGAAATGCTCCCACCGCTGCAGACGTGGGGTACCGAATATGTTACCACGCCCTTTGCTCAGGTCGACGGTGGTGACGTTGTCCGCTTGATGGCTGCCGACGCCGATACCTACGTCGAGATTGTGACGTCCGATGGCGTGGTGGACCAGTACTTTGCCCGCGCCGGTGAATGGCGAGACGTATCCGTCGAGAAGGCCGTGAGCTACCGTAGTAGCAAGCCGTTCTTTGTGGTGCAGTTCATGCCCAGCAGCCGTCCGGCGGCCGGGACAAGCCCCTTCTACGACCCAGCCATGGTTGTCGTTCCAGCCGTAGATCAGTTTGTCGAGAGTGCCTTGTTTCAGTTTCCGGTCCTCGACACTGTTGCACAGATCGGTACGGCAAGCGAGTTCTACTACTACATCAATCTGGTGACCGAGGCCGAGGCGCTACCGTCCCTGCGCGTTAATCGCACGCTTGTCACTAGCCTTGCACCGGAGATTGAAACGCAGGTAGTCCCCGGTACAACTCTTCACTGGGCCCAGATCCGCTTCACGCCGGGCTCCTACACGCTGACGGCCGATTCCGGTCGGTTTTCAGGTGTGATGTACGGAACTGGCTACGCAGACTCGTACGCTAACCTCTTTGGCGTCTCCTATGAAAAGCAAACCGCTTCGGAGCGGACACCGCCGGAGTTTGCACTGGCGGTAGCCTGCGGAAACATCACCGGCACGGTCGCCGATGTGGGAATCGATTCGGTTGGCCTCGCCTCCGTGGAGGTGCAGACCGATCAGACGTTCAACTACACGTGGACGATCTCCAATCCCATCGACGATCGTGGCAGCATTGAGTTCTTTGCCCG
>CAZBOW010000007.1:77910-86350 GCA_964493635.1 uncultured Hyphomicrobiales bacterium
CCACTCGGCCTAGATGCCGGTGCATCAATCACGCTTGCCTATGCCTTCCAACCATCACAGACAGGACCGGTGGTCGACTCGGTTGAACTGGTTGTTGACTGGCGTGGGCACGAGGTTGTTACGTTGATCTTGAGAGGAAACGGTCAGGCTCCGGAACTACGTGGTACAATTATCGATATGGGCAACGTGGAGCTTGGTTCGGCAAAGGACTCGATTGTGCCGTATGTGGTAGGGGGCGGAACGATGCCGGCAACGGTGCTTCAGGTGCTGCGTTCCGGCGCGGATATACCAGCATTCACCCTCGATCAGCAATTTCTTGACGTGCAGACGGTGCTTCCACAGCAGAGTGTTCAGGGAGTTCTGCGTTTTACGCCTCAACGACCGGGCCTGCATACCATGAAGGCCTTGGTTGTGTACGATGGCGGGTGGAACGGTTTGGCCGACACCGTTGAGGTGGTTATTCGTGGCACGGGTGTTGAACCGATCCTGTCGGATGCGGTGTTGCACGCCTCCGGACCTCCCGTGATCTTCGCCTGCATGGACGTCGACCTTGAGCTTCGTCTGCAGAATGTGGGGCAGACCACACTGATCCTCGATAGTATTACGATCGATGGTGTGGCTACACGGACTGGTCCGTTTCCGTTGCTTCGTCCGGATGAGTCGTTCACCGTCACGGTGCAGCTGCCACCGTACGTTGTGTCGTCGACGGTGGATGTGCGGGCACAGGCGTGGTGCACAACTCCCGAGGACAGCACGATCACCACAGAAGCCACCTATCAAGCTGTGGTAGCGTCACAGGCGCCGGCGATACGTCTGGAATCGGTCTCACCGGTGGCGTACGGTCAAACCGTGGTTGTTGCTCTCGTTCTTGAGCAGACCATGCCGCGGGTTCTCGGTGAGCGTTACCGGATAACCATTAGCGCCCCCTCCGACCGTTGGCAGTTTGTTGACGACCCGCCGGCCCGGGTGATACTTCAGGGTAGTCCAGCGGTGGACGTCCCTAATACGACATCCATCGTTGCTGACCAATTCATCATGCAGTTGTTGCAGGACGTGCCGGGGCAGCATGCCGTCCACGTTCGTTTCGCGGGAATGCCGATCTGGAAGGATGATCGCGAGATTCCACTAACGATTTCGGTCGACCCGGCTGTCTGTGGTCTGCCGTCCGATACAACGCTGAACCTTTCGGCTGAGGTATGTGGTGGGAATTTGCGAACCGTCCGACTAGATGTTCTTCCAGTGGTGGACGTGCGCTTGGCGTCGCATCCGGTGGCGGAGGAGCTGTCGCTAACGCTTACAAGCTCGCAGCAGACGGAAATCGGAGTACATTTGTGGTCGGTCACAGGAGATCGCTACGTGCTGTGTGATAAATTGTCGTTGCAAAAGGGGACAACACAGTGTAATTTCTCTACTTGTGAGGTTGGTAGTGGATTCTATCAACTGTGGATTGGATACGTTGGCGGGGAGACGATGATTCCCATCGTGTTGGTCAAATAGTGTTGGTCACAGTCTTGGTCACAGTCTTGGTCACTTGGGGTGCGTGTATGAGGAGATTGTTCATCGCCGTGTTTCTGCTCACGACGGTAGCCGGAGGGGAGCTACTTTCACAGCAGGTTGGTCAGGAATTGGCCAACCCGCTTGTACCAGCACAACGGCGGCCCCGTGTCTTCGTTGGACCGGTTGTGGGATACAACCGTGCACTCCACTCTTCCGGCTTCCAGTCGGTTGCCGGTGACGTGCTGTGTCCGACCTTCGAAACGGGCTCGGGCAATGGATTCTACGCAGGTGGTTCCTTCGAGTACCTCCTGGGGAGTCCTACGGCATCCCGCTCATCGATCATCATTAAGGCGCTGTACGACTACATGCCGGCCTACTACGAGGTGCCCGGCGACCAACTGCCGTCGCTCGGCCCTGACGGTTCGATCGTGAACTCCACCGTGCGGCACGTTGCCGAGGTGAAGTACACGACCGTTGCGCTGGAAGGCCTGTACAAGTTGAATCTGTTTGATTCGTACTTCGGAATTGTGGTTGGTCCAACCGTTGGTTTGGTGCTCAGCGCCGACCGCGAGCAGCGAATGGAGCTGGTCGAGCCGTTGAATGCCGTCTTTGACCCAGCCCTTGTGGGTCCAGACGTCGAGTACATCAATAACGGCCGTGCTATCATTACAAACCGTGACGATCTTCCAGAGAAGAACGGTATTCGCGTCGGTATTAAGGCAGGCGTGCAGTACGAGCTGCCAATTGGGCGCCTATTGTTTGTACCGCACATGTTTTACAACTACGGTATTACCGAGGTGAGCCCAACGGACAACCTGCGTATTAATGCCTTGCAGATGGGCGTCGATCTTCGATTTGCCCTCTAATCCCCTTCGAAATACGAATGCATTGTTGATGCCCGCTCCTGGCGGGCATCGCCATTTCACGTCAGTATGAAACGCCTCTGGTCGCCCTGGAGATCTCACTACATCGAGACGCATCGCTCCGCCTCGGATAACGAGTGCTTCCTCTGCGCCGCGGGCCGGTGTTCGTCGGCCAGTGCCGAGACGCTGGTCGTGGCGGCGTTCACCGATTGGGTTGTCCTCCTCAATCGCTATCCCTATAACGCTGGGCACGTCCTTGTGGCCCCTCGTGAACACACTGCGAACCTGCAAGATCTGTCGCGGACTGCGTCGTTGTCGTTCGCGCCCGTTCTCCACCACACGGTCGACGTGGTCTCGTCCGTGCTTTGCCCAGATGGCATGAACATCGGCGTGAATCTCGGCGAAGCAGCCGGAGCAGGAGTACCGGGACATCTACACTGGCATCTGGTCCCACGCTGGCATGGCGATTCGAACTTTATGGCAACGGTTGCAGACACGCGCGTGGTGTCCTCGGCCTTGGACGACCTCTGGCAGCGATTGGCCGCCGCCTTCGCCAATCGTAGTCTTGAGGCGTAATGACCCAGCGTATAGCCCCCAAAAAACGGTTTAGTCAGAACTTCCTGACCGACAATCGCACGGCCGCCAAGATTGCCGCTGTACTGGAGGCAACACCGACCGACGTTGTTCTGGAGATCGGACCGGGCACTGGTGCTCTTACGAAGCACCTGCTTGCCCAGCCGGCCAAGCGGATTGTGGCCGTCGACCTTGACCCCCGTGCGGTAGAATCGGTCTCGGGCTTGGTTGCGCAATCTGATGGTCGGTTGACGGTGCAGCATGGCGACGTCCTACAGGTGAACCTGGACACGCTCTTCGCCGATGTGCCCTTTGGGAACCGGTTGGTGATTGGGAACATCCCCTATGCCATTACCTCGGAAATCCTGTTCTGGCTGTTTGACGCACGAACCAGCTTGTCGCGCGCCGTGATTATGATGCAGAAAGAAGTGGCGCTTCGCTGCGTTGCCACACCGGGGACCAAGGACTACGGAGTGCTCAGTGTAGCGGCGTGGTATGCCACGGTACCGAAGCTAATGTTTGCCGTGCAACCAGGTTCGTTCTTTCCGCGACCATCGGTGACTTCGGCCGTGGTTCGATTTGAGATGCGCACCGAGGTTCCGAACGTTCCCTTCGCCCCCTTCATGCGGTTTGTACGGGCAGCGTTCTCCCAACGCCGGAAAGTGATGGCCAACGCGCTTGCCTCGTGGGCCAATCAAGAGGGGATTTCGCTACGAACACTCACGCTACCGGCGCACCTGTCGGTAACCACCCTGCGAGCCGAGGCCCTAACGCCGGAGCAACTCGTGGAACTGTACCTCCACCTTTCCCCGCCGGAAAGCCAGTCCGCATGACCTCGACCGACCATAGCACGCTGCATGGCCTGCTGAGAAAAGGCGCTGCCAGCATTCAGGCCTACGACGTGTATACATTGATCATGCTGGTGATCTTTACGGTACTGGCCCTTGCCTACTACCCCTACATCCCCGTGGCCTCCAGTAAGCTCGTGCTCAATGCCTTTCTTGCAGGAAGCGTGGGTGCCTTGATCCTTCTGCACGCACTAACGAGCGTACCGCTGTTTTCTGTGTTGCGTCGATTCTATGTGATCCCGATGATCTACCTGATGTACGATCAGGTGCACGCCTACGTACGCCTGGTTCACCCCGTGGATTACGACACCCAACTCATTGCGGCGGACCGGTGGCTCTTCGGAGGCGATCCAACGGTCTGGATGGGGACTTGGGCACATCCGGCGCTTACCGAGTATCTGCAACTGTGCTACTTCCTGTTTTACTTGCTACCCATCATGCAGGCCGTTGAGTTGTGGCGGAAGGGGGCTTGGGAGGACTTGGACGTCTTTGCTCGCGGCATGACGTTCTGCTACTTCATTTCCTACCTCGCCTACTTTGCGATGCCAGCCATTGGCCCGCGCTTCACACTGCATGACTTTACCGCCACCGATCTGGAGCTGCCGGGCTTGTGGCTGACACCTTGGTTGCGGGATATCGTCAACATTGGTGGGGGAGTGGCTCTAGGAGTTACGGACCCCGCGTCGGTTGTCAATCGCGACTGCATGCCCAGCGGTCACACGATGATGACCCTCGTGAATATCCTGTTGGGGTTCCGATTTCGCTCACAGTTCCGCTGGTGGTTCGTCGTGATCGGCAGTAGTTTGATCCTGTCGACCGTCTACCTCCGCTACCACTATGCTGTGGATGTCCTGGTTGGTGCCGCCCTAGCGCTGGCGACTCTGCCGCTGGAACCATTCGTCGCCGCATGGCTGGCTCGGCGCCGGCCACACCCTCGAGCGTGACGTTGGTGGGGAAAAGTGTGACGCAGCCCTGACACTATTTTTCTTGCACCGAAGGTAAAAACTCTTATTTTCAAGGCGCGGTGGGGTGTGCCTCGCCGCAATAGGTTCGCGAAAAGTTCTCTAGTTATAACTACTTTTTCGTTTTGACCTCATCAACCAGGAGTCAATCGATGCACTTTGCACCTCGATTACTACGGGGAATTTTGATGCTGCTGATCGCAGTGGCAGGATTTTCCGGCCAAGCCGTGGCACAAGACGTTGTGTCCACTTCCGGCACCATGGGACTCATGGAGGGGCGGCACTATATGGTGGCCTTCCCTCAAGTGTGGGCAAGTACTTCCGAAGTACCAACGCCCAAGCCCATGTTGCTCTTCATCTCATCGCGGTCACGTGCCACGGTGACCATCACAACGCCAGCACCAAGCAACGATGCAATCAAACTGAGCCGCACCATCACGTTGCAGCCAGATGAGGTCTTCCAGTTCGAGGTTCCCATTCCGTTGATGAACACGGAGTCGGAAGTCAAGAACGGATACGGCATCGCCGTGACCGGCGACAAGCCGATCTCTGTATCGACGTACCAAGCTTGGATGGGTAACGGTGAGTTAGCCCGCCAGCTGCCGGTGGAGTCATGGGGTAGGAATTACTACAGCATGAACTTCTACCAGGATCGCTATGGCATGAACGGGAACTACAAGTACCGCCCAGGCCAGATTCTGGTGATTGCCGCGCGCGACAACACCGTTGTAACGTACACACCAACGGTCGACACCGAAGGTGGTCGCGACCAGCCGTCGGTCCGCAAGGGACAAACCGGAACGGTGACCTTGAACAAGGGAGAGACCTTCCTGATCAAGGCGAAGATCGACGAAGCCTACAACAAAGAGTATGTCACGGACCTGTCCGGTACGTGGATTCGCTCCAGTCGTCCAGTGGGCGTGATCTCTGGTCACACCAAGGTGGCCATCATGCGCTATCCCGACGTTCTTCCTCCTACGGGCATGTTCGCAACCGAAGCTCACTTCGTTCGCAACAACGTCCATGATGCCATGCTGCCCTTTGAAATGGCTGGCACCGACTTCGTAACGATTCCAGCGATGTACGGCCCACTGCGTATTACCGGTAAGGCCGCTCAGGATGCCGGCATCGAGGACGACCGCGGTGACGTGGTTCGATTCATCGCTCTGGAAGACGGTACGCAGATCGAAGCACTCCGTGAGGACGGCTCCGACTACAAGACAATCATGAAGATTGACCGCGGCGGAACGTGGCTCGAGACGTCGGTTCAAGTACCGACGAAATGGCGTTCGAACAAGCCTATGCTTGTTGGACACTATGGTAAGGCCTATGCGAAGGTGATTCCGCCAGCAGCGTCGAAGGACGGTGATGCCACCCAAGGACACCCAACGGTTGAGTCCGGCATGCCGATGTTGCAGTATGTGCCTTCCACCGACCGGTGGGTAAGCTACGCTGTGTTCCACGCCCCAGACGGCATGGATAACTTCTTCAACATCGTCTTCCGTCCGGAGGAAGTGGGCAAGATTAAGTTCAACGGTGCTTCCCTGAATGGTCGTTTCGGTGGTGCGATGCGTGAACTCAAGGGCACACCGTACTGGTACATCCGTCACCC
This sequence comes from uncultured Hyphomicrobiales bacterium, assembly GCA_964493635.1. Classification (GTDB taxonomy): domain Bacteria; phylum Bacteroidota; class Ignavibacteria; order Kapaibacteriales; family Kapaibacteriaceae; genus OLB6. The sequence continues at coordinate 84,266 of CAZBOW010000007.1, forward strand.
CATCGGAAAAGGCGACTACGTCATCGAATCGGAAACGGAAGATGTTCGCTGGATGGCGTGGTCCTATGGATCGCTGGACGGCTTGAACATGGGTCGGGCCTATGGTACCCCAGTAGCTGTCGACGTTGCAATCGCATGTGATGACTCCGTTGCCGTAACCGAGGAAATCCTCTGCGGCGATGTCAAGGGCGAGGGCAAGATCCTACCCGAGGGTTCGGAGTGCGGCTCGATCTATATGATCTATGCTGAAAGCCTGAGCAACTACGAGCTGATCGTGGACGAGAACTTCGAAAGCGGAATGCAGAAGGCCAAGTTCCAAGTGAACGTGCTGAACAAGCGCCAGCCTGGCAAAGCCGTTGTTCGTGTTGTGACGCGTTCGGGTAAGTACGTTGAAAAGACCTATGAGTACACACCTGACAAGATCGACTGGAGCCCAAAGAGCATCGACTTCGGTGCCATTCCAATTGGTTCGCCATCGTGTAAAACGATCACCTTCACCAACCTCCGCACGGACGCTCCGGTAACCGTCAAGGATGTGCGCGTGAAGTACTATCCTGGTACGTTCCGTTTCAATCCGGCATCGTTCTCCATCGAGCCTGGACAGAGCGTCAACGTAGAAGTGTGCGCCACAACGAACGACACGCGTGAACTGGTCGACACCGTGATCGCCGTTCTGGAGTGCTTCGAAGAAGTCACCACCGAATTGCGTGTCCGCAGCCAAGCTCCGCTGATCTACGTTGGCGACCAGACCTGGATCAATATTCCGGCCACCTCGCCGGGTGTTGAGCGCCCCGTAGAAATCATCAACGCGAGCGACGTGAACCTGACCATCACCGGTTACGACAAGTCTCTGCTGGATGGCTCAGGGAACTTCTTCAACCCACGCAACCTGGATGAAGTCCTGCCGTTGACGATTGCAGGTGGTGGACGCCATACGTTCTACGTTACCTACAGCCCACGCGGTGAGGCTGGCGTAGCGCATCAGGTGAACGTACCGTTCTACTCCAATGCGAAGAAAGAAGACTCGATCGCCGTCCTGAAGGGTAATGGTGTTGAGATCGACCTCTACGCTGCTGCTCTTCCGTGGAATGTGCGTGTTCTGGATAACATCCAAAGCGCCCAAGGTATCACGTCGTACCGTCAGACGGTAGAGTTCCAGAACACCGGCGACCTGCCCGTCGAATTCTCGACCCCGATCATCCGTGGCACCGATGCTGGATCCTTCCGCATCGTAGACTTCGGTAATACGGGAGGCTTCCCGATCACCCTTGTTGGTGGCACGCGCCCAAGCGCAACGATCAACATCGAGTTTGTACCAACCGAGCTTGCGAATCGTGCCGGTGAGCGCAATGACTACACCGCAGAACTGGTATTCCCAACCAATTCCGATGCGCAACGCGAAGTTGTCGTGGAGTTGAAGGGTACGGCATGGCAACCACAGGTGAAGGGCGCTGATCAGGACTATGGCGTCTTCAACCTGGGTGCAGCTACGTCAACACTGGATATTCCGGTGTCGAACATGCACTTCCAGGATGTCACCAATCCAACCACGGGCAATGCCAATGGTACCCACGAAGTGGTGATCACGGGTATCAACATCGTGGGTGCAGCCAATAACTTCAAGATCAACAACGGTCCAACCCCAGCATCGCCATGGCGTTTGGCTGGCGGTGAGGAGCGGATGCTGAGCGTAACGTTCGATCCGCGCGAGTCGGGCATGTTCTCGGCCCAGTACGAGATCATCACTCAGCCAGAAAACCTCACCACGGGAGCTGCGCCATATACACCGGTCTACACGCTCACGGCAGAGGTGATCGGTGGCGAATTCAACGTTCGTGATGCATACGCGCGTCAGTACGTACTGAACACCACCGAGATGGTTGTGGAAGTACGTCACTCGGAAGCACAGCCACGCACGTACGATGTGGGCTTCCCGAAAGGGGCTGATGCATCCCGCTTTACGGTGATTGAGCCAGCTTCTGGCGTACTGACGGTTGCTCCTGGTGAAACGGGTGTGATTCGCATCCAGTTCGGCCCGGACTTCGTCACACTGCTCCAAAACGGACAAAACCGCGCCATCATCGA
>CAZBOW010000007.1:86450-88280 GCA_964493635.1 uncultured Hyphomicrobiales bacterium
CTGTGGAAGTTGCTGTAAGCTTGGACGCCATTCCAGAATCCCTCGATCCGGTGAAACTCACCGAAATGCGGGTACGTCTGTCGTGGGATCCGAAGCTTGTGCAGCCACGCACCAACCCAGCCGACTTCATCCTGAACGGTACGCTGGCCGAAGGCTGGACGGTTGTGAACGTAGCAACCTTCCCAGAAGGCTCGCGGATGCCGAACTCGATGGAGATCGACATTGCCGATCTGCGCGACACGAAGGCACCGTTGGTCAATGACCGCACGAAGCCATTCTTCAAGGTGATCTTCGATGCCTACCTTGGCATTGGTGCTGATCCTGTAAACGTGACGCGTACGCCAGTGAACGTGTACTCCTACACGGTAGACTTCGACGGCTCGAACGGACCAGGAGTCACGCAATCGTACGCCCTGTTCAACGACGAGCCAGGTACCATCACGGTTGACTTCGGCTGTGCTGGTGAACTTCGTCTGGTACAGGTATCGTCGACCACCTTTGGTGTGCAGCCCGTTAGCCCGAATCCCGTATCGAGCACGGCAACGATCAACTACTCGATTGGCTTGAATGGCCACACGTCGATCGTTCTGTACAACTATGCTGGCGAGCGTGTCATGGATATCCTTGACGCCAACCAAGCTAGTGGTGCCTACGAGATTGCACTCGACGTTTCCACGCTGCCAGCTGGAACGTACTACTATCGCGTCGTCTCTGGTCCGTTCATGAGCGAACCTCAGTCGATGACGATCGTGCGATAAGCACACGACGCACACGCACTATCACGCCCCCTTTCACTTCGGTGGAAGGGGGCTTCTTGTTTAAGAGGTGTTATAGGTAGTGAAGAACGTGCCGAGCAGCAACCGACGACGCTCCTTGGCGTGATTCAAACCACGCTGCAACCGCCGGATGGGGCGTCGCGGCTGTATCGACATGCGATTGGAGCCATGACCGAGCATCATCGACGGTGGTAATCACCGTTAGTGCACCAGCAGTGTGGAGCGAGCGCGCATCTTCCGAGCGTGCAATGTGAGGACCGCATGCAATCGGTAGCTGGGCGCAGGCTGGCTCGGTAGTGCTGTGAACGCCTACGCCAAAGCCCCCTCCCACCCAGGCAGCCGTGCATCGGGGATACAGATCTACGAGGAGTCCGTAGGCATCAACGACAACATTACGTTGGGGGTCGGGTTGGTCCGTAGTGTACCGCAGCGCGTCAAGCTGGGAACACGTTCGCATAATGTCGGCATCGGACAATTGATGGGGCACGACGATCACACGAGGTGGGTCTGGCATCCCGTGCAGGGCTGCGGCAAGCATCTCCACGTCCTCGGGCCAGGCACTACCAACGATCAGCGTTGCCGCCGGTGCTGGAGATGCTGACGCGTCGAACCAGGCGGCAAGTGCGGCATCCGGTTGGGTGGTCGCCATCCGATACATCACCTGATCGACACGGCTATCGGCAACGACGGTAATAGGTACGGTTGGTGCTATGGCCTGCAGGGCTCGAGCATGGTCGTTGGTAATGGCCAAGATCTCTGTGAGCTGTTGGTACGTGTTGCGCATCCACGAGCCGATGGGACCGCGGCCAGCTCCCGTCGGTGCCGTGGCGTTGACCAGCACAATCGGGACGCAGGCCTCCCGGACGGCGCGGATCATGGATCTCCACAGGTCGTAGCGATCTATCACCAGAACCGTTGGTTGCAGAGCCGCAACAAGCCGTCGCATCGTGGGAAGGTGATCGACAGGTAGCAGTAGCGCATCGTCCAGGAGGGGGCTCTGGCGTGCATGGTTGATCGCTGAGATCGACGTTACGGTAGCTACAACGGTAATGTC
>CAZBOW010000008.1:0-28684 GCA_964493635.1 uncultured Hyphomicrobiales bacterium
ACCGATCAAGGCATCATTACCGTTGCTCCACCGCAGAGTGTCCACCTTGCTGGAATCGTGAAGGGGCATCCAGAGTCCTTCGTAACGATGTCTGTTGTGCGAGGGCACGCCGTAGGAACCATCTCGATGGTGAAAGGGGCTGAACCAACGTATCACCTCAGTCCGCTCACCGCTATCCGTCCGGCTCCCATAGCCGTAGTCCTGCACAGCGACCTCCAGAAACCAGAGCCATGGTGGTGCAGCACAGATGACCTTCCAGAAATCCATGATGGTCCAACGCGGAAGCGCACAGAAACAACGCAGGCTGGATCAAAGTACCGGATCGACATTGCCCTAGAGTGCGACTACAACTACTACCTCGATCACGGCAGTAACCTTGCAAACGCAACAGACTACGCCGAAGCCGTGATTGCCGCTGCCAGCGCCCTGTACGACCGCGACGTAGACGCTGTACTGAACATCAGCGACCTTACGATCTTCACTACCACCGATCCCTACCCCGGCACCACAACGGCAACGCTGCTTACGCAGCTACGCAATTACTGGTTGGCCAATCACGGGACGGTGGCCCGCAGCACGGTTCACCTCTTCAGCGGGATCAACAACATTGGCGGAATCGCCTATCTGAATGGTCTTTGCAACAACTTCGGTTTTGGCGTTAGCGGCCTGGATAACAACTACACCTACCCTCGTACGACCTATGCATGGGATACGGAGGTAACCGCCCATGAGTTAGGACACAACGTTGGTTCGCGACACACGCACTCGTGTACGTGGAATCCGGCCCTCGACAGCTGCTACACGGCAGAAGATGGAAACTGTTTCACGCAAACCGTAGCTCGGACAGGCACGATCATGAGTTACTGTCACCTGACAACGGGAGGAATCTCGCTGCAATTCCATCCAACAGTGCAATTGCTCATGGAGGATAAGCTGGCGAACTACACCTGTTTGACGATGATCAGCGACATGACCGTCTCTGCCGGTCAGGATCTAAGCGTGTGTGCGGGAAGCTCCACCACGTTGTCGGGCTCGGTGAGCGGTGGCACAACGCCCTATGCCTACTCATGGCTACCAACAACGGGACTCACCGGTGCCACAACACTAAGTCCGGTGGCAACACCAACAACAACCACGTCATACGTCCTCACCGTCACGGATGATCTGAACGTTGTGCGACGCGATACGGTGGTGGTGACAGTACACCCGCAGATCACGGCAACGATCAGCCCTACCTACCAGGTGTGCAGCGGTGAAGTCCTAGCGCTGTCTCTTGGAACGGTGGGCGGCACGGCACCATATACGGTGCGGTGGACTGCTCCGAACGTTGACACAACAACAACGACAGGCACCCTTTCGCGAGCCTTTGTAGCGTCCGGAACTCTTACGGCCGTGATCACGGATGCGAAGAATTGCACCAAGACATTGACGGCCGCCCTTACCGTTCATCCTGCACTGACTGCTAGTATTGAGCCAGCTGTGGAGGTGTGTGGTGGCGAAGCCGCGATACTTCAGATCGCCACTCCAGGTGGTACAGCCCCCTACAGCGTTCGCTGGAAGTCTGGGCAGATCGATACGACCGTAACGGGTACCACATTCACGTATATCCCCGTGGACGACCAACTTCTTACCATCACGATCGCAGACGCTAATGGGTGCCAACAAGAGATCACCACGCAGGTGATCGTTCATCCCGAATTGACGCCGTCGATTGAGAACGCGTACGAAACCTGTTCAGGGCAGACTGTTACGATCGACGTGACCAACCTGGGTGGGACCGCGCCGTACACCTTTGCATGGAGTGGGACGGATGTCAACCAAACCCGAACAAATCCATCAATCACATTTGTACCGCAGCGAAACCAGACCGTAACCCTTGTTGTGACGGATGCCAAGAATTGCAGTCGAGAGTTGTCCACGGATGTCATCGTGCATCCATCACCAGATTTAGGCATCAACGCACCGGCTACGAAGCCGTGCCCAAATCAGCCATTCCAACTTGAGGCTCGAGTAACCAGCCAGGACCCAACAGTGGTCACGTGGTACGTCAACAATCAATCGATTGGAACTGGCCGCACAATCACAACGTCCACACCCTTTACCGCAACCTATACCGCCATTGCCGTCACGCCCTCGCTGTGTGCTGATACCGTAGCAGTGCTGGTGCCCATCCGTGCTGTGAATGTACAGTCCCTTACGGCAACGATTCCGGTTCCGGATCTGGACCCCTGTGTGAATGTGTTTGAAACCACCGTCACGGTAATCAACCGAGGGGCAGATACGGCAACCCTCACCGGAATCACTGCGGCACAGGGCGCAGCTCAATCCTCTGCACTCCCACGACGCCTCGCACCGGGAGCGCAGTACACCCTTCCTGTGACGGTGACACTAACCGGCACCACGACCGTAGCCGATACCATCATCGTTACCGAACAGTGTGGCAGTGCCATTCGCGTTCCTCTGAGCGGCGAGCGCTCAACCATTGGTGTGGATGTATCCGATGGCACACCATCATTTCCCACACGAACGCTCTGTGACATACCCGTAGAGCGCATGTTGGAGGTGGTTGTTCGAAATACAACCGGTAGTGCAGCTACCATTCAGTCTGCCCGTCTGCAAACACGAAATGCGTCGCTGCAGGTGCTGTCGTCGGCCGTGATTCCTGCGAACAACTCAGTGGTGATGCGTCTGCGGTACCGTGGCACGGTGACGGAAGAGTCCGAGACGGACCTCCTGCTGCTGCAGTATCGCACACCCTCGTGCGAAGGCACAATCGAGCAGGCAGTGAACATTCCATGGGTTCGGGCGGAGTTGAATGCTCCGAGCGAACTTGTCTTCGACGCACCCGTCTCGCCGGCTCTGGAGGATGTGCGCATGGATACCAGTCTGCGCATCACCACCAATCGAGCTTGGCCGGCACGCATCTCGAGTGTGCAGATTACCGGACCCTTCCGCACGGACCTCGCAATCGGCGTTACGCTACCAACAAACACGGATACTCCGTTCACCGTATGGTTCCGCCCATCGGCAATGCAGGCCGACGGATCGGCGAGTGGTGAGATGCGTATCGCTGTAGATTCCTGCGGTTGGCTGGGCGAGCCAATCCTGCTGCAAGCCGAACGACGCGTTGTGAGTGTGCGGGAATCTGGCGCCGATGTCATCGAACATCGAATGGCTGGATCAACGCTATGGGTTCGGGCGATGCAGGCTCAGATGACCATGGTGGATGCTGCCGGACGTGTGGTGATTCAGCGCACCATCGATGGCGAGCAGATGGTAGACACGTCGCATCTCGCAGCTGGGGTGTACGGAGTGTACATCAGCAGTAGCAGTGGACGTACGAGCCGCTTTATGGTGATGTGCTGGTAAAGCCCCTTACTCCCAGACGCGGTCGAAGAAGTCGTTAAGAGGTTTGGCGGCATTCCAGTATGCCATCATCTGCTGAGCTGCATCTGCACCAGTGAACACGCTCTTGGGAACCTGCGTCCAGGCAAAGAACTGCTTGTTGTAGAGTAGTGGCTCCGCCGCAGCAGCAGCGCGGAACTCCTCGGGAAGGATCTTGTTGCGATCACCCTGCAGCTCACCGAAGAGCTTTCGAAAGTCTGCCTGCTGAAGGGCCGCGTGGAGATCCGCCGACTCGTGCATGATCAGGTCGCGGTACATCGTGAGCTCCTCCTTGTTTGGCATGTAGCAGCCCACGGCAATTAACCCACCCTTTGCATTCACCTCGAAGTAGAGCCCCGGCTTACCCATGGCTTTTTTCCCATGGCGGGAAATGTTAGCTCCCATCTGCAGTTTGTAGGGGGCTTTATCCTTGCTGAACCGAACATCGCGATTAATGCGATACATCGTGTCCTTGGGCTGCATGGCAATGGCAGGATCCACGCGGTTGATCTCGGTGATCAGCTCTCCTACCAGTGTGATAAAGGGCGCGCGCACGTCCTGTTCGTATTCCGAACGATGCTCATCAAACCACGCCTTGTGATTGTTCTTGGCAAGCTGAGTGAAGAAGCGAAAGTAGCCGCTGGGCAGTCCCATACAGTCCTCGGTTGATCTCTTACTTGGTGCGCTTTCCGAACACGTTGACGTAGTCCACGGTGATTCCCCGGAAACGAGCCCCCTCCGAAAACTCATGGAGCGTCTCGTAAATGTCGTGGTCGATGATCCTGGCCAACGTACCATCAACAGTTACCTGTGCATGGTCGGGGATCGAACGCAGCGTGCGCTTCAGCTCTGACTTATTCACGAAGAGTGCGTCCTTGTTCAATCGCACAATCCACTGTCCGTTTGTCTCCTCTAGGCTTACGGCGGAGTGCAGGTTGTTGCGGATCACCCAAAACATGCTCACAAGCAAGCCGATGCCAATCCCCGTGAGCAGATCCGATAGAACCACAGCGATGATCGTTGCGATGAAGGGAAGAAACTGATCCAGACCCTGCTGCATCGAGCTGCGAAGCACCGTAAACGACGTCAGCTTGTAGCCTACAGCGATGAGCACCGCTGCAAGAGCCGCCAGTGGAATCATGTTCAGTATCTCCGGCACAAGCAGGACACTTACCAGGATGAGCACACCATGAATCATGGCAGATAGACGCGTCATCCCACCGGCATAGACGTTCGTCGATGAGCGAACGATCACCGCAGTGAGTGGCAAGCCCCCTAACAATCCCGACACCACATTACCAATTCCCTGAGCACGGAGCTCCTGATTGGAATCGGAGATACGCTTTAGCGGATCGAGTTTATCGGTGGCTTCAATGGACATCAACGTTTCAATACTGGCAATCAAGGCAATGGCGGCACCGGATAACCACACCTGAGGGATTGCAAAGGCTGCCATCGACGGAGCCGTTACCATGCTCAAGAGAGTAACGTCCGTTGGAATGCTTACATAGGCCGTAGCGTGGGAGATCGCCCAAGCTGGCATCAGCGCATGGAGGACCTGACTGAGCACCGTGCCAAGGACAACTGCTACCAGTGGTCCGGGGATGGTCTTCGAAAGCCGCTTGATCGGTGCAGCGGGGACGTCCCACAGGAGCAGGACGGCAAGACAGACGGTCCCTACAATGGCCGATCCGGTGTCGATGCTGTTCGCCTCCCAGCCCACAAGATTGCGCAGTTGTTTGATGATGATTACCACACCAATACCCGCAAGCATTCCGCGAATGACGCTATTGGGAACGTACTCGGCCAGTACGCCAGCCTTCACCCAACCCAGAATGATCTGGATCACGCCGGCCACAACAACGGCTGCAAGGAAGGTGTCAAAGCCGCCCAGTGTGTTGATAGCACCTAGCACGACGACGGCAAGGCCTGCTGCCGGGCCACTCACACTTAACTCGCAGTCGGAAAACAGGGTTAAGATTGTCCCACCCACGATGCCTGCAATCAGGCCACTCATGAGTGGAGCTCCCGAGGCTAGGGCAATCCCCAGGCACAGCGGAAGCGCAACAAGGAACACAACAATTCCTGCAAGGATGTCACTGGTTGCGTACCGAAACGACGGCAGGAGTTGGCGAAGAGGCATGGCTACAAAACTACCATGTTCGAGAACTAACTTTGCAGCTACGTAACATTACCGTCACACCGTACAGCGGAGAATCCCGTGGATCTGTTTCAGAAATGTCGCGACTTCACTCGTGCCGATGAAGTGAAAGCTGCCGGCCTGTATCCGTACTTCCGTGCCGTCGAAGAGAACGAGGGTCCTGTGGTTATGCTGGAGGGTCGCTCGGTAATCATGGCTGGTTCGAACAACTATCTGGGTTTAACCTCGGATCCACGCGTAAAGAAGGCAGCCATTGATGCCATCGAGCGCTACGGTACCGGCTGCTCCGGCTCGCGCTACCTTACCGGTACGATTAATCTGCACAACGAACTGGAAGAGAAGCTGGCGGCCTTTCTTGGCTACGAAAGCGTGTTGCTGTTCTCAACAGGCTATCAAACGGCTCTGGGTACCGTGTCGGCCTTGGTGTCGAAGGGTGAGTACGTCATCTCCGACAAAGAAAACCATGCCTGCATCATCAATGCCTGCATGCTTGCCAAAGGCGGCTTTGCCGAGTTCCTGCGCTACAAGCACAACGACATGGACGACCTTGAGCGGGTACTCCAGCGTGTACCTGATTCCGCTGGGAAGCTGATTGTGACGGACGGCGTGTTCTCGGTATCTGGAGAGCTGGTGAACCTACCGGACATGGTACGGGTAGCCGAGAAGTATGGCGCTCGGATTCTGGTTGATGATGCTCATGCAACGGGCGTGGTAGGCCCCGGCGGTCGCGGAACGGCCGCTCACTACGGAATGGTCGACAAGGCCGACCTCACCATGGGAACGTTCTCCAAGACGTTTGCTTCGCTTGGCGGTTTTGTGGGTGGACCAGAGCGTGTAATCAACTACCTAAAGCACCACTCCCCAGCCCTGATCTTCAGTGCCTCACCAACGCCAGCGTCGGTTGCAGCTGCACTGACCGCCCTTGAAATCCTCGAAACCGAGCCGTGGCGGATTGAGAAACTTCTGCATAATGCCGACAAAATGCGCGACGGCTTTAAAGCGATGGGCTTTACCGTGATGGACAGTCGAACCGGTATCGTCCCCGTCGTGCTGGGCGATGTAGAGCGTACCATGCTGATGTGGCGAAAGCTCTACGACAAGGGTGTGTTCGTGAATGCCTTCATCCCACCGGGTGTACCACCGAATCTCTCCATGCTGCGAACCAGCTATATGGCCACACACGAGGATGAGCATCTGGATGCCATTCTGAACGTGTTCCAGGACGTTGGCAGAGAATTGGGACTCATCTCCTAAGTCACATCCAGCATGCAGATAACCGCATTTGAACGCGGCCTTACCGACCGCGTAGCTATTGTGACTGGTGCGGCCGTAGGGAACGGTCGTGCCTTCTGCGAGCGCCTCGTCCAAGAAGGCGCACGCTTGGTAATCGCTGATGTGATCGACGCCACCGACCTTGCCAATACTCTGCGGGCCCAGGGCGGAATCGTGGAGTGTGTTACGGCTGATCTTACCAAGGCAGCCGATGCCCAGCGTGTAGCCGATATAGCGATGGAAGCATTTGGCAGGATCGACATTCTCGTGCATAACGTTGGCTACTACCACGAAGAGCCGTTTGATCTGTTGAGCTTCGACGAATGGGAGCAAACGATTAATCTTACCCTGCATACGCTGTTTCACAGCATCAAGGTGGTGCTTCCTCACATGAAGGCAGCAGGATTCGGACGCATCATTTCCTTCAGCAGTGATACGGTGTGGCTTGGCTCGCCCTACCTGACCCATTACGTCACGGCCAAAATGGGCGTGATTGGACTTACGCGGTCGCTGGCCTCCGAGGTCGGGAAGTACGGAATCACTGTGAACACCATCAGCGTGGGTTTGACGGCAACGCAAAGTGCCCGCGATGGCGGCGTGAGTTCCACGATGTTGGAGCACATCCTGCCGGCGCAGGCCGTGCACCGGGCTGATGAACCCGAGGATATTGCCAACGTTGTAGCGTTTTTGGCACTGCCAGCGTCGGGTATCATCACGGGCCAAACAATCAACGTCGACGGCGGTGTTGCCAAGCACTGATTCCGTACTTTTCGGATTCATAACAGTGCTTTTCTTCACCATCGCTGTGTGACTATGCGCTTGGTACCTCGCCTGCTGACCTTCATTTTGCTTCACACTGTGACGTGGGCAACGTTTGCCCTTGCCCAGGATACCATCACGGTAAAGACGCTCACCTTCGACGACATCACGAAGCGGTCGGGGACCTGGCAGTTTCCGCCACCTGGATCGTTCGAGAGGGTGATCATGGAGTACACGCTTAAGTGCGATGCCCGGACCACTCAGGATCGCTTCCCCTGCGGTGAGTGGGACTACCTGACCTACACCATGGTCACCGATTCAACGGGTGAGTTCGACTCCACGCGTCGAGTTCAGGTGAACTATCGTGTAGGGGGCTCAACACCGGATAGCCTGGCGTATTCGTCCAGCTTTGTTCCGCAGCGGAGGTTGTTTGTCGAGCGCAGCGTGAGCCGTGGCTCAGGATCGGGTGAATGGTCGCAAGTTGGCACGGCAGGGTTCGTGAACAATGCCATTCTTGTGCCGGGAGGCAGCCGCGTGCGCTATCTCTGGCGAGCTTCGGAGCTCTCCGCGGCCGGCCTCTCTGCCGGACCAATCAGCGGTATTCGTCTTACCTCCTTGGACAGTGTCGACAACGTCCAGTTGTTTACCGTTCGGATCGCACAATCAACCGAAAACGCCGTACCAACCATTCTGCAGAACCTCCAGTACCAGCGGTGCATTCGTCGGTCCGTAAACATCGACGATGGCCCAAATGACCTTGCCTTCGAAGCACCGTTCGTCTGGGATGGTACGTCCAATCTGGTTGTGGAAATGTCGTGCCTGAACGCCCCATCGGTGATTCGCCTTGAAGCGGGGGCAGCCCCCTCCGGTTCGAACGGTCTGGTGGATGATGGCTCTCGCCGCGCCTATTCCTTTCAGGCCGGCGATCAGATGACCCTGCCGGGAACGGTAGCGGCGGCGCTGTCGAATCAAATCACGATTGCATTCTGGGCCTATGGAAACGAACGTGCCTTTCCGGTGAACAACAATGTGTTCGAAGCATTCGATGCACAGGGTCGACGGGTGCTGAATGCCCACCTGCCGTGGTCTAATGGTAACCTGTACTGGGATGCCGGACGAAACGGGGGATCGATGGATCGCATCGAAGGGCCGATGCCAGCGGGAGCTACCGGTGGTGCCTGGAATCACTGGGCCTTCGTCAAGAATGCCTCAACGGGTGAGATGATTGTGTACCGTAACGGTCAGTCGGTCCTGACAGGTACCGGCAAAACGCTTCCGATGACTGGTATCACGAAGTTCATGTTCGGCGCGGGTGCAGCCGGCACCTATCCCGGCGTGCTCGATGAGATTCAGATATGGAATACGGCCTTGTCGGCCGACGATATCCGTGCCTGGATGCATCGTGGAATCACGGACCTACACCCTAAGGCCGAGAATCTAGTTGCGTACTATACTGCCGAAACCGATACCGATCCCACGATTGCGCGGGATGCATCCACTACCGGAGCACATGCCGAACTCTTCGGTTTGCCCACACGAATCCAATTGATGGATGCCTACCTTGGCTATCTCACAGCGGCTAGTACTGCCCGACCCGTGCTTGCCTTCGAAGCAGGTTCGTTCCCAGCACAGGTGACTCCCGGCACCATCATCGTCGATCAGGAGGCTCGTCGATCAAGCGTTGTCCTGTTCCGTGATGACGTCCAACCGCGGATCTATCGTCCGGAGGATGCCGATTTCCCGCCGCTCCCCATCGATACGTTGACGGTACAGGTGGCAGGATGGCAGTATGTTATCGATGAAGCAGGCTTGGTGAAGGACTCCCTGCTGGTGGCTCCCGAGGCCGTTATCTATCGGAAACAGCAGCCGTGGTTTGATCCGATTGTTGTCTACGAGATCGGCCGCTACATCACTCCGTACGGCATTGGTCTGGATCTCGGACCACAGGGCTTCAAGTGGCTCTTTGACGTCACCGACTATGCACCGATTCTGCGCAACAACGTAACGATCAGCGCAGGCAATCAGCAAGAGCTGATCGATCTGACCTTCAAGTTCATTACGGGAACGCCACCGAGAGACGTCAAGCAAATCGACCAGCTCTGGAGTGATCGTAACGCCGACTACACAGCTGTCTTGGCCGGTACCGCACTGGCTCCGGTAGATGTTACTCTCAGCCCGGATGCATCGATGTTCCGCGTGAAGACGTGGTCGAGCGGACACCGTTTTGACAACCCTACCAACTGTGCCGAGTTCTGCCAGCGCATCCACTGGATTGGCGTCAACCAGCAACGCACGCACGAGTGGCTTCTCTGGACGGAGTGTGGAGACAACCCCGTGTATCCTCAGGGAGGCACGTGGAACATCGACCGCACCGGATGGTGTCCGGGTGCCCCAGTGGATCTCTATAACCACGAACTGCCATCTACGCTGGCCGTTCCGGGATCGACCGTTGCAATCGACTACGGCGTGGATAAGGGAGCCGATCCTGAGAGCTGGGGTGTGTGGGACGTAACCGGCCAGCTGATCGGCTACGGAGATCCCAACTTCGAACTTGATGCAGCTGTTGCCGACATCATCCGACCCAACACCTGGGAATACTATCAAAGGTTGAATCCGATTTGTGGAGAGCCCCTTGTCGTTATCCAGAACACGGGAGCCACACGGCTGACCTCGGCCACCATTACGTATGCAGCTGGCGACGGTCAGGCATCGACGTTTGAATGGAAGGGGTCGTTGGGATTCTTGGAGAAGGACACGGTAGCTCTGCCAATTCCGGAATGGCCCGCCGCGGAAGGAGCCTTCGAATTCACCGCGGCCATCAGCGCACCTAACGGCGGTACGGATGGGTATGCCCAGAACAACGAGCAGGTGCGAACAGCCATCATGCCACCGGTGTACTATAGCGACCTAGAGATCCAACTCAAGACGAACAACTTTGCCGCTCAACAGTATGAGTGGGTACTGCGAAGAATCGACACCGACAGCATTATTGATTCTGGTAAGAATCTGGCCGATAACACGCTCTATACCAAGACCTACACCCTGGATAACGGCTGCTATGAGTACGAGCTGATCAACAAGGAAGGGTATGGCTTAGACCTGTGGTATATCCGCGACCAGCTAGGTACTGGTAGCTTGCTGTTTAAATCGGGTGGTGGCACGATCAAGGTGTTTGAACCGGATTTTGGCAACCGCGCCTGGATTCAGTTTACGGTAGCACCAAAGCCAACGATTGCGTCATCGGTGGACACGCTGTTCTTTGAAACGGCCGAGATCAAACCCGTAGAGCGTACCGTGGCGATCACCGCCGCCACAAGTGCTCCGTTGGAGATCGACAGCGTGAATGCGTTCTCCATTCGCGGACACTTTGCCGTCACCAACGTTAGCCGCACGCTGCCAGCAACGCTCAACCAGGGAGATACGCTGTATGTCACCGTGGAGTACAACCGGCCGGAGATCGGTTCGTCGTCCGGCACGCTGCGTGTGTACAATAACGACGAGCGTAATGGCACAAAGACCATTCGTCTTCTTGGCACAACCGGAGCAACAAGCGTCGACAACGACCACACCGTTTCCGGCATGTTCGCCGAAATCGGTGTGGTTCCCAATCCCGTTGGCTCCACCGATGGGATGATTGTCATTACGGCGCTTCAGGCCTATGCTGCGCAGCCCATCATGGTAGAGATTATCGATGCCGTTGGTACATCCGTTGCAACCGTCTACACCGGCGTGCTGACATCCGGCGATGTACAGGTACCAGTGCCGTCGGAGCTTGCCTCGGGCAGCTACCGTGTGGTGCTAACCAGTGCATCTGTTCGGCTGTCGGAGCCCTTTGTGATTGCGCGGTAAGGGGCTCTATGTCGTGGAATCGATTGCGCCGTTTGCTCTCTCCGCAACCATTGGCAACAGTATCGGCCGATCCGGAGGATCCCCGTCTCGGAGATCTTCTGCGATCGGCCGATCATCTGGAAGGTGCCGAGGGCTCTACCTGTGTGATCCTGGGAGTTCCGCAACACCTGGGGGTGGAGAGGAATGGCGGCCGGCCGGGAGCGGCCGAGGGGCCAACGGCCATTCGGTCGTGGTTGCGCAGGATGGCAACGTCCGCCATTGTCGACGCGGTTCGTCACCGGCAACTCACCGTGATCGATGCTGGTGATCTTTACACGGAGGGTAAAACCCTTCAGCAGATTCACGACGAACAACACGATGCCGTGCTGGAGATTCTCGAGCACGGTATGATTCCAATCGTGCTTGGCGGTGGCCACGACATTGCCTGGCCAACGATTCGCGCCATGGATGCCGTAGCTGACGTCCACGGCACATCATTCGGTGTTGTGAACATCGATGCTCATGCTGATGTGCGTCCATTGAAAGACGGCGGCCTGGCCCATTCGGGATCGCCGTTCCGGCAGATGCTCGAAACCGATATCTCGAATCTCGCAGCTGGAGCGTTTTTGGAGGTAGGCCTCCAACACCACGCCGTTGCAGCGGCGCACGTCCACTACGTGCGCGATCACGGTCACACGGTGATGATGCTTCACGACATTCGCCAAGAAGGGATACTCTCTGCCTGGAACGCGGTCACGGACACCTTGGACCGCGCCGATCAATGGTACGTGTCGCTGGACTTGGATGGCTTTGCCTCGGCCTTTGCACCAGGTGTAAGTGCACCATCGGCAGATGGCTTTGCGCCGTGGGAAGTGGGTCCAGCGCTGCGAAGCTTGGCGGCACGCCAGCAATTTGCTGCCTTCGACGTTGTGGAAATGAATCCCACGTTCGACGTCGATGGCCGCACCGCAAAACTCGCTGCAACGATGATCATGGATGTCCTGGCCGGCGTAGCTAGCCGCGGCTCGTAAAGGTGCCAGCCAGATAGGCAGCCGTGAAGGCCGCCATTGGTGCTACGATCACGTCCACCGTATAGTGAACATGCTGCGCCATGAGCATTGCGGCAACCACCAACGCTGCCGCGTAGTAGCTGCGTCGGAACACCTTGTTGGGAACCATCGCGCCAATCAGGACGAGCGTGGCGGTATGTCCGCTAAAGAAAAGGTCGCGCGTGAGCGTCGAGGCTCCTCCGGTGGACACGAACTCGACGATGGGATCGGTAAGCGCAATCATCGTAGCCGGTGGGTCCAGAGGCAGCATCCACATCGCCAGCATTCGCAAGGCAATCAGGATGGTATAGGCACGCAGGACGCGGAATAGTAAGGCTGGCTTCTGGCTCAACACCACAAGCGCAGCAATGAGGGCTCCGTAGATCACCAGAAAGATCGGCCACGTGCAATCGATAGGCCCCATCAGCTGATGGATGGGGTCGATGAAGGAGAACCCTTGGCGTCGTTCGATGCCGGTGAGAAACTGCGCATACGAAATGATACTTGCCACCAGGACCACAATGGTGATGATCGCCAGGGTGAGCTCCCGACGATTCGAGGCAAGACTGCGCCATGTTGGCTGTGCGGACGAACGACTCATGTGCGAATATGCCACAATTCCAGCCCCTTACCAGTTCAGTATCTTTGTACCTCTACAACGACAGGAACATTCATGGCTGTGAGCGAACCACAGAAGATCATTTTCAGCATGGTAGGTGTTGGCAAGGTGTACAAACCCAACCGCCAAGTGCTGCGCGACATCTACCTGAGCTTTTTTTACGGTGCCAAGATCGGCGTCCTTGGTCTGAACGGTGCGGGTAAGTCCACACTGCTCAAGATCATTGCCGGCCTCGATGAGGACTATCTCGGCGAAATCACGAAGAACAAGGACGTCACCTTTGGCTACCTGCCTCAGGAGCCGGAACTCGACCCCGAAAAAACGGTTCGTGAGATCGTCGAGGAGGGGGCAGCCGAGCTGGTGAATCTGGTCAAGGAATACAACGCCATCTCGGAGAAGTTTGCCGAGCCCGATGCCGACTTCGACGCGCTGTTGGAAAAGCAGGGCAAGTTACAGGAGCGCATTGATGCTGCCGGTGCGTGGGACATCGACAGCAAGTTGGAGATGGCCATGGATGCCTTGCGGTGTCCGCCTGGCGACACCAAGATTGGTGTGATCTCCGGTGGTGAGCGTCGCCGTGTTGCACTCGTGCGCCTCTTGTTAAAGAAGCCTGACGTCCTGCTGTTGGATGAGCCTACCAACCACCTCGATGCCGAAAGCGTTGCTTGGTTGGAGCGTCACCTGCACGATTACGAAGGAACAGTGATTGCCGTAACCCACGACCGCTACTTCCTCGACAATGTTGCCGGATGGATTCTGGAACTCGATAATGGCCATGGTATTCCGTTCGAAGGCAATTACACGTCGTGGTTGGACCAGAAGTCCAAGCGACTGGCACAAGAGGAGAAACAAGAGAGTAAGCGCCAAAAGGCTCTGAAAGAGGAGTTGGAGTGGGTTCGCATGAATCCCAAAGGCAGGCATGCCAAGAGCAAGGCTCGGATCAGTGCCTACGAGAAACTGCTCAATGAGGAGACCGTAAAGCGAAACGAAGAGATGGAGATCTTCATTCCACCCGGACCTCGTTTGGGCGATGTGGTGATCAACGCCAATGGAATCACGAAGGCCTTTGGCGACAAACTCCTGTACGAAGATCTGTCGTTCTCGCTACCGCCTGGTGGTATCATTGGCATTATTGGACCGAATGGTGCCGGTAAAACCACACTGTTCAAGATGATGACCGGACAGCTGGAGCCGGATGCCGGAACGTTTACCGTAGGAGAGACGGTCAAGCTTGGATACATCGATCAGAACCGTCCGCTCGATCCCAACAAGACGATTTGGGAGGAGATCTCCGGCGGTAACGACACGGTGATGGTCGGAAACCGGGAAGTCAATTCCCGCGCGTACGTCGCACGATTCAACTTCAGCGGTTCGGATCAGCAGAAGAAGGTTACAGCACTCTCTGGTGGAGAGCGCAACCGTGTGCACCTTGCTAAGATGTTAAAGGAGGGTGGCAACCTGTTGCTACTGGACGAACCCACCAACGATCTGGACGTCAACACGCTGCGTGCGCTGGAGGAAGCGTTGCTTGCCTTTGGCGGCTGTGCCGTGGTTATTAGTCACGATCGCTGGTTCTTGGATCGTATCGCCACGCATATTCTTGCGTTTGAAGGTAACAGCTCCGTAGTGTGGTTCGACGGTAACTATTCCCAATACGAGGAGGATCGTCATCGTCGTATGGGCACTGATGCCGACCGTCCGCATCGTCTCACGTATCGGAAACTTACTCGGGACTAATCACCATGCGTCCAGTAATTCTGCTGGTGCTTCTGCTTTGCGCCGGAAGCATGTATGCTCAGAACTCCATGCCGGCATTCAAGGCCCCGCCGGGATACACAACCAAGGTGAAGGACGTCCACCAGACGTTCAATTTCTACGGGCTGACGCGCACGATTCCCCTCCCATGGGAGCGCCTGCCACAGGCCGAGGGTCAGATTCCAGTCGGGAACGCGTTGTCGTCTGGGTTCAAGTGTCCGTCGGCGAAGGGCACGAAGTTGTTCAACAACCCCCAAGGCACACTTCCTGCGTTCGGAACGCCAGTAAAGCAATATCAGCAGAGCTTCAAGGGTAAGGACGGTGAAGGTGCGATTCTCTACTTCGAGTATGGGGCCAAACTGCCGGCCGATGCCAAGGAACAACTCTCAAAACTGTTCTTCGGGGCGGCACAGCCACCGGACCCCAACACCTCCACAAAGGTGGAACAGTTTTTGGTAAACGATCACACGATCATTGTGTGGTGTTTCAAGAATCCGAAGTCACGGGTGAAGGAAAAGCATCAGGAAATGATCTTTGCTTTGGTTTCGGAGATGGCCCAGAAAACGCAATCTGTGGGGAAGTGACCATGATACACCTTGCCACCTACAACAGCGAGATTGATGCCGAGCTCCTCGGCTCACGCCTTAAAGCGGCCGGCATTGACTATAAGATCCAGCAGGAAGAAGGCAGCGAAGAATGCGCTGTGATGGTCTTCGACGACGACTACGAAGAAGCCGTCGAGGTGCTGGAGGCGGCGTCCTACGCCGACGACGAGTTTTACGACGGCGGTGCAAACGAAAGCGCCGACGATCTTGACGACCTCGGCGCTTTAGACGACGAACTGTAGGTACTGTCGAGTACTATCCCACTGCGGATTTCTACATCCGCACCGAGGCATCTACACCATCGGCAAACTGTTTGAAGTTTTCTTCGAACAGGTGCACCAGATGCTGTGCCTGACGGTCGTAGGCTTCCTGATCCGCCCACGTGTTGCGAGGGTTGAGCACCTCTTCGGGGACGTGCGGGCAGGAGGTAGGAATATCGAGGTTGAAGAATGCGTCCTTGACAAACTGCACGTTGTCCAGCTCGCCATTTAAGGCCGCCCGCAACATTGCACGGGTGTGCTTGATGCTCATGCGCGAACCTACTCCGTATGGTCCACCCGTCCAGCCCGTGTTAACCAACCACACATGTGAACCGTGCTGTGTGATTTTGTCGCGCAACAGATTCGCGTACACGCCTGGATGATGCACCATGAAGGGGGCTCCGAAGCATGTACTGAACGTTGCTGATGGTTCCTTTACACCAGCTTCCGTGCCCGCCACCTTTGCCGTGTAGCCGCTCAGGAAGTGGAACATAGCCTGTTCAGGTGTCAGACGCGCAATCGGTGGCATTACGCCAAAAGCATCGGCTGTGAGAAAGACGATGTTTTTTGGATGCCCACCGCGGTTGCCGGCGGCAATGTTGGGAATCACACTGCGATCATACGAGGCACGCGTATTCTCGGTATATACCTGCGAGTCCAGATCAACTACGCGGGTCTCCTCATCAATGTCGACGTTCTCCAGGATTGTTCCGTAGGTCTGTGTCAGGTTGTAGATGATGGGCTCGGCATCCGCACTCAGGTTGATCACCTTAGCGTAGCAACCACCCTCGTAATTGAACACGCCGTCGTCGCTCCAGCCGTGCTCGTCATCGCCAATCAGAGCGCGCTCGGGGTCGGTTGAGAGTGTGGTCTTGCCCGTGCCCGACAATCCAAAGAACAGAGCCGTGTCGCCATCCTTACCAATATTGGCCGAGCAGTGCATACTCATGACGTTCTGCTTCGGCATCAGGTAGTTCAGAACCGTAAAGATCGACTTCTTGTTTTCACCGGCGTACGACGTACCACCAATAAGGACCAGCTTCTGTTCGAAGCTCAGGATGATGAATACTTCCGACAGCGTTCCATCAACTTCTGGGATTGCTTTAAAGTCCGGCACGGTGATTACCGTAAAGCCAGGCGCAAAGTTCGCGAGTTCATCGGCCGTTGGTTGGATGAACATGTTCTTCACGAACAGAGAATGGTAGGCATACTCCTGAATGAAGCGCACTGGCAGGGCATATTTCTCATCGGATCCAGCAATCAGGTCCTGCACATACACATCGCGTCCCTGGAGGTAGGCAAAAACGCGCGTCTTCAGGGCGTTAAACTTCTCTTCCGAGAACGGTTTGTTAACCTTGCCCCACCATACGTCGCCCTTGCTGCCATTCTCCTCGACAACGAACTTGTCGTTGGCGCGGCGTCCGGTGTAGGGCACAGAGTTCACGGAGAGTGCTCCGTGTTCCGTGAGAATGCCCTCATCGAACAGCAAGGCATGCTCGTACAATTCGGCCGTTGTGAGGTTGTAGTTGATATCACCGAGGTTTGTAAGTCCACTCGATTCTAACGAAGTGCGAACAACTTCTGGATCTGGTGTCATGCAGTGCCTACATATTCAAGTGTGAAGTGCAGTGAACATACAAATATCGGGCATTCGCGCCAGTGTACGGCAGGGCGTTGACTTCATCTACGACGTCATGCACGAATTGAGAGAAACGGGCGGAGTTACGCCGGCCTTGGCCACCCGACTTCGCTCAACGGCACCTGCTATCTGGCGCGAGCATATCGCGCTCCTACTCGACCTGGCCCAAGGCACACTTCGAGCAGCCCAAACGGGGAAAGCCATCCCTGGTTGGTTGTTCACCACCACGTCTGTGCAGCAGGCCACCCTACCCCAAATCGCCACGTATCATGCCGCATCGTTTGCTGGCGCGCACCACGTTGTGGAAGTATGTACCGGTGCAGGCATTGATACCCTTGCCCTCTCACGGATGGTAGGCAGGATAACAACGTTCGAAGCTGATCCTGTTCTAGCATCGATTGCCGAGAGTAATCTTGAGCGAGCTGGCGTTGAGAACGTCACCGTGGTAGCCGAGGCTGTGCCCTGCCAGGCCTATACCGAGGCTCTTTCGACGGCCGATGGCCTTTGGGCGGATCCATCCAGACGTACATCGTCGGCACGGCATCGGTCCACACAGGAGTACCAACCGCCATTGTCGTCGCTGTTGCATCTGCCGGAGCACATTCAGCGCGTTGGTATCAAAACCGGACCAGCCGACCGCACCGATAGCCCCCTACCACATGAATTCCGGCAGGAGTATATCGGCTGGAGCAGAGAGTGCCGCGAGCGAATCCTGTGGAAGGGCTGCGGTGGGCATGGCGTGACCCTAGTCGACGAGGGTAGCCACCTCGACCTTGGGAGCCATGATGGGGCACAGCCAGTTGAAGTTCGGCCTGAACCTGGAATGCATGTAATTGAGCCACATCCTGCTGTTATGGCAAGTGGATGGGTGTCGGAGTATTTCACTCAGCTAGGGGCGTCGGTGATTGATGCACGCATCGGCTACGGATTGCTCGTAGATGATCCTGGTCCGTCTGCCTGGTATCAGCGATTCATGATTCGCAGTGTAGAACACGGGATCGATCGTAAGCGGATACAACGAGCAATTCGGACGATGGGATGGGGCTCGTCCACCGAGATCAAGAAGCGGGGCGTTGACCTCGACCCGATGGAGCTGCACGCCTCGCTACAGTTCTCTGATGATGCCCAGGCACCAGCAGGTGTGATCATCTTGGTGCGAGGAAATCGAGAGCGCTATACCATTTACGCTGAGCGATCAACCTTGGCGGTCAGCCGGTCGTAAACCTTTACGACAACGAACAACGAGAAGGCGATGATCAGGAAGTTGATCACTGTCTGGACGAACATGCCCCACCGCACCTGCACGAGGCCGGTGCCGTCGGCGTTGGCTTCCCGAATCGTAATTGCCAGATCTGAGAAGTCCACGCCGCCCAGCACCAGCCCGAGCGGTGGCATTAGGATGTCGTCCACGAGGGACTTGGTGATTGCGCCGAAGGCTACGCCCATCACCACGCCCACGGCAAGTTGAATCACATTGCCTTTGTCGATGAACGACTTGAATTCACTGGCTAAACTCATGATCACTCCCACGTAAGAACAGCATCAGTTCTCGTTGATGTGATCGTAGAGCTCCTGAAGCTTCTTACGAAGGTACAACACAGCGTACCGCTTTCGTGCAAGCAGCGTGTTGATGTTGATGCCGGTTTCTTCCGACATCTCGCGGAACGAAACCCCTTCGAACTCGTTCTTGACGAACACCCACTTCTGCTCTACAGGGATTTCTTCGAGACCCTCCAGAACCGTCTCCCAGATCGTTTTGCGTACGAGGTCGCTTTCTGGGCTGTACGACAAATCGCCGAGGAAGCGCTCTACGTAGTCCATGCCGTCTTCATGTTGCTCCTGCGAGCCCATGTCGGCAAACGCGCTGGCCTTCTTCTTGCGATAGCTGTCGATAATCCTGTTGCGGACGGAGGTAAATACCCACGACGCCAGGTTGTCGATTGGTTTTGTGGAGTCCTTCGAGGCGGCAAGAACGTTTGTAAACACGTCCTGAAGGATGTCTTCCGCCTCTTCTTGGCTGCGTACACGCTGCCGAATGAAGCCGAGGTACTTCTTCCGATCGTTGCGGAAGAGTTCTTCGATTTGCAGGGCGAGGTCCATGGCATCACCACCTTCTGTTGTTGATACAATCTGACCGTTTGCAAATCCCGGCACAGCCGCAATACCCGTCTTACGACGGAATTCTCGTGCTCTCATGGCACCTCCTGCTACTGGATATGTGATGTGGCAACAGCCGAAACGTCAGTTTCGATTGTCATTATGGCGTAGCAGTTATGCCATTCTGTCCGAAGATTGTGCGAAAACAGTTACAAAGAAGGTAGCGGTATTTCTATGCCAAATTTCCTCGTGTTGTGAATAGCTCGGTCGTAGCCAGCGTCGGCATGACGCAGAATACCCATCAGCGGATCATAAGTCAAGACGCGTGCCAATCTTTCAGCGGCCTCGTCGGTACCATCAGCAACAACAACCATACCGGCGTGAAGTGACAATCCCATTCCCACACCGCCACCGTGATGGAGCGACACCCAGGTAGCTCCTCCCACGGCATTGAGGGCAAAATTCAAATACACCCAATCGGCGATAGCATCAGAACCATCTTTCATCGATTCGGTTTCACGATGGGGCGAAGCAACACTACCACAGTCGAGATGGTCCCGCCCGATAACGATCGGCGCCGACACTTTGCCGGTACGCACCAAGTCATTGAAAAGTTTCCCAGCCTTGGCGCGCTCCCCATATCCTAACCAGCAGATCCGGGCAGGGAGTCCCTGATATCCGATGTGTGCTGCCGCTTCATCTAACCACATGTGCAGGTGGTCGTCATCCGGGAAGAGTTCCTTCAGCGCTTCGTCCGTTACGCGGATGTCTTCGGGATCACCAGATAATGCCACCCACCGGAACGGCCCCTTGCCATCACAGAAGAGTTCGCGGACAAACGCAGGCACAAAGCCAGGGAAATCGAAGGCGTTGGTCACACCGGCCTCATCACGGGCAATACCGCGGATGTTGTTGCCGTAATCGAACACGATGGCGCCTTTTTGCTGGAAGGCCAGCATGGCCTTGACATGCTCTCCAATGCTGTGGTGGGAGCGTCGCAGATAGTCCTCAGGATCGGCCGACCGAAGTGCGTCGGCCTCGATCTTCGACAAACCAGCCGGATAGTAGCCATTCAGTGGGTCGTGTGCAGAGGTTTGATCGGTTACGACGTCGGGAATGATACCACGCTCCAACAAGCGTGGCAGTATCTCAGAGGCGTTGCCAACAAGACCGATCGAGATGGGCTCCTTGCGATCCACATACTCTCGGATGACGTCCAACGCCGCATCCAAGTCGTGCATCTTGCGGTCCAGGTAGCCATCGTGAATGCGCTTATCAATCCGTGATTCGTCGATTTCAATGCAGAGAGCCGCAGCTCCGGCAATGGTGGCGGCAAGGGGCTGAGCACCACCCATACCCCCGAGACCGGCAGTCACCAGAAATCGTCCGTTCAGGGTACCACCAAAATGCTGGCGGGCACATTCCCGGAACGTTTCGTACGTGCCCTGCACGATGCCTTGCGTACCAATGTAGATCCACGATCCGGCCGTCATCTGGCCGTACATCATCAGCCCCAGCTCGTCAAGGCGGCGAAACTCATCCCACGTGGCCCACTTTGGCACAAGGTTGGAGTTTGCAATGATCACCCGTGGTGCCATCAGATGCGTCCGTACCACTCCTACGGGCTTCCCACTCTGCACCAGCAGCGTTTCGTCGGGTTCCATGGAACGCAGCGACGATAAAATGGCATCCAGGCTCTCCCAGTTACGGGCGGCCTTGCCAAGTCCACCATACACGATCAGCTGGTCGGGCTTCTCGGCGTTCTCAGGATCCAGATTGTTCTGGATCATCCGATAGGCAGCTTCAATCTGCCAGTTCTTGCAGGAGAGTTCGGTGCCGCGAGGGGCGCGAATGATGCGGGAAGTTGTCGTTGTCATAGGTCGTATTCAACAATCAGTACCACAAAAGAGTTCAACCCAGCTGGGATCGAATCTCATCGAGCGTTTCCTCACTGAGGCGTTTCTCTTCAAACAGTGTCCGAAGCATGTCCCACGTGTAGATGCCGGAGTCATGCCCGTCGTTCCAGGTAGCTTGAATGGCATAGTTCCCAACCGGAGTCAGCGACCGTAGCTCGTTCATTCCTGGTGCCAGAGTCTTCATTCCGACGAAGACCTTCTGCCCCATGATTTCCTCACCCGTGCAATGCGCACACGGGCAAGCATCGCGAAGGTCGCTCAGCAGAATATGACCGGCAAACTCGTCAGGCCAGGCAGCGAAGAGCACAAACTGGTTGACTCGTTTGATCACAGATGGCTTACTCATGAGCCAAAATTCGGCAATTTTGCCGTCTACTTCCATAATCCAGATAAAAAGGCCGCTATGGCTTCGCGATACCTCTCCTATACAACGGTGGAGCAACTCCACCAGCACATTGGCCAAGAAGTCACACTCCACGGTTGGGTGCAGGACAAAACCGGCAAGGGAAAGCTCACGTTCATCAAACTGCGCGACGGCAGCGGCATGGTGCAATGTGTGGTGTTTGCACCAAATGTGGGTGAAGATGTTGTGACCAATGCCAAGTCGCTCACTCAGGAATCGTCGCTGGCGATTACCGGTACCGTGCGGGCAGAAGAACGCGCGCCCGGTGGCGTAGAAGTAGATGTCACGGGCATCACGGTCTACCAGATTGCATCGGAGTATCCCATCACGCCAAAGGAGCACGGTGTGGAGTTCCTAATGGAACACCGTCACCTGTGGCTGCGCAGTACGCGCCAGCATGCCATCATGCGTGTGCGAGCTGCCGTCGTCAAAGCCATTCGCGACTTCTTCGACGAACGCGGCTTCAAACTGATGGACTCGCCCATTCTCACGCCCAACGCGTGTGAGGGCACCTCAACGTTGTTCGAAACGGAGTACTTCGATCTGGGCAAGGCCTACCTGACGCAGTCGGGTCAACTCTATGCTGAAGCCTCGGCCATGGCCCTGGGGCGCGTCTACACCTTTGGCCCCACGTTCCGTGCGGAGAAATCGAAGACGCGCCGCCACCTCACGGAATTCTGGATGGTAGAGCCCGAGATGGCCTACTTCGACTTGAACGACGACATGGACCTGGCGGAAGACTTCGTGGAGTACATCGTACAATACTGTGTCCAGAACTGCCGGAAGGAGCTCGAAACACTTGGACGCGACATCAGCAAACTCGAAAAAGTGAAGCGTCCGTTCCACCGCATGTCGTACACGGAAGCTGTCGAATGGCTGCATGCCAACAACGTGAAGTTGAACAAGAAGCAGCCCGATGGCTCGGAGATTCAGATTGATTTCCCGTGGGGAGAGGACTTTGGTGCCCCACAGGAGGAAGCTCTGATGACACAGTTCGAAAAGCCGTGCATCATTCATCGCTATCCCACGGACGTCAAGGCGTTCTACATGAAGCGCGATCCTGACAACCCGAAGGTGGTCCTTGCCATGGATATGCTGGCTCCGGAGGGCGCTGGAGAGATCATCGGTGGATCGCAGAGGGAGGACGATCACGACGCCCTACTAGAACGCATTCAACACGAGGGCCTCTCGCAAGAGGACTTCCAATGGTACCTCGATCTGCGAAAATTCGGCTCGGTGCCTCACAGTGGCTTTGGTCTGGGCGTAGAGCGCACCGTAAAGTGGATCACCGGAGCTGAACACATCCGTGAAGTGATTCCATTCCCTCGTATGATTTACCGCATTGTACCGTAAGCCCCCTACCATCACCATTCCTGATCACAATTCCTGATAACTATTCTTGATCACCATGTCAGCACAACCATCAAAAAACACGGGCGCAGAAGACGTCTTTTGGAACCTCGACGACCTGTATCCCGGAATAGACTCTCCGCAGTTTCAGCACGACCTTTCCACCATCGTAGATACGTGTACGCAGTTCCGTGATCGATGGAAGGGGCTCGTGGCATCGGCATCAAACGAAGACTTCCGTACCATGCTCAACGAATACGAGGTCATTGTCGAGCGTCTCTATCGCATGGGATCGTACACGCAGCTGATGTGGTCGACCGATACCGTACGGCCGGACTACGGGAAGAACCTCCAAACCGTGCGCGAGACAGGTGCAAAGGCATCGCAGCAACTCGTCTTCATGACGTTGGAGATCATGGATCTTGCGGACGACCGTCTGCAGGAGCTGATGCAGTGGCCGGGCATGGCTGATCGTGCCCATTGGTTGAAGACCGTTGTGCAGATGAAGCCCTACAAACTCTCCGAGGAAGTAGAGCAGGTATTGGCGCAGAAGAACCTCACCGCACGGATGGCATGGGTGCGCCTCTACGACGAGCACCTGAGTTCCCAGGTCTTCCATCTGAACGGCGAAGAGCTTACACAGCCACAGATCATGAAGAAGATGCAGAGCACCGATCGTGAGGTGCGAAAAGCTGCGTCGTTGGCGATCTCCGAGGGGCTCCAGGCAGGCGTGCGTACCTCGGCATTTGTGTTCAATACGGTGCTGGCCGATCATGCCACCAACGATGCTCTGCGTGGCCACACCTCGTGGATCCAAACACGCAACCTCGACAACGAGGCGTCGGAAGCAACGGTGCAGGCACTGATCGACAGTGTTGTGAACCAGTATGAGCTGGTGCGCCGATTCTATCGGTTGAAGCAGCGAGTTCTGGGCTATAACACGTTCGAAGACTACGACCGCAACGCTCCGGTTGAAGCCACAGAGAGTTTTTGGACGTGGGACGACGCTCGCGATTTGGTGCTGAGTGCCTACCGCGAATTCCATCCCGAAGCCGGGGACATCGTTCAGCAGTTCTTCGATAAGAACTGGATTCATGCTCCAGTGATGAAGGGCAAGAACGGTGGTGCCTACAGCGCCGGAACCGTTCCATCGGCACACCCGTACATCTTCCTCAACTATACGGGAACCAATCGCGACGTCCAGACGCTAGCCCATGAACTTGGACATGGTGTCCACCAATATCTCTCGCGTCGCAACGGCCCTCTGGAAATGCACACGCCACTCACGGTTGCCGAAACGGCGTCGGTGTTTGGCGAGATCCTAACGTTTACCAAGCTCATGGAGCGGGTATCAAATCCGGAAGAGCGGCTGTCGCTGCTGATGGGCAAGATCGACGACATGCTGTCGACGGTGTTTCGCCAGATTGCCTTCAACCGCTTTGAAGATGCCATTCACACGGCGCGTCGTGCCGAGGGCGAGCTGAGTGTAGATCGTCTGAACGAAATCTGGTTAGAAACTCAAACGGCCCAGTTTGGCGATGCCGTGAACATTCAAGAGGGGTATCGCTTCTGGTGGTCGTACATCTCGCACTTCATGCACGTACCAGGGTATGTGTACGCCTATGCCTTTGGTGAGCTGCTTGTGCTGGCACTGTACGAGATTTACAAGCAAGATCCAACGGGGTTCCCGGACAAGTACATGGAGATGCTCTCGGCAGGGGGCTCAAAGACTCCTGCGGAATTGTTGGCACCGTTCGGGATTGATATCGAGGATCCAGCCTTCTGGAGTACGGGTCTGAAGGTGATCGAGAACTTTATTGCCGAAGCAGAGCAGTTGGCAGAAACGGTTACGATCGCACCTTCTCGGCCAGCGTAAACACGGCGTTGACGTAGGCGTCGGAATTGTTGTAGTGGTGGACGGCCTTGCGCTGCTTTGAGCGCGATGCCGTCCATCCGTTTTTCCGGAGGTAGTTGGCAATTGAATGGGCAGCATCGACAAGCGAGTACAGATCGATGATCCGGTCGGCATTGCCATCAACAGCCCATGCAGTGTAACTCGACGGGATAAACTGCGGAAAACCAAACGCTCCGGCCCACGAGCCCTTGAGTTCGGACACGTTCATCAACCCTCGCTCATGAATTGTCTGGAGGGACTTCAACTCCTTGATGGCCCATGCTGCCTTCCGTGCAGCACGCTTTGCGATCACGGCTCGAAGTGAGTCATGCTGTGATGGACGGAAGTCTGCATTACTGAGTACGCGATCCATGCTGGCGTTGACATACACCGGATCGTTGGCTAGCACCAAGCTGAGATAGACGCTGGGCACGTGGTAGGTTCCGGTAATGGTACCACACCGTGACTCGATCCACAAGATGGACGCAATGACCTCCTTCGGAACCATGCGCTTCCGTTCAATCGCATTAAACAGCGAGTCGTGTTCCTGGAGGAAGGCCTGCACCTTGCCAACACTCTCGTTGTTGTAATGACCCGAGTAGTCGGGAGTGAATGCATAGTTCGTCACATTGATCCGCACGGCCTTTTCTACAAACCCTGCATCACGTGCCGCAATCATGTGGTTCAGGAAGTCGGCGCTGACACCCTGGCGAATGGCAAGATCGGCCGCACGGCGTAACTCCCCAGAACCGGACTCGCTACCATCGCCACCAAGCGGCAGCGTGAGAAGAAACAACAACGGAAGAATCAGAGCAATCATGATGCTGTATGAGGTTTACGTGCAATAACAAACAGTTCACAGCCAGTAACGTCCTGGTACCATCGGGCTAGTCGGTCCCGTAGGGACGGACGGGGACGGCCGTGCGTGTGCGAGAACACCTTCCAGCTCAGTCGGTAGGCTCGCTTCGTAAGAAACGTATTCGGCTTTTGGGCCCGTAGGTCGATCACCTCAAATCCGGCATGTTCGACCACGGCACGGAGGGTGTCGGCAGTGTAGTGTAGAACGTGGTTCTGTGCCTGAAACCAAATCCATCGATCGCGCAGCACGCGCGCCCAGAAGCTTCCGGCATCCGGAACGCGAAGGCAAAGCAGTCCACCTGGCTCGCAGAGGTTGAACAGTTGGTGCAGTACCTGTCGTGGCTGGTCGATGTGCTCGAGAACATGCCACAGCGAGATCACTGAAAACGTACCCGTCACCGCATGAAGATCCGGCATCACGTGCAGGCCGATACCCGTAGCATAGGCCCGAGCGGACTGCGACGGCTCAACACCTGTTACTGTGAATCCATACCGGCGCACGTCATCAATGAAAAACCCGTGATCGCAACCCACGTCCAGCCAGGTGCGTGGAAGGGTGTCGTTCCGATCGAATTGCCATAGAACACTGCCGATCAGTGCTGCATACTCCGGATAGCGGAAGTACCGGTGCATCTCGGTATTCGTTCTTGACGTGCGCGTAAGCGTGTACTCCGTTTGGTAGTACTCGGCATTGTTGGTAGCCCGCAGGTCGGAGGGCGTTACCACGGCCGAACAGCTTCGGCACTGCCACATAGGAGTGCGTCCAATTCGGATTGTGGATAGGCCCGGATCATCACAGGCAGGGCAGTGGTTTTCGTGGCTCATCTGTGAAAAGTTACCGAATTTGTTTCTCGAACTCGATTACTCTGGAAGACCTACATGCTACGTCAACACGTTTGGTGGACCCTGGTACTATTCCTGTGCGTGTGCACATCAGCGGTTGTTGCCCAGCCTGCTCTCGAGATGCAGGACACTGTTAACTGGGGGGTTGTGGTTCCGGATGCCCCTCCGGGCGAAACGGCAAAGGTGACCGCGCAGGTCAAGCTCCGGAACACTGGCACGGAGCTGCTGCGTATCCTCGAGGTGCGGCCCAGCTGTGGATGCACCACAGCACCGGTGGCTACCGACAGCCTGCAACCGGGTGAGGAAACCACGATTGATGTGTCGATGAACCTGCCTATTGGCAACGGCGTGATGCACAAAACCCTGACCGTTCGTACCAACGCCGCTGCGAATCCTGTCCGCGTTGTCGATCTCATCGTAGATGTTCAGCGCCCATTGCAGTTGTCGTCCAGTTTCATCCCATTCAACCGTGGCACTGTTGGAAAACCCATTGAAGGAGCCGTGCAATTCACGGCTAGCGGTACGAAGGCCATCGAGATCAAGGCAACACCCTCGCAGTCGAACGTGACGGTTCTGACACCCATGCCGTTGATTGTGGAGCCGGGTACCACAGCTGATCTTCGTGTGGCCATCACACCAAAAAACGTTGGTCCGTTCGAGGCCTCGGTGCGCTTCACCACAAACGTGAGTGGCTACGAAAAATTCGAGCTTCGTGGCTACGGTTCGGCGGATCCGGCCGAGTAAGTAGCAGAGTCGAAACGTACACGCTCGAAAAACACAAAGCCCCCTTCCGCATCAATCTCGCGCAACTGTGGATGCCTGCGCCATGGTTCAGCATCTTGAATGCGACTTACAAAGTAGGCGGGCCTGTCTAGCTTGCTGTACAGCAACCACGGCTCCCAGTCGTCTGCCGCAATTCCATGAAACGATGCGCTCAGGTTCTCCGGCTTCCGCGTATAGAACAGGTGGGCATAGCTCTTCATGGTAAGGGGCTTTACGTAGACGTTCTTGCCTTGGAGCGATTCGTAGAAGTCCAGAGCTGCACCCTGCGTGTAGGGTTCGATACGCGGTGCGATCAGGGGCAAGGTGATTTCGATAAACAGCATCACACTGCCAAACAACGCC
Organism: uncultured Hyphomicrobiales bacterium; assembly: GCA_964493635.1. Classification (GTDB taxonomy): domain Bacteria; phylum Bacteroidota; class Ignavibacteria; order Kapaibacteriales; family Kapaibacteriaceae; genus OLB6. Next base: position 27,818 of record CAZBOW010000008.1, read on the forward strand.
ACCACACTGGCCATCCGGTTCCGGCGCTGCAGATACCATGCCACGACTGCCCCCACGACCAGCACGAAACCAACGTATGGTTCGATTCCCAACCACGATACCTTCCGTTGTAACGCCTCACGCAGAAATGGATCGCGGAAGGTCGGCAACGACATCAACCACGCGCTGTTAGCAAATGCCCACAGCGCCGCAAAGGCAAGCGCCGACCAAACTGCTGCCATACCAATCGTTGTGGCTGTATGCCACCATCGCCATCGAACGGCGCCAGCCATCCAGCGATGCAGAAACACGGCGGCAAGGAACGTAAGGGGCAGGTAGGTCATCGAGGAGTAGTGGATGATTTTCGTCTTCACCACCGAAAACACCACTAGCACCACACACATCAGGACAATCATCCAGATTCGCATCACGCGCTGCTGCGCAGACTCACCGCTGGCCGGTCGCAGACCTCCAAACACAAACAACGATGCCGGAAAACAACCAATAAGCACCACCACCGGATGATACCAGAACGGCTGCTCATGACCGGCGTCGCCCGTGGTAAGCAGTCGTACTTGGTAGGCAAGGTTTTCCATGACAAACGTGGGCCCATGTTGAAGGTAGTCGATCACAAACCAGATTGACGACGTTGCCAGAGCCACTACCACGAACACCACTGCCGACTTCCACGGAACAACCTGCCAACGACGCACCACCACCCAGCCGATGCCTGCGGTGAGTCCGATCAGACCTAGGCCTACGGGTCCTTTTGTCATCACGGCCGCACCGGCAAAGAGGCCTGCCAGCGCACCATTTCGCCATTCATTCCTCGCTCCATCCCCGTCCACTGCACGCAGAAACCAATACACCCCAAGGAAGATGAAGAGA
>CAZBOW010000008.1:28784-34029 GCA_964493635.1 uncultured Hyphomicrobiales bacterium
TCCATCCCCGTCCACTGCACGCAGAAACCAATACACCCCAAGGAAGATGAAGAGATTGAACATTGGATCAATAATGCCCGACCGAAAGTAGAAATGCGGCAATAGTGATCCGGCATATGCGATCACCCATAACCATCCAAATCTCTCATCATGTATCCGCCGACCGATTGAGAAAATGACCATCATCGTGATAGCACCGATGATTGCATTAGGTAATCGTGCAGCAAACTCGTTAATGCCAAACATCTGCATCGAAGCAACCTGCGCCCAGATAAACAGGGGTGGTTTCTCGTAAAACGGGGCGTAATCAATGTGTACATGGAGATAATCACCCGTAACAATCATCTCACGGGCTGCCTCGGCAAAATTGATTTCATCCCAATCGAAGAGGCGTACGGATCCCAAAAAGGGAGCAAACAGGAGGAGGGAGATAAAACCTACGTAGCAAACAGACCATGTTGTATCTTTTCCACAGATATTCCTGTGTGCTCTCATTGTCATTGTGGAGATAGCGTGAAGAATGAAAGACAAAGAAGTCGAAATATTGTACTTGTATTATGGTTGCTGATGTTAACATCAGCCATGCGTGCACAACCATGCCAATGCGATGAAGGTTGTCCGCCACTTCCATTCACCAACTGCTCTAGCGCATGGAATGCGCCACAAACGATCTCGTTAGCGATATACATAGACAAGTTGGCGCGATCGTGCCTTGTAGAAGTAGAGTATTGCTGTCGCATTCGGACGGCGCAAGGCCAATGCAGTTCATTCGTGGTTGGACCCATCGGAGCATCGTGCGAGACAGCAATCACCTGCGTAAGAATACCAAAAGAATGCGTTATTGAAGTGGCCCCGGCCGGCACCCCAATCGTTGATAGTGAGGTACGGCATCAAATCTATAGCGCCATACTCGACCAATTAATCTGCGGGAATGTCTGTCAAAACGGCCTTCCTAACCCACCAGAGCAACCGTATGAATGGGTATTCTCACTGCCAAGTTGTCTTCGGTACCTTAAGACAGGAGGTCAGAATACAGCATTTTGTCTTGCATCTTGTGGATCACGTGTTTGCGTGTATGCATTCAGGGTGATCACATCAAGCAATCCGAACTACTCCGTTAGATGCCTTGAGCGAGTGTCAACCACTTGGAGCAGTGCCGTGCCATCCTACTGCGACACGTTTAACAACGGCTGTGTATATGATGACTGTGATCCAGATTTCACTCCACAATGTACAACCTGGGAGTTCGAATGAAGATCACGCTTAAACCTCAACATATTCTTTTCTTCGTGCTCCTTGAAGTCGTGGGCGCAAGCGCTGCGTTTTCGAACGACGAGCTACCATCGACAGTGACGATGTACAGTAAAGGGGATACGAATGAGGTGCTCGGAAACGGCAGGACAATCTGGTTGCGGAATTCCGATTCAGAGGGCTACATAGAGATACCTCTGCCAGCTAGCCTGTATCAGGAGAACCTCGACATCTCATTCTCCTCTCTCGAGTTGTCTAAAGATGGCAAGTACATTTTCATAGCAATGAATGGTTACGATGGTCTAAGTCGCTACGATGTTGAAGCGGAAACGTGGTCGACCGCACGACCTCTAGAGGCAAGTCGAAGTGTCAGCGCATTGGCTAAAAGTCCTGAGGGCGATATCTACATCGGATGTGGTGGCTATCTGTTCAACAATGGAGGAAACGGAACAGGAATCTTCAGAAGCACAGACAATGGCGAAACATGGAGTGGGATTGATGTCAAGATGGATGCTGGGCAACTTCCAGGCGTCACAGGTTTGTCTATCAATGATGACGAGACACTAGCCTTCATCGCACGCCAACTTCCTGGTACAGCGCCAGCAGGTCTCTACGCCCAATCAAGAACAGGTGTTTGGAACGGACCATTTCCTATTGTTCGGGAGATAGTACCATTTGATTCAGGCTTCATTGCGCACAATGGAAAGAATGTCTTTCGATTCCTTCAACGAGAATCAACTGTTGAGTTTCTCCCAGTGATGACACGTCCGATCGTTCATAACATGGCGTCCGTCACCTCATCGTTAGTACTCATCGCTAGCCAGAAAGATGAGCCTGGGATACTCAGATGCGAGTTGCTAGGTAAGAATATGGTAGTTGTTGACAGCATCATTTATCAATCACAGAACAGAGATAACAATCTCAAATGTTTTCCGCGCGTTGATGGTACATCGTCAGTTTATGTTTTCTCTGGAGGAATGTATTCCATTTCATGGAAGACAGGGGTTGCTGACACTGTGCGTCTCGGTAAGGCGCGGCCTCTAGTCCAGCATATGTACAGTGCTGGGTCAACAGCATGGATTAGAATCTTACAGCACGGGTGGTATGAGTGGCGTGGGGAGCATTCATGTCGTCCTAGCTCTCTAGAGGAAAGTGCGGTGCTTGACTCAGTTACTAAAGGTGCAACGGTACAATACGATCGAGGGTCACTGTTGATAGGTAAGAGCTACCTGGTTTCCCTAGACAAAGACGGTCTAAGAAAACACATTGCACTTGGTCGAGCTAGTGGCACCATCGTTGATGCCATGGTTGCACGTACCCCGGAAAGCGCCGTCATTGCAACAAGTGATTCTTTATTCACTGCAACAGAGACCGACGCAGACTGGGTCTCTGTATCGTATACAGCACGACCCAGCAGGATCAGCAGTGGCGACACAACAACGTATGACCTACAGGCACTGCTCGAACACAGTCAGGACCTTTGCGCGTGGTTCAACGGGCCACGCGATGCAAATAGCAACGAGCCATCGTCCGGCATGTATCAGGTGGTTGATGAAAGATGGGAGCACATACCCTTCCCTTCAACGGTTGATAATCCGGCGTTGATTCAAGCGGTCGGGACGAGTACATCTAGTCTACTCTACATACGCGATAACAAGGCCTCGCCGACGACCGGAGTAAATACGTTGTTGCTACTCAAAGACGGTGTACTACAACTTGTTGAGCCGCAGTCATCGATAATACCGTATGTCTCAACTGTGTTCGCTGGTGGAAGTGTGTACGGTCACACCAATGGTCATGGTCAATTGCACCTATGGAGTCGAGGGGGTCAACATGTACCTTATGAGCTTGGCACAAACGTACTTGAATCAGTTGTGATAGAGCAGGGTGTACTTCTCGCGACACGAGACAAGGGTATGGTATTGATTCCTACCTTAGATACGGTTGTGTCCGTGATTGCGGGACACTCGGGGCGCGAATCTGTAAAGGTGTATTGCTCAGATCACGACGAGTGGCAGATACGAGGTCTGGGTTGCAGTGAATCCAATCATCTCGCGTATGTCTACGATATGTTGGGTCAGATTGTATCAGCGCAGATTGCGTTTTCGAGCGACAGTCTTCGAGTTACCCTTGCGGGGGGTGTGGCAACTATGACACCTCTCCTATCGGTGTTCATCAGTCAGACAGGCCGATGCAAGCACACGGCCATTCTCTTACGGTAATCGCCGAATGCCCATGTCGCTTACAGCATTGATGTTAGATAGTGCCGCAGCGTTTTGTATCGCAGTCTCTCCACATGCGGCCGGGGAGGTGATGTGGTCAGTAATGGGGGGACGAATCATCAGGGCGGTAGTATCATCTTCAATGGTTAGGGATACACTATACCTACCTAATTCTGATAAACAGTCTCGTGTAACCAACATTGTGTATCACCCACGGGATCCTACGATTCTTATCGTAGGTGGTGTCATGATGGATGGTCTGTACAGATCGGACGACAGTGGCAAGTCATGGAAACTTGTGTATCGCACACTGAATCAACTCTTGTGGTTCAGTGGTAAGTCTATCGAAGCAGTAGAGAGCGACAGTGGCATAGTCTTCGTCGCAGCATCGCTCTCAAACGGGATGGTCTTAGTGTCAACAGATGATGGGAAAAGTTGGGCGGTGCAGGGCCGAGATAAAATCTCAAGTGTCTGCTCGCTAACATGTGTTGACGCCTCTCACACGCGACTGTTGATTGGGGCACGTCCCGGCGAGATCTACCAGGTGATTACCCACAATGAAAAGGTCGAACTTCTGTGGCGTCGGAGGGGTGATCATTACGCCGAGATTCCGCAGATACTTCGTTCGGCCACGCTATCTGAAACATACTACTGCGTCACGGTACAGTATGATAACACAGGAGAGTCAGCAGGATTAGTGGTACTGGAATCTGACGGTGAGATTCGTGAGTTTCTTCATGGGGTGAGCTTCTGGGCGATCGATGAAGACGTGATCACTGGAAATCTATGCTTGGGAGGGTTTTCGGAAATCCCTGGATATTCGGGTGCCGGACGTGTCATTATCCTCAATCCACTTTCAGGATGCTACATCGACATAGAAGTTGATCCCGAATGGCGAACCAGTATGCCATCGGTGTGGGATGTTCAGACTTTGTCCAGTAGTATTGGCAGTCATGCGTTTCTAGTGGCATGCGAGCAAGGTCTCATCATCATGTATCCATCCTGATACCCGGACCTGCGAAATCTAACATGGTAGATTTTATAACGTATCCCACTGCTCCGGCAATACTCATACCAATGCCTATCCACACGGCCATCCAGAGCACAATTGTTGGGGTTTCGGGTGTGATCTCGTAGAATGTAGTAAGAACGGACAACGGTAGCGGTGCGGATGGCAGAGCTGTGAGGCTTAGGATTACCGCAGCAAGAACCACTACCACCACGCGAAGGCGCTTCCGTAACGACGGTCCAAGATCGTCGAGCACGAGCATGGCCGCAAGCAGGACGCCGGTAAAGGCTGAAAACATGACGGGTACAGCCGTACTAGGGCTTCCAGAGACGCTGGTTGCCCACCACCAGGCTGCCAGCACACTCACCACCGAGGCGAGTGTTGTGCGAAGTGAAAACACCAGCAGGTTGGGCATGAACCGTGATACGGGTGCTGACACCTGCGAGCGAGCGGCTAGCACAATGGCCGGGATGGCAACACCAATCACGCTTAGGAGTGCCCCTCGGCGCGGCGTGAGAGGATAGGGCAGCCCGCTCAGTGAGCACAGCACCGTCACCGCCAGAAGGGCGAGGTTCTTGCCGATGTAGAGCTGCGCTACGCGCAGCACTGTTGTGATCGTAGACCGACCCTCGGCAATGATCTCCGGAAGGACGTCCAGGGACCGCTCCTCGAGGACAATGTCGGCCACCTGTTTCGTGGCCGATGCACTGGTGCGCACGGCAATGCCAACGTTAGCTTCCTTAATGGCAGGAAGGTCGTTTAT
>CAZBOW010000008.1:34129-41452 GCA_964493635.1 uncultured Hyphomicrobiales bacterium
TGGTGCGCACGGCAATGCCAACGTTAGCTTCCTTAATGGCAGGAAGGTCGTTTATTCCGTCGCCAATCATGGCAACATGACGGCCAGAGGCCTGCAGCTCACGCACCACCTGCTGCTTCTGCTCCGGACGCAGGCGGGCACCTACCATCAAACCTGAATACCCCGGAAGCAGCGCTTCGACCACTCCGGGTCCATCACCTGTGATGATGCGGACGTCCACATTACTGCGCTCGAATGTTTGGAGGAGCGCCTCGGCCTCGGGACGGACACGGTCAACAAGCGCAATCAGCAGTACCGGGTGAAACATCGGTGGCGGCTCGTTGTTCCAATGCGGCTCGTGCGCTGTTCCGAACACCAGAAGGCGGTACGGCGCAACGGCATATTCGTTGATCAACGCTGCTGCACGCTCTCGGCCCAGAAGAACATCGGGTGCACCCAGCATCCACCACTGGCCGTCACGGTTCTGCTGCGCACTCCACTTCCGGCCCGATGAAAAGGGAATGGCATCCACCCAGGTGATGTTGGCCGCATCGTGTTCGTCGGATACCGCGAGCAGTGCGTTTGTCACCTGATCGTGTTCGCCCGAACTGTGGGCGTAGGATCGCAGCATCGCCGTTGCATCCGTGCTGTTCAGGTTGTTTAGGTTGTTCAGGTTGATCAGTCGATGCACCGAGAGCTGGTTCTCCGTGAGCGTACCCGTCTTATCCATGCAGACGGTATCAACCGTGGCAAACGATTCCACAGCATTCAGTCGCTGGACAATCACCCCCTGTTTAGCGATGCGGTAGGCACCCACCGTTAGGGCAATGGTGGTAAAGAAAACAAGCCCTTCGGGGATTAAGCCCAACAGCAGCGTAGCTACACGCCGCACCACGTCGGTATTCTGCAAGCCGTCAAGGTGGAGTGCTACATCGATAGCAGCAAGAACCACCGCAGCAGCAAACGACACCTGAAACACACGGTCAATGGAGCGCTGCAGGGGGGACGGGGCTTCACGCAGTGTGCTTGCCAACTGCTGAATTCGGGCCGTGGTATGATCGGTACCACTGCGCGTAACTCGATAGGCGGCACTTCCTGCCACACAGAAACTGCCCGAGGAAACCTCCATGCCAACGTCGATCGCAACAGGAAGCGATTCGCCCGTCACGAGCGAGGTATCCAACTCGCAGTGATGATTCTCCACCACCACGCCATCTGCCGTAATCATGCTTCCACGCTGGATCGGAACCACTGCTCCTACGGGGGCAGGGGGCTCGTGATGCTGAGCAACCATGATATTTTCGAGGGCTCTGCGGGCCCTCCACTCCTGCACAATCGCCACAGCAGTATTCACCAGCACTACGGTACTTACCCCCAGAGCATCCAGCAGCAATCGCTCGTCACGGTAGGCCAGGTACACAGCGAATAACCCACTCAAGATCAACGCGTTGAGCAGATTGAAGGGCGTGCCAAGGTTTCGTAGTACTACGGAAAGCATCGGACAATCTACGTAGCTGTCGATGTGACGAATCCCTAAAGATTCCGAAACACGCTGGTTGCATGCGCTCGCAAGATTCGTAACTATGCTGGATCTTTTCTACATCGTGGGCATCAGCTTTATTGGAGTGGTGTTGTACCGAATCGCGCGATGGGCCACGACGCCTATTGCTCGACGGTTGGGTATCTACCGCTACTACTCTCCAATGATGTTTACCGTACCATTCGGTCGTAACACCGCTGAGATTCACGTTGGGACGTCTTGGGACTACTTCCAATCACGCCATCGGACTCAGCTCGAGATTCTGCGTTCACTGACTCAAGGCCTGCTTGCTATGGTCGAGGAGGCGGAGCACGGAAAACTCCCTCTTACCAGAAAGCTACGAGGGACAGTGTACTACTTCGGGGGGCGGACGCTCACACGCTTTGGGTTCACGATGCGATCCATGAATACCGCAGAAACGGCGATGTTTCTGCTGAACTGGCTAGAGTTGTGCCTGCTATATAGTATCACGCGTGGCAGAGTATGCCTCGTGCGGATCTCGGATGTGCGGGTAGTACATAGCACTGTTGCTACCTTGGTCAACAGAAAACATCAGCTGCTGGAATTGGCGCGAATCCTCGCCAGTCGCTAAACCTGATGACGATCGCGAGCGTTCCAGTAACTTTACAGACAGAGTTGCGTCAAGCGACCGTCGCAGAATCCCTAGAGGAACACCCATGGCAATGATCGACCCCTACACCGGCCCCTGGACTGCCCGACAGGCAGCGCATCTGATGCGTCGGGCCTGTTTTGGTGCGACGCCGGAACAGCTAACAACCGCCATTGATCGTGGGCTGGCAGCAACGCTTGCTCAGCTGTTTGCCGAACGCCCCCTACCAACCCCTCCCGAGGACCCGGAAACCGGACTGCAATGGGTGGACGGAGGCAGTGGCTACAACACGCAGAAACCGTTTGTGTACTACAACGCTGTGACGCGCAGCTGGTGGACGCGCCTGATGGTGGAGGATGAGCCGTCGATCCGGGAAAAGCTCACGCTGTTCTGGTCGAACCACTTTGCCACGGAAGCTGAAATCGTCAGTAGTGCCCTGCATACGTTTTCGCTGCTCAACCAGCTGCGAATGTATGCGCTGGGAAATGTCAAGGACCTTACACGTATCGTGACGCTGGAGCCGGCCATGCTCCGTTACCTAAATGGCAATACCAACACCGTGGGAAATCCCAACGAGAACTACGCTCGGGAGCTACAGGAGCTCTTTACGATTGGTAAGGGGCCGGTGGCCGGTAATGGCGACTACACCACCTACACCGAGGACGATGTTCGGGCCGCTGCCCGCGTGTTGACCGGTTGGCGCGAAAATCGCCGATCGGGCACGGTGACGTTTGTTGCTGCGCAACATGATAGTACCGACAAGCAGTTTTCCGCGCGGTACAACAACCACGTGATCAAGGGCGGCAGAGACGCTCAGGCTGGCACGCGGGAGTTGGATGAACTGCTCACCATGATCTTCGAACAGTCGCGCACGGCCGAGCACATTGTGGAGCGGATGTACCGTTGGTTTGTGGACAGTATCATTGATGATACAGTTCGTACCGAGGTCATTGAGCCCCTTGCCACTCAGCTCCGTGCCGACAATTACGTCGTGGGCCCGACGCTCATGCGGTTGTTCTCCAGCCAGTGGTTCTTCAGCGAAAACATTATCGGTGCCCAGCTTGGCAGCCCGGCCGATTTCGTGATCGGCCTGATGCGATCCACCACCACGTGGACGGCTCCGACCGATCCTCAGCTCCGCCAGCGTTTCTACCTGGGTTTGTATGCCCAGATGGTATCGCTCCAGATGAACCTGCTGGAGGCGCCTTCTGTGGCTGGCTGGGAGGCCTATTACCAAGAGCCTGGCTTCGATCACTACTGGATCACAACCGCTACGCTTCCCCTCCGCAATGGTTTATCGGATGCCATCCTACGCCCGAGCCGTGTGAACGACCGGGGTCAAGCCATTCTGGACAGCGTAGCTTTTGTATCCGCCCTTCCGAATCCTGCCGATGCGTTGCAGATGATTACAGACCTGAACACCCACTTCTTTGCCGTACCGTTTTCTGAGGATCTCACCATGCGTCTAGCCGAAGAGGTCTTGATGGACGGAGGTCGGTACTACGAGTGGACGCAAGTGTGGGATGAGTACACTGCCGACCCCTCGGCCACGAACCGACTTCAGGTGAAGGGGAACCTCGACCGCCTCTTTACCTATCTCTTCCGCATGGCTGAGTTTCAACTGGTATAACGGGATCCACGATGAATCGCAGAAACTTTATCACTCGTACCGGCCTCGGCGCCGTAAGCCTGCCACTGGTGCTGCAGGGCATCCCACTGAAGGCCTACGATGGCCCAAAGCTGCAGCAGCTGTTTAACACCACGGAGGAATCCGATCGCGTGTTGGTTCTTGTGCAGCTCAACGGCGGTAATGATGGCTTAAACACCGTGATTCCGTTGGACCAGTACGACACGTATGCTAGGATTCGACCCGGTGTGGCGATCCCCGAGGCTGCAGCACTGCGCCTAGCCAATCACGACCACTCGGCACTGCACCCAGCCCTAGACAAACTCGGCGAGCTGTATGCCGAGCAGAAGCTGGGTGTTGTACACGGCGTAAACTATCCGAATCCTGACCAGTCGCACTTCCGTTCGAACGATATCTGGATGAGCGGCAGCGATGCCAATGTATCGGAGCCAACAGGTTGGCTGGGACGATACCTCAACACACTGTATCCTGGGTATCCCGAGGGCTATCCAAACACAGCGATGCCAGATCCTGTGGCCATTCAGATGTCGGCAGTGGTAAGCCTGCTGCTGGTAGGTAAGGAGCGGCAGTCCATGGGTATGGCTCTGCAGGATCCTGAAACGTTCTACAACCTTGTTAGCGGGACCGAGGCGCCCGGTACCGACCTGCCATCATCGACCTATGCCCGCGAGAATGTGGAGTATGTGCGTCAGATCCAGCTCAAGAGCATGGATTACTCCACGGTGATTAAGGCCGCTGCCGATAAGGCTACTAATCAGGTTGCCTATCCCGAGGCGAATCGACTGGCAGATCAACTTGCAATCGTAGCCCGCTTGATTGCAGGGGGCTTAAAGACGCGTGCCTACGTTGTTACACTCAACGGCTTTGATACGCATGCTGCACAGGTGGACGAAGCAGATCCAACAATTGGTGCCCATGCCGGTTTGCTACGGCTGGTGAGCGAGGCGCTCTCGGCCTTCCAGCGTGACTTGGAAGCCCAGAAGATCGATCACCGTGTGGTAACAATGACGTTCTCTGAGTTTGGCCGACGACCGTACTCCAACCTGAGCTACGGAACCGATCACGGCACGGCTGCTCCGATGTTTTTCATGGGTACGCCCGTGCAGGATGGGGTAACCAGCACTACGCCAGATCTCGAGGATCTGGAGAATCAGAACATGAAGATCCGGTTCGACTTCCGCCAGATCTATGCTAGTGTGTTGGAGCAATGGTTCGGAGCCAGCCCACAGGACATCCAGGATGTGCTCTCCAAGCCGTACGAAACCATTCGTGTGATCAAAGGATCAACAACCACGGTATCGAGCCAGCCACAGCAGAACGGCACGACCGTTCTCCAACCGATTGCACCGAATCCCGTGCATACAGAGGCTACCGTTGGCTACGTTGTGAAGGAATCATGTGATCTCCGCATCGACCTGTTTGATGCGCTTGGAATACACGTAACAACAGTTGCGCAAGGTCATCATGATCCAGGCAGTTACGAAACAGGCATCACGGTGAATGCTCTCCCGTCGGGCTCGTACTACGTACGCCTGAGTTCAGCGCAAGGACAGGTGGTGCAACCGCTGGTGGTTACGCGCTAAGGTTCTGACGATCGTCCACGGTGCTGAGGATCGGTTGGGCACCGTCGGTGACCACCGATTTGGTGATCCGACACACGCGTACGTCGCGCTGATCCGGCAGACGATACATGATCGGATTCATCACCTCTTCCATCACGCCTCGCAAGCCCCTTGCCCCCGTTTTACGTTGCTTTGCTCGCACAACGATGGCCTGAAGGGCATCCGTGTCGAACTCCAACTGGATACCTTCCAACAGCAGGAGCTTCTGGTATTGTTTGACCAGAGCATTCTTGGGATTTGTGAGGATGTCCAGCATGGCCTCGTCGGAGAGGGGGTCCAAAGCGGTGACTACGGGAAGTCGGCCGATGAATTCCGGAATGAATCCAAACTTCACAAGGTCGTCCGGCTCGACATGACGCAGTAATCCGGCATGTTCCTCTAACGCATCGGCTGCGCCGGCTGTAAAGCCAATGGTGGACGGACGCTTGCGACGAGCGATAATCTTTTCCAGACCGTCGAACGCACCGCCACAGATGAAGAGGATGTTGCGCGTATTGACGTAGATCAGCGGCTGTTCGGGATGCTTGCGCCCACCCTTCGGTGGAATACCGGCAACGGTACCCTCGAGCATCTTCAGGAGGCCTTGCTGGACGCCTTCACCGGATACATCGCGGGTGATGGATGCCGAGTCGCTCTTTCGCGTGAGCTTGTCGATCTCATCGACGTAGATGATGCCACGCTCGGCACGCTCAACATTGTAGTCGGCATTCTGCAGAAGGTTGACGATGATCGACTCGACGTCGTCGCCAACATACCCTGCTTCCGTGAGGGTTGTTGCATCAGCGATGGCAAATGGCACATCGAGAATCCGGGCCAACGTCTGGGCTAGGAGGGTTTTACCAGTGCCGGTGGGGCCAAGCAGCAGGATGTTACTCTTTTCGATGTCGACGTCATCAAATGGACTAACAAAGTCCTCGGCTTGAATACGCTTGTAGTGGTTGTACACCGCAACGGAGAGGACTTCCTTTGGGAGATCCTGCCCAATGACAAACTGATCCAGCTGCTTTTTGATTTCCGACGGCTTAGGGAGCGAAGAGATATCGGCCTGAACACCAGCCTTCTGCGCATTCTTCCGGAGAATGTCTACTGAGTTCTGCACGCAGATGTCGCACATGTAGGCCCCCTTGCCGGCAATCAGGCTGGTAACCTCGCGCGAATTCCGTCCACAAAACGAACAGTGCAGTTCTTCGGGTTGCTCCACAGACACGTCTTTCGTAGTCGTTATCGGTCGTTCAGGATCCGTCGATCAGGATCAGTCTTTTTTGGCCACTGCCTGGGCGCGATCCAGCACCTTGTCGATCAGACCATAGCTCAGCGCTTCATGGGCAGTCATGTAGTTATCCCGATCGGCATCTTTCTTAATCGTCTCGTAGTCCTTGCCGGTATGGGTGCTGATGATCGAGTAGAGCATGTCGCGCGTGCGGAGCATTTCCTTGGTGTAGATCTCGATGTCGGAGGCCTGTCCCTGGGTACCACCAAGGGGCTGGTGCATCATGATCTTCGAGTGTGGCAGGGCAAAGCGCTTGCCCGTTGTACCGGCACAGAGCAGCACCTGCGCCATCGAAGCGGCCATGCCAACGCAGATCGTGGAGATATCCGGCTTGACAAACTGCATGGTGTCGTAAATCGCCATGCCGGCCGATACACTACCACCAGGTGAGTTGATGTAGACCGAGATATCCTTGTTTGGATCCTCACTCTGCAGGAACAGCAGCTGGGCAATGGTCAAGCTGGCAACAACATCATCGATGGGCGTGCCAATGAAGATGATACGTTCCTTGAGCAGACGCGAGTAGATGTCGTAGGCCCGCTCACCGCGGCTCGTTTGCTCTACGACCATCGGTACCAGGTTGTTGTACATGGCTGTAGTCCTTCCTACACGATTGGTTGCTGTGTGTCGGCGTCGACATCGGTCACCACGGCG
>CAZBOW010000008.1:41552-50687 GCA_964493635.1 uncultured Hyphomicrobiales bacterium
TCCTTCCTACACGATTGGTTGCTGTGTGTCGGCGTCGACATCGGTCACCACGGCGTACTCGATCAGTGCCGTCATGGTCTTCTCTGCGAGGAGTTGATCCATCACCTGTTGGTTCTGACGCATCAGCATACGGAACTGATCTTCGGGGATGCCATACTTCTCGGCCGCATCGCCCAGATCCTCGTCGGCGATCTCCAATTTCTCCGCATCAACGATCTTGTTCCGAATCAACTCCCACCGAACGATGCGCTCCGCCGATGGCTTCAGCTCGTCCTCCAAGTCATGGGCTGTGAGTTGCTCGATGCCTGGAGCGCCTTCGTTGCGCTTTTTAAAGTCCTCAAAGAGCTGATGCATCACAGAATGCACGAGGCTATGGGGAATGTCGAACGAGTGCATGTTCACCAGTTGTTCAACAATCTGGTTCTCCACAGCGTTTCGGGACGTGCGCTGGAAGTAGTCATGCAACTGGGTTTCGATGTCGTTTCGAAGATCTTCCGTTGTGGTAAAGCGCCCACCGGTAATCGTTTCCACGAAGCTGTTGGTGAACTCTGCCGGAACCACCTTCTGGATATCGGTGATGGTGATCTCGTAGGTAGGGGGCTCGCTGTTTTCGTCCTGTGTTTCGGCCGTGTACTGGGTTGCGTCGCCAACCTTCTTGTTGGTGAGGGAGTTCCGCAGGTGCATGTCCACCTGGTCGTCATCCAGAAACACGCGCTCTTCCTTGCCGTCCATCGTGAACGTTACCACGTGCATGGCATCCGTTGATTCCTCTGCCGTTTCGAACGTGGCAGCACGCAGGCACAGCCGATCAATCTCTTCCTGGACATCGTTCTCGGAAACCGGACGTACGGGCCGATTCACCGACAGCGACCGATAGTCGCCCAGATCGAAGTCGGGCATCACCTCACACAGGATGGTGAAGACCACGCCTCCCTCGGCGGACTCTTCAATGTTGGTTAGTGCGGGATTGCCCACCACCGGAAGCTTCTCGGCAAGGGCAACGCGCTTGAACTCGGTATCAGCAATGGATTCAAGGGCCTCGGCCTCGATCTGCTTACCGAAACGCTGCTTGATAGTAGGGAGAGGAACCTTTCCTTTACGGAAGCCCGGCAGTGAAATCGACTTTTGGGCTTTGGCGTAGGCGTCGTTGTAGTGTGGTTTAAGGTCCGTGGCCGAAAGGGTAATGCGCACCTCTCGGGTGCACCCTTCCAGCGCAGTGATGTGCTGGTCCAAGGTATATCCTACGAAATAAAGGGGGTGCGGAAGGAGAGACTCGAACTCTCACGGGTCGCCCCGCCAGATCCTAAGTCTGGTGCGTCTGCCAATTTCGCCACTTCCGCAGAACTCCAAAGTTACAACTTCTATCGAAGTTTCGTGCCATCTGCCACAGGAGAATCCGGCACGGCCAGCACGACCGAGCCGTCCTGCTGAACAAAACCACACACGAGTACCTCACTCATCCAAGGGCCGATCTGTTTGGCAGGGAAGTTGCAGACCACCAGAACCTGTTTGCCAATGAGTTGCTCGGGCCGGTACAGAGCGGTGATCTGAGCACTACTCTGGCGGAGAGCCCCCTGCCCGAGATCGATCCATAGTTTGTACGCCGGCTTGCGGGCTTCCGGAAACGTTTCGGCCCGCACGATGGTGCCCGCGCGGAGATCGACGGCTTCGAAGTCCGACCAACTGATGAGCGTCTGCATCCGTGAATCCCTTGTTTTTCTCCAATTTACATCCATGCACGTGGTCGTAATAGGAGGGGGGTGGAGCGGCGTTGCCGCAGCAATGCATGCTGCTGAGCACGGCGCACGCGTTACCGTTGTGGAGTCCCGGGGCTACCTTGGAGGCCGTGCCCGATCGTTCATCGACCGCCAGACCAATGACGAAATCGACAACGGTCAGCACGTCCTGATCGGAGCCTACACCGAGATGCTCGAGATCACGCGTACATTGGGAACCAACCACCTTCTGCAGCCACAACCGGCCCTGCACGTACCCTTCGTTGACATAACCGGCCGGCGCACCGTACTGGATGCTGGACGATTACCGGGAAAACTCGGTATGGCCTGGGGCATCGCAACCTTGGGTGGCGTCTCGGTTGCTTCCCGGGTAGGAATTCTCACGTGGGCTGTCAAACTGCAGTTGGGCCAGCTTGATACTGGTGAACAGACGTGCTGGGAACACCTCAAGCGAAATGGACAGTCCCCCGAGGCCATTGAGCGATTTTGGGAGCCGATTGTCCTGGCCACCTTGAATGCTCCGCTGGACCAGGCCGACGCATCGTTGCTCGTCACCGTGATGCGTCTTGGTTTTCTGGGCGGACCGGAGGCTGCCCGACTCCTGCTTCCAACGTCCGGACTGTCGGAGTTGTTGCACCCATTTCCGGATTGGATAGCCCATCGCGGCGGAGAGGTACGCCTGAGCACGATGGTAGATCGCTTCGAAGAAGATGGAGATAGCATACGGGCAGTGATCTGTTCGGATGGTACGCGCATCGAAGCCGATGCCGTTGTGATTGCCACACCAGCATCATCCGTCAAGCGCCTCCTGCCGACGATCGCCGTTCCATCGTTCGACTACTCACCGATCATCAGCGTCTACCTGTGGTACAACCACCCATGGCTGACCGATGACCTGACAGCTGCCTTGGGCACAACGATTCAATGGGTGTTCCGAAAATCTCGAGCAGGTTTGGTTTCCGTAACGATCAGTGCGGCATCGGATCTAGCCCGCACGACGGGGGAGGAAATCATCGCTCACTGCGACCATGAACTTCGACAGCTCTTCCACCTGCCCGACAGCATCGTGCTGAACCACGGTCAGGTTATCAAAGAGAAGCAGGCTACGCCGTTGCTCCGTCCGTCCGAACGCGCGCTGCGATCGTATCGTGTGGATGGACTGCCATGCAATGTTGCCCTTGCAGGCGATTGGACCGATACGGGCCTACCCGCTACGCTCGAGGGTGCCGTTCGGAGTGGTCGTCGGGCCGCGGCAGCGGTGATCGCTGCTGGATGAGGCGCACCAGCATCACCATGCCGTAGCCCCCTACCATACCTAGGACGGCCCCACCCAGCACATCGCTGGGCCAGTGAACACCTACATAGATGCGAGAAACACCCATCAGTGCTGCGATGGCCACCCACAGCCAGGTGCGCTGCGGATAGTAGTGGTGGAGAATCACCGCCGCCGCAGTGTTATTCAAGGCGTGATTGGAGGGAAACGATCCCGCCCCATTCCCCACCATGCCAATCAGATTGATAGCGTCCGGGAGTACGTTGAATGGTCGAAGCCGATCGATGGGATTCTTCAGGAGAAGTGTGCTCAAGGGATCAAAAACCGCAATCATTACCACCAGGGTTGCTGCTGCCCATCGCCCGCGAACACCTCCCTTCCACAGCAACAGAACAAGGGCAATCGCATAGATCGGCCGCCACCACGTCACCGATGTGAAGATCGGCATCACCGTGTCGAACAATCCGTTGGAAAGCCCGTGGTTAATGGCGTAGAAGAGCCATGTATCGATCTGTGAAAGGGTGTCGAAGAGCCAGGTCATGTTACGATTTCAGAGGATGAGTCAGGTATTTTTCCACATCAACCGATATCCGTTGATGATCGCATCGGCGTGCACTATTTTGCCCACCGTTGTTCGAACATCGCACCGCAGTAGTACGGAAATGTACGTCTGTATGGCAGCAAAGATCATACCGCCCGGTCAATAACACGTCAGCCACTACAAGTCACTACGCGCGATCACGAACAGCTCCCATCACACATCAACCAACCCGGTTCCTTCCAGAGCGGGGAGAGTGAGTTGTCTGCTATCCTGAAGCAGCTCACTTTGTCCCACACCGCATCATAAGGATTCTGGTCGGGTGATACGATGGTGGGAAGGGGGCTTCACCATTTTTCAACCTTGGAGGATCCATGCACATTGCGCGACGCTTTACAACGGCGGGTTCCAGTGCCTACGAGCAATTCTCGTACACACGCCGTTCATCCATTCTCCGTAATCCCGACGGCTCCGTGGTCTTCCAAATGGACGACATCGAGGTGCCGAAACAGTGGTCGCAGGTGGCTACGGACATTCTTGCTCAGAAGTATTTCCGCAAGGCCGGTGTTCCTCAGATGAACGACCAGGGGGAACCCCTCCTGGATGAAAGTGGCGCACCTGTAACCGGTCCGGAGCGATCGGTTCGTCAGGTTGTGCACCGTTTGGCCGGATGCTGGAGATGGTGGGGCGAGAAATACGGCTATTTCGATACAGCCGAGGATGCTCAAGCGTACTACGACGAAATGGCCTTCATGCTCCTGAAGCAGATGGCTGCGCCAAACTCGCCGCAATGGTTCAACACGGGTCTGGCCTTTGCCTACGGCATCACCGGATCGGCTCAGGGCCACCATTACGTCGATCCCGATACCGAAAAGATGACTCGATCCAAGGATGCGTACACACATCCTCAGCCTCATGCCTGCTTCATTCAGTCGGTTGAAGACGATCTGGTAAACGAAGGCGGCATTTTCGACCTGGCTACGCGCGAGGCCCGGATCTTCAAATTCGGATCAGGAACAGGATCGAACTTCTCGAACCTGCGTGGTGAAACCGAGCGCCTGAGTGGCGGTGGAGTGTCGTCGGGATTGATGTCCTTCCTGAAGGTGTTCGACCGTGCCGCTGGAGCGATCAAGAGCGGTGGTACCACACGTCGGGCGGCCAAGATGGTGATTGTGAATATCGATCACCCGGATATTGAAAAGTTCATTGAGTGGAAGGCTAAGGAAGAAGAGAAAGTTGCGGCCTTGGTCTCCGGTTCGAAGGTGTGTTCCACCTTCCTGAAGGCGATCACCGACGAAGCTCACACTAACGGTGCCGACCCGGAATCGAATCCCGAGCTGCGCATGCTGATTCAGCGTGCATTGCACCGCGGTGTGCCGTATAACTACATCAAGCGGACACTCGCTCTGGTAGAGCAGGGCTATACATCGCTCAACTTCGACTCCTACGACACCCACTACGAAGGCGAGGCCTACAACACGGTGTCGGGCCAGAATTCGAACAATTCCGTACGCGTCACCAACAGCTTCATGGAGGCCGTCGTTAACGACACCACATGGGATCTGGTGTGGCGCACGGATGCAACCAAGCACCGTACTGTGCGGGCGCGCGACCTCTGGAACAAGATCAACATGTCGTCGTGGAAGAGTGCTGATCCTGGTTTGCAGTTCGATACCACGATCAATGAGTGGCACACCTGTCCCAACGATGGTCGGATCAACGCATCGAATCCATGCTCGGAGTACATGTTCCTGGACGACACGGCCTGTAACCTGGCCTCGATCAACCTGGGTCACTTCTACGACGAGCAGACCGGTACCTTCCGCGTGGACGACTACAAGCACGCGATTCGCCTGTGGACCATCACGTTAGAAATCTCGGTACTGATGGCACAGTTCCCATCGAAGGAGATGGCACGGCGCAGCTACGACTTCCGGACCCTCGGTCTGGGCTATGCCAATCTGGGTACGGTGCTGATGGTGATGGGCGTTCCATACGATTCACCAGAGGCGCTGGCAATCTCCGGTGCCCTTACGTCGATCCTGACGGGTGAGGCGTATGCCACGTCCGCAGAAATGGCGCGGGACGTAAAGCCCTTCCCACGATTCGAGCAAAACCGCGAAGACATGCTTCGCGTGATTCGCAACCACAGGCGTGCAGCATACAACGCCACGAAAGAGGAATACGAAGGTCTCACGATCACGCCAATGGGGATTAGCGCTGATCACTGCCCGGAACACCTGGTTGGTCCGGCACGGGAAGCGTGGGATCGAGCACTGGCCCTCGGCGAGCAGTACGGCTATCGTAATGCTCAGGCAACGGTGATCGCGCCAACGGGCACGATCGGCCTGGTGATGGACTGCGATACCACCGGTATCGAACCGGACTTCGCAATTGTGAAGTTTAAGAAGCTGGCCGGTGGTGGCTACTTCAAGATTGTAAACCAATCCGTGAGCAAGGCTCTGCACAAGCTGGGCTATAGCGACAGCGAGATTGAAGACATCGAGAAGTACTGCAAAGGTCACGGAACGCTGGTTGCCTGCCCATTCATCAACAAGTCAAGTTTGAAGGATAAGGGGCTCACCGACGAGGTGATCGAAACCATCGAACAGCAGCTCGATACCGCCTTCGACATTCGATTCGTCTTCAATCGCTACACCTTGGGTGATGATCTCTGCCACCGTCTGGGCTTCACCACCGAGCAGTTGGACGACCCATCGTTTAGCCTCCTTCAGGGCCTGGGTTACAGCAAGGACGAGATCGAGTATGCCAACGACTACGTCTGTGGCACCATGACGATCGAAGGCGCACCGCACATCAAGGACGCCGATTTGCCGGTCTTCGACTGTGCCAACAAGTGCGGCAAGAAGGGACAGCGGTACATCGATTACATGGCTCACGTGCGCATGATGGCAGCGGCTCAGTCCTTCATCTCCGGTGCCATCTCCAAGACCATCAACATGCCGGCCGAGGCTACGGTTGGTCAGGTTGAAGAAGTTCACATGGAGTCGTGGCGCCTGATGGTTAAGGCTATTGCCCTGTACCGCGATGGTTCGAAACTCTCGCAGCCGCTCAACGCCAGTGCCGATAGTTTCGACGAGATCGTGATGCTGGGCGATGAAGACACGCTCGATGAAACCAAGGGTCCCAAAGAAGTGTACGAGGTCATCAAGGAGCGCGTGTACCACCGCGCCGAGCGCCGCCGCCTGCCAAAGCGTCGACACGGCTACGTGCGCGAGGCCAATGTTGGTGGCCACAAGGTGTACCTCCGTACCGGCGAGTTCGAAGATGGCCAGATCGGCGAGATCTTCATCGACATGTACAAGGAAGGGGCTTCATTCAAGGGCTTACTCAACTGCTTTGCCGTTCTGGCTTCGAAGGCGTTGCAGTACGGAGTACCTCTCGAGGAAATGGTCGATACGTTTACGTTTACGCGTTTCGAACCAGCCGGCTTTGTGGAGGGTCACGAGGCAATCAAGAATGCGACGTCCGTGCTGGACTACGTCTTTCGTACCCTCGGCTACGACTACCTGAACCGGACGGACTTCGTGCACGTCAAGGCCGTTGATGAGTTGAACCCTGCACCAGCATCGATTCAGCCCCCTGCCACCGACCTTCCTGCCGATCTGCCAGCGAACGCCGTACGCGTACCTGATCCAATCGGATACGTCCCGCCAAGCAGCGTGGACATCAATGGTCAGCAAACACGGGAGGCTCATGGCATGCGTGATGGCGTTCGGTCGAAAGTAGATCCACGCGAATTGGGCTACACGGGTGATACGTGTACGAACTGTGCGTCAACGAACGTGCGGCGGAATGGAAGCTGCACGGTCTGCGACGACTGTGGAACAACCAGCGGTTGCTCGTAAGCTCAACATTCTGAAGATCGACGATCCGAATATTCAAGAGCCCTGCATCTGGAACAATCAGATGCGGGGCTTGCTCTTGGCTAGCTCTTGGCTGGCTCTTGGCTGGCACTTCGGAATAGTCTTTGGATAAGCCACGGCAGGAAACTATTTTACATGCATCTGTGGCGTGATATTTGATACGCCATCGTACCATTAACACAAGGTGTTGCGATGAAAACAACAATGCGTCTCTTCGTAGTTGCTGCTATGTCCCTAGCAGTAATGGCAGTTACGACACATGCAGCCTGCGGTGATTCGAAGAAGGGCAAGGGCTCTGCTTCGGCTTCGTGCTGCTCAACCACTTCCACCGCTGCCACAACTTCGTCGGCAACGGTAACTCCAGAGGCCAAAAAGGCTTCCAGCACCGACGAGTGTGCAACAACAACAGAAGCAACGACGGTAACGAAAAAGAGTAAAACTGCAGGTGCATCGTGCTGCTCGTCGACAACCAAGAAGACGGCGATGACGTCGACCACATCAACGATGTCCACGCCAGCGACTGACAAGACGGCAACTCCAAACAAGTAAGCGGCAACACACTAGAACGCCAGGAGGTAGGCAATGTCAAAAGGCGGAGCCGGAAAAGTATACTTCGTGCTATATCTCGCTGTTATTCTCGAGCTCCTCATCATTATCGTGGAGCGCGACGAAGCAGAGGAGCACCTTATCGCCAAGCAGAAGGAATCGATGAAGATCGTTCAGTCGATCCTCTCCCAGCTGCAGACAGGTACTGGTGTTGAGGGCTTGAGCACGCGGCCGCAAGACCAGATCGTTCTGAAGGACGCCTCTTGGTCCAGCGCCCCTGGCATGAACCTGATCAAAGAAGATCGGGAGTACGTGGTAGAGGTAGGCGTCACCGATGTGATGAACGACCTTTCCAAGGTGATCAAGGATCAGCGACTGTCCGACATCGAAAAGAAGCAGCGCCTCAAGGACTTTGTCCTTGCGTCGAACGTGCGAGAGATCTACTATCAGATCTGGCATACCGACGATAACTCCGATGAAGTTCCCGCCTTTCCGAGCGACCGCAGCATCGACTCCGCGTTGTCGACAGGAAATGCCGGCATTGGCTCTCGGATCAACAACTGGACGCTCGAGGGATATCAGCGTGCCGTTCTCGACAAGGAGTGGACGTCATCGATTTCCGTACCGCTCAGCCTGAAGGAAGCTCAAACGTGGTTCCGCGATGAATCGCCGAATTACACGCTGGACGAGCCAAAGGGCAACTACCGTGGCTTCTGGAACAATGCCGAAGGCAAGGTGCAGTTCGAGTACAGCCATCCGGCAACAGTTGATCCCGCTGGTACAAACCGACTGCCATCTAACCTGAAGGTGCGGTCCTTTATGGCCCGTTTTAAGCCAGCAGGCAAGACGGGTATCTACAAGCTGCACTTCTTCTCGCGCACCAACAAGATTCTGGGTATCAAGGCTGATCCCAATGGTGCACCCAGCGAGGCGAGTGACGACGAAAAGATCAATATTGGTACAGTACAGCTCAAGGTGAAGGACCTTAAGAGTGTTCTTCGTGAACTTGACCGCACCATGACGGACGAAGTCGTCAAAGAAGCAACCGAGAAGTTCAAGAGTGGTCAGATGCGTGGCAGTGAATACGCCGACGCCATTGCAGCCCGCGTGCAGGAGATTCTGAAGGACGAGCCCGACATGGCCCGCGAGGCCAAG
>CAZBOW010000008.1:50787-62878 GCA_964493635.1 uncultured Hyphomicrobiales bacterium
AGCCCGCGTGCAGGAGATTCTGAAGGACGAGCCCGACATGGCCCGCGAGGCCAAGTTGTACGGCTACATCAACATGATTCTGCAGCCAGGGGGCTTTGTGGACCTGTCACAAAACCAGGCAAGCCTTGGCTTTACGGTTCGCGTAGTGAAGCCGAATATTCCTACGGCTGACCCCTTCGTGGAATTCGACAACACCCGCATGTTTGCTCACGCAGGTGTGGGCGCTGCCTTCTACCTCTCCACGGGTCCTGCTCTGCCGACAACGCCGGCTCCGGAAGGCTACATGGAGAAGGAAGGTCAGCGTATTGCACTGCAGTTCGAGCGAAAGGGTTCCGGCGACCAAGTTGCTTCATCGGATTCCCCGGTGGCAGCCGGCACCAACCGTTGGCTGGCATATACCACGGCTCCTCTAACAGAGGGCGAATGGACCGTAAGCGTTACCCAGCGAACATCCGGCAAGCAGGACGTCCAGCAGGCCACGTTACGCGTGTACAAGGGTCAACTGGAAGATCCATCCAGCCCAACGTATGTGCAAAACATGCGCGCCCGATTGGCCGAAGCCAACTACGGAAGCCAGCTAACGTTCAATGCGTTGACGGGAGCCTCCGAAGCAGCGGCCGTACGTAACGTTCCGGCCAAGCAGTATAGCGTAGCGATCAAGTCGAATAAGCAGTCGCAGCCAGTTGTCGAACGTGGTCTGGGTGCTACGGTCAAGGTAGATGAGGAAGCCACCAGCTACTCGTTGCAGTTTATCTGGCAGAACGACCGTGGTGAAAAGGTCACGCTGTTGGATATCGACAACATCCCGGTCAAGCAGGAAGGCCCAACGATTGCCCGCGAGCTGACCAACGTGAATGCCTACCAAACCGGTAGCGTGATCGAGGTGACGGGAGTGTTGAAGATTACGAAGCCCACGAACCTGACAAACGAAGCCTCTGCCAAGATCGCCACGCCACAGATTATCGTCAACAGCAACTCGCTGCGTGGTATCACTGCTCCTGTGATTTCCTCGAGTGTCAGCGAGGAGGGAGAAGGTCTGTACCGCGTACGTCTGGAAATCAGTGGCGATATCGACCGCGATGTGACCTCTGTTGCCGGTAGTATCAGTCTGACGGCTCGAGGATCGATCACCAATCCCAATAATCAGCAGCGTGGAGTCAGCAGCAAACCCGTGAGCGTGTCGGTGACCGTGCCGATCGAAAAGAGTGGCCGCGGAGGCCGCGGTGGTCGTCGCCGATGATCACCAGCGGGTGGACCTGGTGCTTGAATACGTGAGAACATTTCTACTTCTAAGGAACATCGATACATGAATCCACGGGCTGCCCTCCTCGGGCTTCTGATCGCAGCGATGCTGGTCCCGTCCGTTCGCACGAACGCCGATGATGCCAACCTGCGCTCAATCCTTCAGAACTACCGGAACTACAAGTACAGCAACATTCAGGTTCTTGAAGTATCCGGCGACTACAGTGCGAAGCTTCGTGAGTTCTTCAAGGAAGAAACGAAGAAGTCTGCAGCTGGTACCAGTAAGAACGCCAAGCTGCTGGCCCTGTTGTCCGCAATCGCCAGCAAAAACCCCGGGGACCGTCTTAGCCTGGTAGATGAGGCGAACAACAACCAAGAAATCACGGAGATGCGAAACTCCGGAGAGGTGTCGTTCGAGGAATACAACGCTGCAATCGATGAAGCTGTTGAGCTTTCGCTGGCTTCTGGAGCCGAGGATAATAACCCCGACGCCTTCTTCCTGATCACCACACGGAAGAAGAACAACGCAGAGCAAGTGTATATCGGCCTGCTTCCGGCAAAACGCGTGGGAGGCAAGCTGACGTCGAACCTTCAGGGCGTGCAGTTCGACAAAGCCATGATGCTGGACGATATCTACTTGCAGCGCTCACTTGAAGACAAGACGGCTGCCGACTACACCATGAACATGAAGATGTTCCGGACACTCATTGCCAAGAGTGAAGATCAGCGTCCGGAGCTTGATGAACGGTTCTCGATGGATCAGTTCCTCGGAGACCTCGTGCAGCAAGGAAGCTACCGCGATCGTACGCTGGACCTGCAGGAGATCGACAACATCATCCTGCAGCGCCAGGAGACCGGAATCGTTAAGCCCCTTGAAAACTTCCGCGACGAAACCAAGGTACGTGCCACAACGTCCGAGATTCAGTCCTACCAGCGTGTATCGCAGGGTCAGGCGTTTAAGTACAATCGCGAGAACGAAATCATCCTTGGCTACGACCTTGTCAGCTGGCGCCGCTATGCGCCAACGGAGTCGCAGTTAGCGAATGCATTTGGATACCTCGGGGCCGAAACGGAATTCAAGGTCCAGGAAATGGGTGGCGAACGGACCAACACTGAAGTGGTCGTGTCGGTCGAGCCCGGAAGCCCTGCCGAATCGGCTGGCTTGGAAGTTGGTGATGTGATCACGGCAATTAACGGTAAGGCCGTCTCTTCCGACAACAAGAACCGTGTAGCATCAATCATGAATGATGCGTACCCAGGACAGGAAATGAAGTTCGTCGTTATGTCAGCGTCCGGTCAGCGGAAGTACGCTGATGTGGAACTTTCTGCCGATCTGGGGGCTGACTATTACGCCAACCAGAACTTGCCGGTTTCCGGCGTCGAGCTACGGTATGGCCTTGATCAGATCAACTACCCATCAATCTGGTCCGAGCGTGCCACGCTAAGCTATGTGTATGGTGATGGTACATTGGGTGATGCAAAGCTGGGTGTTATTCTGCCCAACGGTTTGTGGTCGAATACGGCAAGCAACTTTGCCACCCGCCGCTTCACGCAACCATCCTATGGCGGTATCGCCACCGACCTGAACTTCTCAACGTCGCTGTTCAAGAATAGCGGTGTATTCAACTTTGGCTTCTCCTACGTGTTCGGTGATGCTACGAAGTCCGACTTTGGCACCCATCCCGGCACGCTTGCTCAGTTGCTCACTGATGGCGCATCGAATGACTACCTCGTGCGCATGACCGGCAGGCTGCAGTACACGTTTGCATTGTCGATTGATGAAGGCTTCCAGTTCCGCTTCGGTTTGGGACCAACGATGTACATCGCCGAGACATGGTCGACGCGAGAGGACACACTCAATCCTCAGGAAGTCTTGTACGAAGAAATCGATAGCGAAACCATCTTTGATTTCTCTGGCCGGATCGAATTCATGAGCACGAGCGGACGCACACCCTTTGGTGGCTCCCTCAGCTACTTTGATCGCACGTTGGGTGGTAATCTCTACTTCCAGTTCCCTATTGTTCAATCATCGGCGCTTCTGGCCCTTCGTTTAGAAGGTCAATGGTTCTGGACTGCAATGCGGGATCCTCGCCCGTGGGAGCAGTCGACAGTCTTTATTCCCACAGCGCGCATTGTCTGGAACTTCTAACGCATGAACATGAGAATGAAAAGCACACCAGTACTTCTAACGTTCGTTCTGCTTGCTCTGGTTGCCGGAACGGTATCGGCCCAGCGTAATCTTGGTGGCACAGAACTCAGTGCAAAGCGCGATGCCGCAATGCAGGCTCTTACCACCATCGACGAAAACCTCGTGTCGTACTTCCCTCGCTGGAAGCTATGCGAGCCCGACATTGCCGTTAAGCTGAAGCATGTGTTCACAATCAATGAACGCCGGCCGGCAAACCTCAATGGAGAGATCCGCATTACGGCTGCACCAAAGTCTGTCGACGAAATGGGCAAGCCGTACGACATCCTTCTGATTCAGTGGGGCTCGTTCCATGAAGGTGCAAACACCGACTTGGCCCCTGGTCAAGCGCCGGACTATGTTACGCTGAATGCTCAGGACATCCGCACGCGGGTTCCCGAACGCCTCGTCAATCTGATCTCTGGTCAGGCCGATGCTCAAGGGTACGACCTGGATGTACCGGCACGGTCGTACTGCTTCTATCCGATCGACCCAAAGGAAATGCCAACGCAGGAAGAAGTCAACGAAATGGTCAACTTCTTCCAGCCAACCACGAAAACCCATGCGATGAGCATTTCGGCTTTCGAGCAGGCATTGAAACTCGGCCAAGGACCAGGACAGGTGTGGCTCATCTCTGAGTTAGGCACCGACATGGTTGGTATGCCGTTCTGGACCTCCGGTGAAGGACGTGTTACGCTGCGCATCAATCCGATCGGAAACAAGAACCCGAACAACAACCGTGCGTTGCCAAGCATTCTCTCGCTGCGCCTGGGTATGGCCTACCGTATTACCGGCGGTGTTGAGGGCGACAACCAGATTCTGGACTTTATCGCTCCGCGCCTGCTGGATGCTGGTCCTGGTGGAAAGGCCGTTGCTGGCTTCGACTTCAACGTACCAACCATGGAGGAATTCGGTCTTAGTTTCCACGCCGAGCTTCCTCTCCAAGGATTGGGTGAGGGCACCGAGGTGTCGAACCTTGAGACCTACGTTCCCTACAACACTCTGGTGACCGACGTTCCTCCTACCGGACGCTACGCCGACAGCACGATCTACCTCTTGCGTGGTACCGGTCGGGTATCGCTGTTCTACAATTGGTGGCCCGATCGGGCAAACCCGGATAACTTCTTCCGATTCGACCTGGGTATGGTGTACAGCGAAGTACAACAAACAGCTCTGTGGCAGCGCACGCCTGGGGTTACCACATACAGCTTGATCTCGGACGCTCGTGGCATTCAACTCTATCACCCAACGGAAGCGCTCGACTGGGTGTATGCGAAGATTGAGTACTTCAATCAAGCTGGTCGGCCGTTCGGCGTGTCGGCACAGATTGCAAATCAGATCTTGATGGGCAGGGTGTTCGTTCCAATCGTGGGTCAGTGGCTATACCTTGAAGCGAAGTATGCCACCAACCTGCGCACCACGCTGCGTCCATTTGATTTCAACAGCTTTTTCATGATCTCTCCGGTCATTCGCTTCTCAATCTAATCCGGAGTGGCCTGGCG
This sequence comes from uncultured Hyphomicrobiales bacterium, assembly GCA_964493635.1. Lineage (GTDB taxonomy): Bacteria > Bacteroidota > Ignavibacteria > Kapaibacteriales > Kapaibacteriaceae > OLB6. The sequence goes on from CAZBOW010000008.1 coordinate 55,717, forward strand.
GATCCGCACTCGTGATACTACCATCAGCACTACATGCATCGTACGGGCGACCCTTCGTGGGGTGGCCCGTCTTGCTTTTGTTTGTGCTTTGGGCGTCGACGGCAACCACCGCAGTGGCTCAACGGCCAGCTCAAAAAAGCGGGAAAGACTCCCTAGAGCGTATCAAGCAGCAAGCCGAGCAGGCTGAGTTCAAGACAGCACCTGGCAAGCAGCTGCGCATCATCGTGCAAAACGTCGACATCTCGAAGTTCCCCCAGATTACACTCATTTGCGAGATGTATCCCGGCTCGGATGTCAACCTGGATACACTCCGCCCGGAAAACCTGTTCGTTCGCGAAAACAATGTTGAAAAGCAGGTTGTCAACATTGCAAAGATTCAGCAGGGGGCTCAGGTACCTGTCGACTTCATCTTCCTGATCGATGTTACTGGCACGATGCAGGGCTATATCAACGACATCAAAGCCAACGTTCGCAACTTTGCGAACTCGCTACAGCTGCGTGGTATCGACTACCGACTTGGTTTGATCACGTTCACGGATATTGTCGAAACCGTCAATCAGCCGATCGACGACGTGAGCACCTTTCTGAACTGGTTGGAGCTACTCAAGGCCAACGGTGGGTTCGATGAAAAGGAAAATGCCCTGGAGGCACTGGCCGAACTGAAACGGATAAAGTTCCGTCCTGCTGCCAACCGCGTGGCGGTGCTCGTTACGGATGCCCCTTACCATCAATCGGGTGAAGGGGGCTCGGGTGTAACAAGTCACACCACCAACACCATGATTCGCCTGATGAACAGTGAGGCGATCAAAACCTTCTGTATCGTGCGGCCCGAACTGGACGAATACACCAAGCTAACACGCGGTACAAAGGGCGCACTCTATAACATCAACCATCCGTTTGCGCAGATTCTGGACAACTACTCCACACAGATCACCAACCTATACGCCATCACGTATCGGTCGGATGCGGCAACGCTGAAGAAGGACTCCATTAACGTGAGTATTCTCGACGAGAATAAGCGAGAGCTCGTTCAGCAGAAGGTTCCGATCGTCGAGATTGGCCGGAAGTTCATCATCGAGAATTTGCTGTTCAAGACGAACAGTGCTGATCTTCCTGATGCTGTCGAGGAGTTGGACGTCCTGATCAAGTTCATGAAGCAACGCCCAACGGTACGCATTCGCGTTGAGGGTCATACAGACAACGTTGGATCCATGGCCGTCAACAATGCATTGTCCAAACGTCGTGCCGACAGTGTGCGCGACTACCTGATCCGAAAAGGCATCGGTGCCGAGCGTATCGAAAGCGAAGGATTTGGTCCCACCAAACCGATCGCGTCGAATGGAACCGACTTCGGGCGACGTCTCAACCGACGCACCGAAATCGTGATCACCGCCAAATAGCCTGCTTAGCGCTGTTCTATATCCACACCCATGCTGCGAACAACGCGCAGATACTCCCGGTTGCGTGCTACCGTGGTATCCATGAACGACACCACTCGAACCGGCGCACGGGATGCGTTTCTCAACCGCAGTGCCTTGGCCGTTTCCTGCGTTCGCTGCTGAACGGCACCATTCAGCGTATCGGCTATCGTACCAATGAGGTACAGTCGGGCTGGCATGTCCGATTGAAACAGCAATCCAGCTACCATCGACGGTATCAAGGTTTGCTTCCCTATGGGAAGATCCGGTGCTTTCGACATCGCCGTGGAGAGTGCAGCCCGATAGTCTGAAATGGACTTACTCCATGGATCCGTGGCCGCCGCTCCGATCACCAGATCTGTATGGGCGGAATCGGCCCCGATGTCGCCAATAACTTCCTCGATGATGGCCGAAGCACGCGCGCTGGGGACGTTCGAGAACACCACGGCATAACTTACCTGGTCGGCGTTTCGTCGTCGCTCGCGCACAGAAGGGTCGTTGTTATCCGAATACGACCGAAAGATGAGCGACAGCGTAACGCCAACGGTACCGAGAATCCCCAAGGCAACCATGATCCACTTCCAGCCGGATGGGCTGGGTTTGGGCAATAGACGCTCCGACATGCATACTCCGATCCGTTATTCTTCCGTAACCATCTTGCCCGCCGAAACATCAATCTCCACTGGATACGTTCCCGTAAAGCAGGCGGTGCAATAGCCCTTACCAGCCTCGTGAGGAACGGCACGCATCATCGCATCGATGCTCAAGTAGGCGAGCGAATCGGCACCGAGTTGTTTGGCGATGTCAGTTGCCGAATCGTAATGGTTGGCTATCAGCTCCTCAGTGCTCGGAAAGTCCATGCCGTACATGCAGGGATGTTTCACCGGAGGTGAGGTGATGCGCATATGGACCGCTGTGGGCTTGGCCTCGCGGATCAGGTGAATCAGCGAACGGGAGGTGGTGCCTCGAACGATCGAGTCGTCCACCACCACCACGGTGTTATTCTCCAGAACGCCGCGAACAACGTTAAACTTCGCCTTGACCTTAAACTCACGCGAATTCTGACCCGGGGCGATAAAGGTCCTGCCGATGTAGTGGGACCGAATCAAGCCGATCTCGTAGCGGGTTGGAAATCTCTCCTCGTTAACACGGGCATAGCCAAGTGTAGCCGTGTTGCCCGAATCCGGCACGGCGATCACCACCACTTTCCCGCCAGCCGGTGCAGCAACCGGGCTCTCTTCGGCGAGGTGCTTACCCAATTTCCGTCGAACCTTGTCAACAGGATGACCGAAGATCATCGAGTCTGGCCGCGAGAAGTAGATGTATTCGAAGATGCAGTGCGACGACTGCTCCATCGACGGATCAATGTAGTGCGAGGTGATTTCACCGGTACGAACAGTATGCTCGTTGATCTCGATGATCTCGTTGTGTTCCACATCGCGGACGTATTCAGCACTGATGATGTCGAGTGCACAGGTCTCGGAGGCCACCACGTAGGCATAGCCCCCTTCATGGGCGATCCGACCAATACAGAGCGGTCGAAAACCATTCGGGTCACGTGCAGCGTAGAGCGCCGTATCCGACAGCATCACCAGAGAGTACGCACCCTTGGCTTGGTGCACGGCGTCGCGGATCTGTTCGATTTGCGTGGACTTCTTGCTTCTCGCAATCAGGTGCATGAACACTTCCGAGTCCGTCGTCGTCTGGAAGATGGCACCCTCGGTTTTGAGCTGGTTACGCAGTTGGCGGGTGTTGGTCAGGTTTCCGTTGTGCGCTAGTGCGAACAGGCCGCCGGTGTAATTGAATTGAAAGGGCTGGATGTTTGCCAGGGACGTGCTGCCAGTGGTGGAGTATCGGTTATGCCCGATTGCCGCCGTTCCCTTGAGTGTTGTCGAAAACAGCGCGTGGTCGGAAAACACATCCAGAACGAGACCTTCTCCCTTGTGAATTCCGAAGCGGGGCTTGCCCGAGCCATCCTCGCGGTACACCGATACAATTCCGGAAGCCTCTTGACCCCGATGTTGCAGGGCATGTAAGCCGTAATAGGACAGGACCGATGCTTGGGGATGGTTAAAGACGCCTACAATTCCGCACATCCGTTAGTCTTCCGACATATTGTGAAACACATTCTGAACGTCGTCGTCGTCCTCGAGCTTATCGATGATCTTGATCACGTCTTCCGCCTGATCATCCGAGAGCTTTACCGTCGTATTGGGAATGCGGCGGAGCTCCGCCGTGGTTACCTGGACGCCCGCACCTTCCAATGCACGCTGCATCGGGATAAAGTCTGCAAAGGACGTGTAAACCAGTAGTTCACCATCCTGCTCTTGGATATCATCGGCACCACTCTCGATGAGTGTCATCTCCAGGTTGTCGCGGTCGACGCCCTCTAAGGGCAGGGTGAAGACGCCCTTGCGTTCAAAGATGAACTCAAGTGATCCCGACGTTCCCAATTGCCCGCCGCCCTTGTTGAAGTACGACCGCACATTGGCCACTGTACGAGTATTGTTGTCCGTGGTTGTTTCCACCCAGATCGCCACACCGTGCGGTGCGTAGCCCTCGAAGTTTACTTCCTGAAGGTCGGCCGCATCCTTGGCTGAAGCTTTCTTGATTGCACTCTCGATGTTGTCCTTCGGCATGTTTGCCGCCTTGGCGTTCTGAATGATCACGCGAAGGCGGGCATTCGTCTCGGGATCCGGTCCGCCGGCCTTTACGGCAACGGAGATCTCCTTGCCAAGCTTTGTAAAGATGCGCGACATGTTTGCCCAGCGTTTTTCTTTGCGCGCGCGTCGAAACTCAAATGCTCTACCCATGGTGCCGGATCGTTGAAGTTGTGATTAAAGTGCTTTCTCGAATAGTCGGTAGGTGCGGTACCGATCACCGTTCATAATCTGCGTTAGTCCTCGATTCATCATGCTGTTATCCTCCAAGATCCAACTTGCCTCGCCGGCCTTGATACCACGCGGCTGACTACGCAGGCCGATTTCGTGGTACAGCAGCGCATCGATACCCAGCTTTTGATACTCGGGAAGGACGCCGAGAATAACAATGCGCAGCAGATCAATCTTGCTCTTCTTAGTAAGGAGGTGGTAGAGTGCGCCAAGGGCACTTCCACGCCGATTATGGATGAAGGCTTGGTTGACGTCTGGCAGGCAGAGAATAAAGCCAGCCGGCTGTCCCTTCACCTCGGCAAAAAAGATGTACTCGGGATCGGCAATCTGCTTCAAGTCGGCTGCCAGGAAGTCGAACTCATCGTCCGTCATCTTCACGAAACCCCAATTGGGCGACCAAGCCGTGTTGTACATCTGCTTGATCGTCTCCAGATCCTTGCGGAACTGCTCCTTGTCCTTCAGGTTCACATTACGGAAGCTCACCTCGTTGCGTTCCTTGATGCGTTCTGCAAGGCGCAACAGCTTGTCTGATCGATAATCCTCCTGCCGGATCAGGTACGCATAGAGGTCCTTGGCCTTGTTGAAACCAGCGCCCTCGATGAGTTGCGCGTAGTAGGGTGGGTTGTAGGTCATCAGGATGACCGGTGGACCATCAAATCCGTGCACAAGTAAACCAACCTCGTCGTTCATTGATGGATTGACGGGTCCGCGGATGTGCGTCATGCCGCGGTCACGCAGCCATTGCTCGGCAGCTGCGAATAGTGCCGTGGCTACGCCTTGATCATGAATGCACTCAAAGAAACCGAAAAAGCCAACCGTATCTTTATGCGTCAGGTTGTGGTTGTGGTTCACGATCGCAGCAATGCGACCAACGATTTCCTTGCCATCCATTGCTACAAAGAGCTGTAGTTCAGCATGGCGGTAGAAGGGGTTCTTGGCCTTGTTCAGGACCTTCTTCCGATCCATGAGCAGGGGTGGAACCCAGTAGGGATCGTTGCGGTAGAAGTTCCACTGCGCCTTGATGAACGTGCTGACGTTGCTGTCGTCCAGCGCTTTGATAACGAGACTCATGGTATTGGTTCCCCGGAGTGTTCCCGAAGGTCGGCACAAAGATACCGATAGTTGTCATCCTCATGGAGGTTCTCCTATGCTGATGCGTTGGATCATGTGGTGTTTCTGGAGTGCGGCTGCAGCAGCGTCGATGCAGGCGCAGGTTGCGATCGTGAATGATCTTCCGGAGCTGCGTCGCAATGTTTACACGGACTCTGCTCTGTGGCATACCGTCGCAGAGTTTTGTGATTCCTATCCGCGACGATTGAGCGGTACCGACGTACTCGAGCGTGGCTTGGATTGGATCATCAACCGCATGCAGCAGCAGGGATGGGCAGTACGAACACAACCGGTGATGGTACCCACATGGATTCGCGGAGCCGAGTCGCTGCGCATGCTGTCGGCCCCCTCCCGACCCTTACCGATGATGGGACTGGGTGGCAGTGTTGGTACCAACGGTGCTCCGATCCGAGCACAGGTTCTTGTTGTGGGATCGTTTTCGGAGTTGGAAACGCGAGCCGCCGATGCAAAAGGCAAGATCGTGGTGTGGAACGTCCCATTTACCACGTACGGCGAAACGGTGCAGTACCGCTATGGTGGTGCTTCGGCTGCCGCTGTTCATGGGGCGGTGGCGTCGCTGACACGCAGCGTGGGCCCATATGGCATGCAAACACCACATACCGGTGGTATGGGATATCGCGACGGCGTGCCCAAGATTCCGGCTGCAGCGATCACGATGGAAGATGCCATGCTGATGCAACGTATGCAAGATCGTGGACAGGTTGTGGAACTGGAACTGATGATGGAGGCACGCTCAGCCGAGGACCGGCCATCGCGCAACATCATCATTGAGATTCCGGGTTCGGAGCATCCCGAGGAAGTTGTTGTCATGGGAGGCCACATCGATGCATGGGATGTGGGCACCGGTGCCATGGATGATGCCAGCGGCTGCTTTGTAACATGGCATGCGTTGAATGCTATCAAGGCGTTGGGCAAACAACCGAAACGAACAATCCGGGTATGCTTTTGGACCAACGAAGAAAATGGTCTGCGCGGTGGGAATGCCTACGCCGAACAAACGGCGCATGAAACGCACGTTCTAGCCATGGAGGTGGACGGTGGCACCTTTGCACCTCAAGGCTTCAGTGGTTCCGTGCAGGGAGCCCTGAAGGACGACGTGCTTGCCCTCATGCACTCGGGGATTGCCAGTTCGGCGTCGCCCGTGTTCCAGGAGGGTGGAGGTGGAGCCGATACCGGACCGCTGCGGACACGTGGAGTGCCAGTCATCGAGCTAGTTGTGGATACATCGAAGTATTTCTGGTATCACCACACCGAGGCCGATACTCCCGATAAACTCGATCCCCGAGAACTGAACGACTGTGCCTATGCCATGGCCGTAATGGCCTGGGGTATTGCCAACCGCTAGGCCGCTCTAGCGACCAGTCAGCGTTGTTTTCAGCCGCAGTTCCTTACCGTTCCGCAGAACAACGATCTCGACATCCTCGCCTGGTACCGCCGTACCAAGGTAGGCGGTTAAGTCGTAGATATTCTTGATCGTGGTAGAGCCGATCCTGGTAATGATGTCGCCATCTTCCATGCCTGCCTTCGATGCAGGTGTGTTGTCGCGCACACCGTCAACGCGCAATCCGTTGGGATCGTCGGCATAGTCAGGGATAATACCCAGCGACACTTTAAATCCCCCACTGGAGGCCTGAGCCTTTGGTTTCTCGGCACCCTCGGTAAAGGCCAGCCGCTGGTCGGCATCGGCAGCCGAACGGACGGTCCGCTCTACCACGTCCACAA
>CAZBOW010000009.1:0-8828 GCA_964493635.1 uncultured Hyphomicrobiales bacterium
AAGGGAAACTTCAACAGGAAGAGATCGTAGCCCACGCGGTTCTGGGACGCAAATGCCAGCTGTGTACCGTCGCGGGTAATGGAGATTTGGCTGACTTCCTGCAGCGAGTTAGACCGAGCGGTCTTCTGACGCGTTTGCAGGTTCATCTCCCAAATGTTGGTGATTCCGTTGTAGTCTGCTGTGTACAGAATGGAGGAATGGTCGGGTGCCACAGCGATACTGTACTTTCCAACCGACGGATCACTCGTGATGCGATCAATCGTCTTGGTTTCCAGATCAACGCGGTAGATGTCCTGTTGAAACACATCGTGATCCCACATCGGCATGTCTCTTGGTGTTAGGTTGCCGCTGAGATGCTCGCCCCGATCAGAGATAAAGTACAACCACTTACTATCCGGCGACCATGCTGGCTCACGATCGGTGAAGACGTCGTTGGTGACGCTCGTGAGTGCGCCAGTTTGCAGGTCGTAGACGTAGATGTCGGACTGGATGGCACCCTCCGCAGCATCGAAGGCAATGTATCGACCATTCGGCGACCAGCTTACTCCACCAATGGTTTGCAGACCGAACGTGAGGACTTCATAGTCACCTGTGCGCACGTCGACAAGGTAGATCCCATCCTCACCACCGGCTTTGCCACCAACAGCAATGGTGCGGCCCGTTGGATCCCAGCTGATGCCGGGAGTTAAAAAGTTGAGTTGCTCAAAGTCCGTCGACTGTGAACTACTCACCAGTTTCTGCACTTCGCGGGTGCGGACGTCCATCGTGTAGACCCCAAACACACCGGCACCCCGATCGGAAATGAAGGCGATGGTCGTGCCGTCCGGTGAAATGGCCGGCGACGTGTTATAAAAGTTGTTCTCTTTCTGGTGATTCGTCAAGCGTTGCGACCAGTCCTCGACGTACTCATACCGATCCACATCGGGAAAGTAGAATTTCTTCTCATCTTTTGCCCACTGCTCCGACATCTCCTCGTACGACATGCCGAAGCAGGTTTGGAACGTGCGCTCAACGTTGCGAAGTACCCGAAATCGGTTGAAGACTTCGCCAACCTTTTCAGGCCCGTATTTCGAAGCCACATACGACCAAAACGCCTGTCCGCCACGATAGGCGAAGTAGCCGTTGAGTTGATGCAAACCGCGCAGATATTCACTCACGGCAACATCTCGCATGAACTGGTCGGTCTTTACATCAAGTCCGCCCACACTGCTGTATTCGGCGAATCCTTCGTTCATCCACAACGGCAGCATGGCCTGCCCCGAATTGTTGATGAGAGACTGAATCGACCCACCGTAGAACATGTCGTTGATCACGGCATGGACGAGTTCGTGATGAATCACGTGGGCAAACTTCGCATAGTCGCCCTCGAAGGGAATCACTACGCGGTTTTTGAACAACTCGGTCACACCGCCAATACCCTCGTACATGTACTGGTCGATGACGTTTGTTTGCTGAAACTGGTTGTGGGAGTTATACACGATGATGGCAATTCGCTTCGTAATCGTAAAGGAGAGTTGCTCCTGAATGATCGCCAAGGCCTGCTCGGCTTTGTGAGCAGTAAACAGAGCCGCATCGTAGCCGTCGTTGTGGTAGTAGACGTCGAAATGGTCGGACTGTACGTACCACCAATCGAAGTTCTGGTATTGAATCTTGTTCTTGCCGAATGGGAGCGATCCCGTGAACTGTGCAAATACGGTTGGGCCGCTCACCAGTACGGCAAGCAGAAAGACAAGACGAGCGATAAACGTCATGGTGATGCGCATACGGCAGCTACGACGCACAATTATGTGGTTCCGTGTGTGGAGGGGTGCTGTAGCCGTTGCTGTAGCAGATCAAGAGCATGACGTGCGGCCTGCTGCTCTGCTTCCTTTTTACTCTTCCCGGTGCCGGTTCCCAGAACTTCGTTGTTGACCAGGGCGTCCACCGTAAACGACTTTTCGTGATCAGGGCCCTCTTCCTTGACTACGAGATATCGGGGGGCCTGGGCACCCTGAGCCTGGACCAGCTCCAACAGAATACTCTTGTAGTTGGTGTCGTAGACCAAGGATTCAGAGACCATGATGGGAAGCAGTTTCTCCACAACGAACCGTCGCGCCTCATCGAACCCTTGGTCGAGATAGACCGCAGCGATGAGTGACTCCATCGCATCGCTCAGCATGCCATCATTACCACGCTGCAACGATTGCTGGGCGCTGTAGCTGAGGAATAAAAACTGCTCAATCCGAAGCGCTCGTGCACATACGGCCAGCGAGTTTTTATTCACCAGCCATGATCGCATCTTCGTGAGCTCCCCTTCAAGCACTTGTTTGTGATTGTAGAAGAGGTATTCTGCAGTAATCATCCCCAAGATTGCATCACCCAGAAACTCTAGTCGTTCGTTGGATCGGTGGCCGGGTGAGTCTAATACCTGCAGGTACGAGCGATGGGTCAACGCCTGCTCAAAGAGGGCGGGATTGTCGATGCGCACACCCATCACTGATCGCAGATCCGCTATCTGCTCCTGGGAGAGCACTTCTACAGGTGGAAACAGCTCGTCGAACTGATCCTGTACAGATTCAGAACGTGCACCCGTTAGCCGGAGGAGATTCTCGTAAAGATTCCGAACGATCTCTTTCACGAGCACCTCTGCATGGCTGAGTCGAGTAGCGGATTAGGCTTCGAAGGATGTAAAACAGAGTGTGGCGTTATGCCCTCCAAACCCGAAGGTGTTGCTCAGGGCCGCCCGAATCACGCGCTGCTTTGGGGCATTGGGTACGTAGTCGAGGTCGCACTCCGGATCTGGCGTGATCTGATTGATCGTTGGTGGCGCGATCTGATTGGCGATGGCCATGGAGACGGCAATGGCCTCAATCGCTCCTGCAGCGCCGAGGAGATGGCCCGTCATGGATTTGGTCGAGCTGACGGACAGATTCGCGGCATGATCACCAAACACGGTTCGGATCGCGGCTGATTCCGACTTATCGTTGAACGGCGTGGACGTCCCATGCGCGTTGATGTAGTCGATATCCTCTGGAACAAGCCCGGCATCTTCGATGGCAAGACGCATCGAACGCACGGCGCCCTCTCCGCCAGGAGCTGGTTGCGTGATGTGAAACGCATCATCGGTCAGACCAATTCCGGCAATCTCTGCGTAAATCTTTGCACCCCGATTGAGGGCATGCTCGAGGGTCTCCATCACGAGGATACCACCGCCCTCACCCATGACGAACCCATCACGGTTCAGATCGAATGGACGGCTGGCCGTGGCAGGATCGTCGTTGCGCGTCGACAGTGCCTTCATCGAATTGAAACCGCCAATGCCCATCGGACAAATGACGGCTTCGGCGCCTCCAGCCAGCATGATGTCGGCCATGCCGCGTTGCATGAGCATGAACGCATCGGCGATGGAGTGCGAAGATGTCGCACAGGCAGACACTGTACCATAGTTCGGACCCTTCAGCCCGTAGCGGATTGCAATGTGACCTGCGGCAATGTCCGAGATGAGCATCGGGACGAAAAACGGTGAAATCCGGTCGGGCTTTCCACCGCGCTCGTAGAGGTTCTGCTGCTGGTGGTGGTACGTCCACATCCCACCAATCCCAGAGCCGAAGATTACTCCGGCGCGCTCATGGTTGATCGTCTCCATGTTGAGGCCGGAGTCCTCCATGGCCATCACTGCCGCCGACATCGCAAACTGCGTAAAGAGGTCCATGCGCTGAACCTCTTTACGGTTAAGATGTAGCAGAGGGTCGTAGTCAGTGATTTCGCAAGCAAATCGTGTGTCGAATTCCGAAGCATCAAAGCGTGTGATAGGGCCGGCACCACTCCTGCCCTGCATCATGCCGTCCCAGAAGGACGCGGCAGTAGTACCAATGGGCGTCACCGCACCGATTCCGGTGATCACAACGCGCTGTGGGCTAGTCTTCGACATACGTTTCCTTAGGCCTTCTTGGACTCAATGTACGTCACGGCGTCACCGACCGTCTGGATCTTTTCGGCGTCGGCATCGTCGATCGTGAGTTGGAAGACACGCTCGAACTCCATGATGAGCTCGACGGTATCAAGCGAGTCGGCGTTGAGGTCGTTCGTAAACGATGCCTCTGGCTTTACCTGAGATTCCTCAACACCGAGCTTATTGACGATGATCTCGGTTACCTGCTGAGCAACGGTCGACATAACTACTTCCTTCAGAAAAATGTGTGAGTGCGAGAATATCAAGTTCGCGTTCAATCCATGGTGGTGACCGCAGCGTTACAGCGCTAGGCCACCGTCAATGTTTACCACCTGCCCGGTGAGATACGTTGCCCCTTCCGAGGCGAAGAACGACACCACGGCAGCTATCTCTGCAGCAGATGCAGCGCGACCGAGCGGAATCGACGATGTGAAGGCCGCCTTCTGCTCGTCATTCAGCTTCCCTGTCATGTCGGTTTCCACGTATCCAGGCGCGAGGCAATTTACTAAAACGTTACGACTAGCTAACTCTTTGGCTAATGATCGGGTAAGGCCAACAAGGCCGGCCTTTGCAGAACTGTAATTGACCTGGCCGGCGTTCCCGCCTAAGCCAACAATGCTGCCCATGTTAATGATTCTGCCGGTCCGTTGTCGCATCATGACCTTTGAAGCGGCCTTGCACAGCAGAAACACGCCCGTGAGGTTGGTTTGGATCACGGCGTTCCAGTCATCAAGGGACATTCGCATCAAGAGTCCATCCTTGGTGATCCCAGCGTTGTTCACGAGTACATCTAACCGACCAGATTGCTCAACAACGGTGTCGATGATGGCTTGAGCATCGGCTTCGCTTGCGCAGTCCGAACGATGGAAGACCACACGTCCGCCACTTGCAGAGAGTTCCTGAGCCAGGTGCTCCGCACGCTCCGCGCTGGAGACGTACGTTGCATGGACAGTAAATCCATCTGCGACGAACCGGCGCACAATCGCTTCTCCGATTCCTCTCGTGCCGCCGGTAACGAGCGCAACCTTGGGAGTATCACTCTGTGTCATACGTACGTTTCTTTCGTTGATGCAGGATTAGTGTTCGTCAATCCATTTCTGACACTGCGCCTCGGTATCCAACCCCAGGCACGCTTCCGGCGCGAGCGACAACAGCGTACGCTTAGCAAGGCCCTGTAACACTGAACCGGGTCCGACCTCTACTACCATCGATCCACCGTCGGCTTCGATCGCCTGCAGTGAACGCGTCCAGCGCACGGGAGCCGTGAGTTGCCGAGCGGCAGCAGCACGGAGAAGCGCAGCCTCCGTGGTTGCGATTCCGTCCACATTGGTGTACACGGGCATGGTAGCATCGGCAAAGGCCACATCGTCTAGTGCGCCTGAGAATTCCTCTGAAGCAGAATTCAGTAAGGGGCTGTGAAATGCCCCACTTACATTTAATTCCTTCACCAGTTTTGCACCAGCGGCTTTGAACGTTGGAAGCAGTTCGCGTACGTAGTCTCTCGATCCTGAGATCACCACTTGTCCCGGAGCGTTGTAGTTCGCCGGAACGATCGTTGCCGTTGCCGTGTCGCGGTTATGCTCCGCACACAGCGCCTCGACCTTGTCATCGTCGAGGCCCACTACTGCAGCCATCGTACCCGGTACAGCTTCACCGGCTTCAAACATGAGTCGTCCACGTAGGGCAACCAATCGCACGGCATCGGCAAAGGAGAGCACTCCGGCGGCGTAGTAGGCAGAAAACTCGCCGAGAGAATGTCCGGCTACCATGTCGGCGCCATCGTGGGCCTGAGTGATCGCCAACACCATTGCTTCGTGGACAAAGAGGGCCGGCTGCGTGTATCTCGTTTCGGTGAGTTGCTCGGACGGGCCGTTCTGCATCAGACCCACAAGATCGTATCCCAACAGATCGTTGGCCTGATCGCCGAGTGCACGGGCATCGGGCCATCGCTGAACAAGGTCCTTGGTCATGCCCACGTACTGCGAGCCCTGGCCTGCAAACAACAATGCTCGCTTCATCGTGCATCCTCCATCGACCAGCGCAGAAGAATGCTGCCCCATGTGTAGCCCGCGCCGAAACTCGAGAGTACGAGATAGTCCCCCTTTGAGATCTTCCGTTGCTGGTACAGCTCCGACAGACAAATCGGGATTGTACCGGCGGTTGTGTTCCCGTATCGGTCGATGTTGACCATCACCTTTTCTTTGGAAAGACCCATGCGCTCGGCGGTAGCATCAATGATCCGCAGGTTCGCCTGATGGGGAATCAACCAGGCAACATCGTCGGCGGTAAGGTGGTTGCGCTGCATGATTTCGTAGGACACGTCGGCCATGCCTTTCACGGCAGCTTTGAACACGGCCTGACCCTCCTGGTACACATAGTGCTCACGGTTGGTGACCGTTTCCAACGATGGTGGACGAAGGCTACCACCGGCCTTTTGATGCAGGTGTACCTCTCCGGCTCCGTCCATCCGCAGAATAAAATCCATGATCCCATCGTCGTCGTTCGCTGAACGCTCAATGAGGACACATCCTCCCCCATCGCCAAACAGGACGCTAGTAGCTCGATCATTGAAATCGAGAATCGCGCTCATTTTATCGCCGCTGCACAGCAGAACGTTCCGGACGGCACCGGACTCGACCAGCTTTGCGGCCGTAATCAGAGAGTACAGGAATCCTGAACAGGCTGCTGCAAGATCGAAGCCCCAGGCGTTCGTTGCTCCGAGTTTGTGCTGCAGGATCGCTGCTGACGCCGGGAAGATGCGGTCCGGAGTGACGGTTGCAACGATCAGGCAGTCGACGTCCAACGGCGTAATCCCTCGTTGTGCGAGCGCAGCTTGTGCTGCCGGCAAGAGGATATCCGTTACGCCCCCCTCTGTGGCAAAGTGACGTTCTCGGATGCCCGTACGGGTTTGAATCCACTCGTCGGTGGTCTCCAGCCGTTCGGCAAACCAATGATTATCGTATACCGTTGGTGGCACGTTATGTGCGATCGCTGTTATGGTAGCTCTCATGCTGTAGTATTCTCTGCAGTAGTCTCTGGCGGCACGGCAGTCTGTATCCCAGACTGTAATGCCGCTTGAATATGCGTGTTTACATCGGCTCGTACCACCTCTTCGGCACGACGGATCATGTTCAGAAGCGCCTTTGACGACGACGATCCGTGACCAATAATTACCACGCCGTTAACGCCGAGGAGTGGAACACCACCATACTCTTGGTAGTCCATTCCGGAGAGAACCTTGCGCAAAACTGGACGCATCAGTGCCATCCCGACGGCGGGTAGAATCCCTGTGCGTGCGTACGACACAAACCGGTGTTTCAGGAAGCCAATCACGCTCTCGGCAAACTTCAGAACAATGTTGCCCTCGAATCCATCGCACACCACAACATCAACGGATCCTTTCAGGATATCACGACCCTCGACATTGCCGACGAAGTAAATGGGGGCGTTCTCAAGAAGAGTGTAGGTCTCCTTCGTGACAGCGTTTCCTTTTTCTCGCTCCTCGCCGACACTTAGTAGGCCAACCGTTGGTTGTGGTGTTCCCACGATGTGTGCATAGTACACACTCCCCATCACGGCGTAATCGTGCAGAAAGCGGGGTTTGCTGTCAACATTGGCTCCCACATCAACAACGAGTGTCGGTCGGTCGCGCTGGGTGGGAAAAAATGAGCCAATGGTAGGACGACTCACGCCCCGAAGCCGCCCGCACATCATCGTGGCGGTGGCCATGACTGCTCCAGTATTGCCAGCTGACACCACGGCGTCAATCTCTCCAGTGCGCATGAGATCCATGGCCTTGTAGAGTGAGGATTCCTTGCGGGACTTGACAATCGTCGACGGTTCATCGGCCATGCTGACCACGTCGTCGGCATGCAGGATGGTCACGGACGCGGGAAGCCGACCACCGGGAACATGGGACATGATGTCTGCTGTGCGGCCAACCAGCGTGATTTGCACGTCAGAAGAAGCGGCTGCTTGGAGCGCCGCTTCAACTTCGTGGCGAGGAGCGTGGTCCCCTCCCATCGCGTCGACGGCGATACGGACGCGTGATGGTGTAGGGGGCTGTGGAATAGTGTTCTCCATGGCCGGCACGGAGTGACGACAGACTAGTCGACGTCGATGACTTTCCGGCCGTTATAGTATCCACAGGTGTGGCATACGATATGTGGTTGTTTGACCGAACTGCAGTTCGGACAGGTCACAACGGTAGGTGCCGATGCTTTGTAGTGCGTGCGACGCTTTGCACCGCGTGATTTTGAATGCCGACGTTTTGGATGTGCCATTAGAAGTACTCCGTTACGATTGATTTCCTCTTAGCGTACGTAATGCTGCCCATTGATCCTCAGTTTGCGAGGAGCGACTGTTGTCCGCATCGTTCAATGCCGGATAAATCTCATTCAGTTCGCGGTCTCGATACTGTGGGGCTACTCGCTTCATGGGTAGTCCAAGCATCAGTTCCTGTCGTACGTCATCGGTGAGATCGATCCACTGACGATCAGGTGACAGCCCTCGAATCGGCACGTCACTAACGTCAGCATGGCGCTGCTCTGAAGCCAGATCGGCATTGATCTCGTACACCAGTTCGAGATGCCGTTCGACCAGATCCGAATACCATTCCAGCGAGCGATCGCATTGTAACGTGGCCGGCGATGTTACCGTCACATCCACATAAATACGATTTCCCACCCTACGCAAGGATCCGTCCAGGATGAGCTCACCCTGAAACTCGTCCCCTAACGCTGGAATATCTCGAGCGTGGGCTTCAACATGAACAGCTCTGCTGCCACGCTGGAAACCGGCGATCGAGATCCGTACGTTGGAATCATGTTGCAATGAACGTTCCACAAGACCACAAATATAGGGCAGATTGGCGGAAAAACCGCCATGGATGTGCCAA
>CAZBOW010000009.1:8928-33201 GCA_964493635.1 uncultured Hyphomicrobiales bacterium
CTAACAACCCGTCTAACAACCCAGAGCAGCGAGATTCTTCTTCGCCGTGGCATTCGATGGGTCTACCTTGAGGACCTCACGATACCACTTGCACGCTTGAGCGGTTTCGCCGTCGCCTTGGTAGGCAATGGCCATGTATAACCGCAGAATACTGTTCGCTGGATCGATACTCAAGCCGCGTTGAGTGTGCTGGATGATCGACTGCCAGTTGCTGGCACGGAAATCCGACGAGTTCAGTTTTAGAATCGCGTTAATAGCATCTTTCCGTTCTTGGGCAGATGCCGTGGCACTCTCCCCTCGCACAATGACCCCTTCATAGAGCGAGGTTGCAGCAGAATCATTGCCCAGAAGCTCATAGGTTTCCGCAAGACGCACCTGCGTATAGCCACTTGTGGGATCCAGGGCCAGGGAGGTTCGGTACGAGGCGGCGGCACTGTCCAACAACGAGTCAGCAAAGAAGTTGTTTCCGATGAACAAGTGTATCCGTGCATTCAATGAGTCGTCACAATTGGCCAGGCGCTGGCGCAGAATGGTCGTCGACGCCTGGTGCTGCAGCTTTGCATTGAGGAGCAATCCAAACCTGAACATAAACGTACACTGCCGGGGATCGCGTTGAGCGGCTTGATGCATTACGGTGATGGCCTGGGTTGTATCGCCACTGAGAATCAACGCCGTGCCATAGTACCACACGTCAACGGGGTCCCATGTTTCGGAGGACACTCCGGCAGAGAGAGCGGCACCGTATTTCTGGGAGGCCTCCTGCCACTGACGCGACAGGAAGGAACATCGGGCCAGCATCAGTGTTGCCTGCGACTTTAATGAGTCGATGCTTGTCGCGGCATTATTCAGGTGGACACTGGCTGAATCGCACGCTTGGAGTTCGTAGAACGACTTACCCAGATACCACGAGGCAATCGGTTCGCCCGTACCGAGCGGACGCAGCTCGCGATACCGGATGAGCGTCTTGATCGCATCTTGATAGCGACCGGCCAGATAAAAGATCTTTCCTTGTTCAAACCATGCGCGAGCGTTCCGTGGATCCAGCCGGCCGACTATATTCCATTCTGTGAGCGATCGTGTAAACAGTTCGTTGGCCAGATCCTTATCCGACTCCCTGTTTGCAAGTTTCCAGTAGCACTCTGCCAGACCGAAGTGCGCTTCGATCAGCGTGGAATCGATCTCAACAGCCTTCTCGTAGTTCTGAACCGCTAGATCGTACACGGGCCGTGGTTTGTAATTGAAATACAATCGACCAAGTGCCAAGTAGGAGTCCCCGGAGTTTGGAAACTGCTTTTTCGCCGTGGTGGCCACGAGCTCCGCTGCCGAGGCTGAGTCGGCAGCCAAGAGAGCGCTTACGAGGTACATGCTTGTTTCCACCTCGGGCTCGTCGGTATCCCGTACAAGCTTGCGCAACACGCGTACCGCCTCGACCGCCTTGCCATTGCGCGTAAGCACGTCTGCATACGTGCGGACAAAGCTTCGAATATCATCCGCATCTTCGTACAAACGCCGACCGTACAACTCCGCGGAATCGAGAAGGTCCAGCTCCAGGTAGATGCGCGTTGCTAGGGCGAGAACGGCCTCGTCCTTGGGGTCCTCGACGATGGCCTGTCGGATATGGACGGCGGCCTCGATGTAATCTCGTACAGCGACGGCTTCCTGCGCACGATCGATCGGGTCCTGTGCCCGGACAGCAGTCGTAAATAGTGAGCCAAGGCAAAAAACGAGCGCAACAACGAACACTAGTCGATAGGTAGTCATGATGCAAAACGGAGATAATGATGAATGTTCAGCCCGGAATCATTCTTCCGGCAGCACGAGCTCGATCTTTGCATACCCCGGCTCAATACCATGGTCGAAGAACGAACGCTGTGCTCCCCCATCCACGGCCATGAATTGCGCAAATCCCGAAGGCAGGCTGTAGTTGGACACCCGATCCTTCAGCACAACGTAAATCGGAACGGGATATGGGTAGGTTCCCATGATCACATAGGCTGCATGAACAGGTTTCGGCCGGACGTACTCCCCCTTCGCGTTGGTGTAACTCAAGCGTAGCAACTTAACCGTGCTATCGCCAACAAACTGCGAGAGGTAGCCGATACCAATGAGTCGATTGCTGGCACGGACAGCGTCGCGAATGGAATCCACCGAGGGCAAGGCCGCGATGCGTCCCGGAGCTGGTTGAGCCCCTTTCAGGACTTGGAGCATGACGTTGCCGTACACGGAGCTCTCCGCACCAGGCACGACGAAGGTTGGTACGGCCGACGCCAGAGCAGGATAGATGTCACGGTCTACCGTGCCACCAGCCAGCCATGTTTCGAGATCGTGGGTGTTGACCGTATCGAGGGGGAAGGACCGCGACGTGTAGAACACCAGAGCATCACGTGCAATGAGCGTGCGAGGAAAACCCTCTTTGCCCCGGTCAGCAACAACAGCACTATCCTCGACTGGCAGCCACGTTCGTGCCATCACGGCACCGCGTGCACGATGACTGATCATGTCGTCGGCAATCTCAGCGGCGGTACGACGAACCAACGTGATATTCGCATCGGGATGGGCGGCGTCGTACAGGGCTTTTGCGTCGAGAAGGAGATCGTAGATCTGATCGTCCACGAGGATTTCGGCCGTCCCACGCAGAGCTGTCTCAACCTCTGCGTCGTTGGCGGCATCGTTGTCGGCGTTGTTGGTGTCGGTGCAAGACGATACCAGGACCGACAGCGCCAGTGGAAGGAGGAACGATGCCAGTGGAGGATGTCCCTGCGAATTACGTGAACCACGCACATGGCGGAGGTAGGACACAAGCCGGTAGATGCCAAAGAGCAGAACCGTGGCGCCAAAGACCATTCGGCTGCGCGTGTCAACATCAGGCAGCAACGTGGGCAGATCGAGCAGGACCATCACGCCGACTAGAGCGACCAAGCTACGTGCAATGATGTTGATGGCTACCACGATACCTCTGTACGACTCCTACCGCAGCTTAAATGAGATGGGAATGCGAACCCACACCCGCACAGGACTCTGATTCTGGATTGCCGGCGTAAACACTGTCTCACGAACGGCTGCAAGAGCTGCGGAGTTCAAAATCTCATTATCGCTGCTGATCACTTGCGTTTTTTCGACGGAACCATCGCGACCTACGAGTGCCGCGACAAGAACCTGACCTTCGATTCCGTTCCGCCGTGCCATGTCGGGGTACCGCACACGGCGCTGGAGGTCGGCAAAATCAAATCCAGGTTCCTTCTCAACGGCAACAAAGTCTTCGAGATTGGGCTCTGCTTCACGAACGCCGATGTCGATCGGGGCACCCTGACCGATGCCGTCTGCAAAACCACCCCAATCTTCGCCCTCACCACCGATGGCACTGGCCCGATTGATTTCGTCAACGTTTGCAAAATCCTTCATGTCCTCAGGAATCAGCGCATCTGGTACTGGCACGGGCGTACCGGCACGAGCTGCTGGTCCGCTTGCTGCCGGCGGTGCAGCTGTCGGAGGCGGCGGTGGTGGCTCGGCGTTGTCCGACGGCGGAGGTGGAAGCGCTGATAAGCTCACGCGCGCAAGCTTTACCTTCACGATGTTCGGAGGTGGGAACAACCACGCCTCGATCAGAGGATAGGTGAAATTGTACAGCACCAGGAACAGCAGAAGTAACACCGTTACGAGGAAGGCACGCTCGGTATTCTTCTTGATGACGTCCTTGAACGCCGCTGCACCATAGTCGAGCGTTGCGGCGGCCGATGCTGAGGGGTGTAGCGTGGTCATTTGCCCTCCACCTTGGTTTTATCCTCGTCGGTATACGGAGCTACCGTGAACTTCCGCTTTCGCTCGTTAATCCCCTTGCGCTGCAGGCCCTGAATAATCTCAGGCTCGGCAGCATTCAGAGCATCGAGCACCTCAACAATAAGACCGTACGGTGCATCCCCGTTCGATTTCAGCGTCACAATGCACCGATTCTCGAGGTCGATGTTCTTAGCGGCTACATACTGCTGCAGCTGTTTCAACGTGACCGGTGCCTCAGGATCTTCATTGCCCATGCTGGCGAAAATCTTACCATCTCCGCGGACGCGGATCATCAGCAACTCCGACTCACGCACTTCTACCGGCTCATCGAGCTCCGGCGGAACGTTCATCTCCATCGTTTGCGGCGTCGTCATCGACGTCGTAAGCATGAAGAACGTTAGCAGAAGAAAGGTGATATCGACCAACGGCGTCATGTCAAGGCGGAAGCCGACGCGCTTCTTGCCCTTCCTTTTGCCGGATTTGCCACGTTTCTGTTTGGGGCCACCGCCTAGTGCTTCACCGCCACCAGCCATGGGATCTCCAGTTCATCAATGGGTGTAGATTCAAGTACTCTCTGTGGAAACATCAACGTAACCGCAATGGTTACATCGACGCACCCTTTTTATCCGTCACGAAGTTGAAGGATGTCGCACGCTTCTTCCGCATCTCGTTGATCGCAATGTCGATCCACTTGTACGAAATACGTCGGTCGGCATCGACGGCAAACTTCGCCTGAGGATTGATCATGCGAGCTTGCTCGACGATCTTTCCAAGCCACGTACTGTCCGTAATCTTGAACAGTGCCGTCCGTTCCGTAGCCCCAGGATATTCCAAGGCCATCATCGCTTCCGCCAGCTTGGCCACATCCTGTTCGTTGACCATCGACAGATAGAACGCGGTGTCGTTGGACACCGTGTCGATACCGACCTTGATCATCACAAGGTCTTTGTCGGGCAGCTTGGCAGTATCCTGCGTTGTTTGCGGACGCTTGATCGTGAACTTCTGCTGATTCTCTGATTCCGACCGAAACTTGGCCGTAAACATGAAGAATGTCAGCAGGAGGAAGGTGATGTCCACGAGTGGGGTCATATCGAGGACGAAACCCACGCGCTTCTTCTTGATTTTGGACATGGACGATTCCTGTTGAGAGGTGTGGTGCTTACAACTTGCCGCCAATGCGGATTGAGAGCGTCTCCATCAGGTCGAGAATAGCCTCGTCCATCGTGTACACGAACGTGTCGACCTTATTGGTAAAGAAGTTGTACGCTACGATAGCGATGATCGCCGCAGCAAGACCACCAGCAGTATTGTACAAGGCCTCGGAAATACCGATCGACAGCTGCTGAGCCGATACCGTGCCACCGGCACCGAGTGCGGCAAAGGCACGAATCATACCTACCGTAGTACCAAGCAGACCAATCATCGTGGAAATCGAGGCAACGGTGGAAATGATCACGAGGTTCTTTTCCAGCAGTGGCGTCTCGAGGTTCATGTTTTCATCAATGACCCGTTGGACTTCACCCAGCTTTTGCTCGTTGTTCAGGCTGCCATCACCCTCGACCTTTTCAAATCGCTCAACGGCGGAGCGCAGAACGTTCGCCAGGCTGCCCTTTTGTGCGTCACAGGCCTTGAGTGCGTCGGCATACTTTCCGTTGCGGACCATTCCGACAACGTTCGAGGCGAAGGCCGACATGTTGTTGGAACCAGATGCCTTACTGATCGACAGTGCACGCTCAACGGTGTAGGTAATAGCAAGCAGAATACACGCCAGCAGCAAGCCAACCAGTGGACCGCCGGTGTAAATCATGCCCAGCGCGTTCTGTGGATTGTGGAAGTCCACAGCTCCGGTTTTCGGGTCGGTGAAGTTACCCTCGGCTCCAAGAACCAAGTAGAAGAAGGCGTACGCCGCAGCAAGACACAGCACAATGATGAGTGCATTGGTCAGGTTCTTCATGGTGTTTTCCTAGTTGAACAGAATGTTAAATGATGATCGAGGTCATATTTAGAATCTCGTCGAGCGTCCCACACGGAATGATGCGATCAAGACGAGTAAGTTTCAGCACCTGTACTACCGACGGCGAAGGCGAGAGCAAACCCAGAGCCGTTCCCCGCCGCATCAGTGCAGTGTGCAGAGCCAGTAAACTGCTCAGAAACAATGAGTTGACGAACGAGATCTGTTGCATGTCGAGAATCACAAGCGTCGTATCCGACCCTACATGTTCCAGTCGACTGCGTAGGTCTGTAATGTCGGCTCCGAGAACATCCTGACTTGTAAGACCGACGATCTCGTACGTCCGCCTGTGACCACCGGACATGGGTTGATCGGCCGCATCACCAGTCTCATGCTCTGTTGAAGCACTCATCAGGGCGAATCTACGAAAAACTCCGTCTCAAATCTTGGCTACGATACGTTTGATCGTGCCATGTTACGAAGTGGTATGGTCGTCCCTGTGTCGACGGTGTGTCGACGGTATACGTTCCACCGTCACGAAGCGATCGACGCCCTGCAAATCTCGATGGACCGCTACGGTGCCAGAGGACGACAGCAGGTCGGCCGCGGGCTGAGCCCCCTGCCAGCCGACTTCCACAACGATGAAGTGCGGATGAACGATCGTGTCCGGTCCGTTCAGCCCTCCGTTTAGCAGCTCGGCAAGGCGGCGATAAAACGTTAACCCGTCGGCATCATCGGTTAACGCGTGGTGAGGCTCGTATCCGCGAATGTGCAGGGGCAGATCGGGTACTTCATGCGACGGGATGTAGGGCGGATTCATCGTAATGATGTGTGCCGCTGGCAGTGGATCGCGTAGAATGTCGCTGCAGACCCACTGAATCGATCCTGAGACAGCTGCGCGATCAGCATTCCGTCGGGCCACGTCCAAGGCCGCAGCCGACACATCAATGCCGGTCCAGGTAACGTTCGGATGGTGATGGGCAACCGCAATCGGAATGCAGCCTGAACCGGTACCCAGATCGAGTGCCGTTGTGCTTTCAGGATGCTGCTGGATCCATTGCCGGACAAGATCAACGAGAATCTCGGTTTCTGGTCGCGGTATCAGAACGTCGGGCGTAACCTCGAACTCCAAGCCGTAGAAGTGGGCTGTTCCCGTGATGTATTGTAGTGGTTCATTGTGCACACGACGCTGAACGCACGATCGCAATTGGGCTAGTTCATCTTTCGACAGAGGCCTGTCAAAATCGGCGTAGAGTCGCACGCGACCCACGGATAGTACATGACACAGGAGAAGTTCAATCGTTAGACGCGGCTCATCGATGGCTCGAGAGCGGAAGTAGTCCGTGCCCCACCGGATGATATCAAGAATCGTCCAGGTGCGCTCAAGCTTGGGACGCGTGGCCATAGTAGTCCTGCAAGGCCGTGACCGTCATCTGTTCCGTGTTGCGGCTTCGCACACCATGTAACGAGGCCTCGGCAGCTGCCAGTGTGGTGAAGAAGGCCACTTTGTACTTCATGGCCGTACGTCCCATCACCGCCTCGTCATGACGTGCATTTTCCCCCAGCGGCGTATTGATCACAATGTGGACGTCGCCATCTGAGATCATATCGATAATGCTGGGACGGCCCTCGTAGTGCTTCAAAACCTGAACGGTGTGCACACCGTGCGATTCCAAGAAGCCAGCTGTTCCCTTCGTGGCAAGAATCGTAAAGCCCAACTGCTGATATCCACGGGCCATCTCGACAGCTCGCTGCGTCTTATCGTGTTCGTTCAAGGAGATGAAGACGTTCCCCGATGTCGGCAAACCATTACCGGCAGAGATGTGGGCCTTGACGATCGCCTGTCCGAAGGAGGTGTCCATACCCATTACTTCACCCGTTGACCGCATCTCTGGGCCAAGAAACACATTGGCATGTGGAAACTTGGTGAACGGAAACACCGACTCTTTAATAGCAACCCAGGATGGAGTCAGATCAAGATCCTCCATGCCGATGGAGGTAAGGGGCTCCCCCACCATGACGCGCGTGGCGATTTGTGCCAACGGAACTCCGGTGGCCTTGCTCACAAAGGGCACCGTGCGGGACGCACGGGGGTTGACCTCCAAGACGTAGACCGTATCTCCTTTGACGGCAAATTGGATGTTCAGGAGTCCGACAACCTTCAGGGCAGATGCCAATCTCCGTGTGTAGTCCTTCATCGTTTCCAGGAGTGCCACTGGCGTGCTGTACGGTGGCAGTACACAGGAGGAGTCGCCGGAGTGGATACCAGCTTCCTCGATGTGCTGCATGATTCCCCCAATGCGAGTGGTCGTTCCGTCAGAGACGGCATCGACGTCGAATTCCTGCGCATCTTCCAGGAAGTGATCAATCAGGACGGGGCGACTGGAGTCCTCAGCAAAGGCCCGTTGCATGTAGGTGCGCAGCGTCTCCTCACGATAACAGATCTGCATTGCCCGACCACCAAGGACGTAGGATGGGCGCACGAGCACTGGATACCCAACACGAGCAGCTACCTGCACAGCCTCTTCCTCGGATGTTGCCGTACCCCATGGAGGTGAGAGAATACCAAGAGCGTCCGTGAGCTGGCCAAACCGTTTGCGATCCTCTGCAAGGTCGATGCCATCCGGCGAGGTGCCAATTAAAGGCACACCGGCATCGGCCAGCTGCTGCGCAAGTTTCAGGGGAGTCTGGCCACCCATTGTGACAATAACGCCGTCGGGTTGTTCCACATCCAACACATTCATCACATCTTCGAACGTCAGTGGTTCGAAGTACAACCGATTGGTGGTGTCGTAGTCTGTCGACACCGTTTCCGGGTTGCAATTGATCATGATTGCTTCATATCCAGACGAACGCAGTGCGAAGACGCTCTGGACACAGCAATAGTCGAACTCGATGCCCTGGCCAATGCGATTGGGACCACTTCCGAGAATGACTACCTTCTTTCGGGTGCTCGGCAGTGCCTCGGTCTCCTGACCATAGGTTGAATAGTGGTACGGTGTCTCGGATTCGAACTCTGCGGCGCAGGTGTCGACCGTCTTGTATACCGGAAGAACTCCTTTGGCACAACGATGATGACGAACACTGCCCTCGGTCGTGTCGAACAGACAGGCCAGCTGCGCATCACTGAAGCCATACGACTTCCACGTGTAGAATTGCTCGGAGGTTATGGCATCGAGAGGGGTCCCCTGTTCGGCGACGTGGAGGATCTCGTGAGCCATCTCCACGATCTGGGCACACTGATCAACAAACCATGGGTCGTACCCGGTGGTCGAAGCAATCTCGTCGTGAGGGATACCAAACCGAAGAGCATCACAGAGATCGAAGATCGATGAGGCATGTCGGATGGCAAGTTGTTTGCGCAGTACGTCGATCTCACTCTGTGCTGGGGTTTCGCGCCGTGTGTACTCTCGGCGATCAAAACCAAAGCCCATTCGCTTCTGCTCAAGTGATCGAAGCCCTTTTTGAAGGGCCTCTTTGAAGGTTCGACCGAAGGCCATGGCCTCGCCTACAGACTTCATCTGTACGCCAAGTGTCGTATCGGACTCGCGGAACTTCTCAAAGTCCCAGCGTGGGATTTTGACGACAACGTAGTCGATCGACGGTTCGAAACTTGCCGGAGTTTTCTTGGTGATGTCGTTGACAATCTCGTCCAGAGTGTAGCCGACGGCAAGTTTGGCAGCCATTTTCGCGATCGGGAAGCCCGTTGCCTTCGATGCAAGTGCAGAGCTGCGCGACACGCGCGGGTTCATTTCGATGACCACCATCCGACCGGTTCGTGGATCAACGGCGTACTGGATGTTCGAACCACCGGTCTCGACGCCGATTTCACGAATGATTTTCAGAGCGGAGTCGCGCATGCGCTGGTACTCACGGTCCGTGAGTGTTTGAGCTGGCGCAACCGTGATGGAGTCTCCGGTGTGGACTCCCATCGGATCAACGTTCTCGATCGAACAGACAATCACCACGTTGTCGGCTCGGTCGCGCATGACTTCGAGTTCGTACTCCTTCCAGCCAATGATACTTTCCTCGACCAGAACCCGATGGATCGGACTGGCCACCAGACCAGAACGCAGCAGCTCCTTGAATTCCTCGAGATTGTAGGCAATTCCCCCACCGGTTCCACCAAGGGTAAACGATGGTCGAATGATGGCCGGAAAACCAACTTGTTCGATCAGCGCAAGGCCCGTGGCTTCATCGTGGACGAATCCACCGCGTGGCATTTCAACGCCGACTCGCTGCATGGCAGCCATGAACTGCTCACGATCTTCTGCCTTGTGGATCGACTCAATACTCGAGCCGATGAGGGCAACGTTATACCTCTCAAGGATGCCGTGTTCGTGGAGCTGGATGGCAGCGTTAAGGGCTACCTGACCGCCCATGGTTGGAAGGATTGCGTCCGGGCGTTCACGCTTGATGATCTCCTCGATGCATTCCGGTGTAATCGGCTCGATATACGTTTTGTCCGCAATCTGAGGATCCGTCATGATCGTTGCCGGATTGCTGTTGATGAGCACAACGCGAAAGCCTTCCTCCTTCAATACCTTACATGCTTGTGTTCCGGAGTAATCGAATTCACAGGCCTGACCGATCACGATCGGGCCCGAGCCGATGACGAGAATAGTATGGAGGTCAGTACGGCGTGGCATGGTAGGGTTCGTGTCTGGTCAGTGTGTGGTCAGTGCGTGGTCAGTGCGTGGTCGGTGTTCGGTTAGTGTCGGATGATCGATGCAGGTTGGGTTAGGATGCGGGAGATGACGGCCATCCTCAGGGCAACACCATGGGTTACCTGACGATGGATCAGCGACTGTGGGTGCTGAATTAAGCCGTGGTCGATCTCTACTCCGGGATTGACAGGTCCCGGATGAATCATCCGCACGTTTGGCATTCGCTCCAGGCGTTCGCGAGTAATCGTAAAATGCGCCCGATAGGCATCCAGATCACTAATCGTGACGTCGGTGAACCGCTCTCGCTGAAGGCGTAGGACACTCACCACGGTACACCATTCGAGAGCCTCATCGACGTTATCGAACGTTTGCAAGCCGTGAATGAAATCGTGCTCCTGTGGTAACAGTTCCTTCGGAGCACATATAGCAACGTCAGCACCAAGCCGCGTGCAGACGTCAACTTGGGAGCGCGCCACTCTCGAGTGTCGGACATCACCAACGATAACCATCTTCATACCGTCCAGTGAGCCATAGTGTTCGATGAGGGTCGAGGCATCCAACAGCCCCTGGGTCGGGTGGGCCTTGGTCCCCTCACCAGCGCTGATCACCGGTACCGACACCGTGGACGCAATGTGGGCTTGCGTGCCGTCGAGTCCATGCCGGATCACCATGGCATCAAACTTCATGGCGTCGATCGTCTGGATGGTATCGAGAAACGTTTCGCCCTTCTCGATGCTGGAGCCGGCAGGCTGAAAGAGTGCGGTCGACGCGCCCAGACGATGTGCGGCTGTCTCGAAGGAGAGTCGGGTGCGCGTTGATGGCTCGAAGAACACCAGTGCAATGTTCCGGCCCGGCAGCGTGTACGTCAGATCATGCCGATGACCGAGATGAGGAACAATCGCATTCGACTCTTTGAGGAGAGTCTTCAGACCCTGATCAGATAGGTCTCTGGTGGTCAGCAGATGGGCGAGCGGCATCGAGCACAAAGGTACAAAAAAAGAGCCCACCAGCGGCGGGCTCTTCATTGGAACTGTTCAACAGTTCAGCGTCGACAGCTTACTTCTTCTTGGCGGCTTTCTTAGCAGGAGCCTTCTTCTCGCCGTTCACGACGGCCTTCAGGTCGGCACCGGCCGTGAACTTTGGAACCTTGCGCGCTGCGATCTTCTGAGCGGCACCGGTTTGCGGATTGCGACCCATACGGGCTGCACGCTTCGTCACTTTGAACGAGCCGAATCCGATCAACGAAACGTCACGACCCTTGCCCAGCTCGCCCTTAATCGTAGCGACCGTAGCATTCAACGCTGCCTCTGCCTGCGTTTTATTCAACCCTGCAGCAGCGGCAATGGCTTCAACAAGCTCTGCCTTGTTCATGAGAACCCCACAAAAACTGGTGATAAAAAGGAATGCAGGAGCAAAATATCCCATAGCCAAGGGCTCTGGCAAGGCCTACTTATCCACAGGCACCATAACCACGGGGCCTACAGGCGACTACCAGAGTGAAACCGCGATGACCAGTGGCTGCAGAGCTGCGTTGAAAAGATAGATTGCCCCAACGGTGTAGACAGCCGCAACGACGTCATCGGCAATAACGGCCCATGGCTCGTGACGCTTGTTAAACGCGTTGGCAGGCCATGGCTTCATGATGTCGAATAATCGAAACAGAAGAAAGGCCGCGGCCAGCCACCAGACATCGGAACGTGCCAGTGGAGCCACTAGGACAAGGGCCATCCCTGCTGCTTCATCGATAACAACCAGCGAGGGGTCAGCGCCATGCGTGGGTTGCACGTGAGGAATAGCGCGAAGTCCCAACACAATGGCCATGACGGCTATCAATGCAAAGGTGAGGGCGGCGGCAGTGTCGTTGCTCCATGGAAACAGGGCACCGATGGCTACAACGGCACTTCCCCACGTTCCTGGTGCGATGGGCAGTCGGCCAACGCCGCCAAGCGATACAATCAACTCGGAGACGGGACGGGAGGCCGCGTACAGTGCCCGGTAGCGAACCAGGTATTCAACTGCCGTCCAGACCGTCAGGATCGTTAAGGCGAGAAGTGGTCCCAGGGTAAACCACGAGTCCAGTGCGCTTACGCAGAACGCCTGAATCTCTGGGGGCACTGCAAGTAGTGGCTGCGCCAGAAGAACAAGAACGAGAATGTAGACGATGACGAACATCTGTAGAAAGGTTTTCACCTTGGCATGCCAGGAGGTTACGAGTTGTACCCCCTTACCCTCGGCAACACTTCGCAACGATGTGATGGCAAAATCGCGACCCACCATCAGCAGTACCATCCACAACGGCATGATCCCTTGCAGGTAGAACGTGGCAAATGCCGTGGTCGTTAACACTTTATCTGCCAGCGGATCAAGATAGGTTCCTTGCTCTGTCACTTGATCCCACGCCCGTGCCGATGCTCCGTCCAGCCAATCGGTGAGTGCCGCAATCACGAACACAGCCACAGCTAACGCAATGCTGGTGGGAGTATCCATGAGCATGGATACCATGAACACGGGTGCCAGAAAGATGCGTGAAACGGTGAGAATATTCGCGACAGTGAGCGTCATGGCTGTTCAGCCCCCTAACGAACATTGATCACGAAGTGCGCTCTGAGCCTGCTCGACGATCCGCTGAAAGCGTGCAACCTGAATGGACGCACCGCCAATGAGGGCTCCGTTCACATCCTGCAGTGACAGGATGTCGGCGGCATTGTCGTCGGTAACACTACCTCCGTACAGAATTGGAAGATCGATCCCGTGGTAGGTCCGACAGCGTTGGCGTATCGCCTCGTGCACGGCCTGAATCTCATCCAGTGTTGGTGTCACGCCGGTACCGATTGCCCAGCGAGGCTCGTACGCCCAGAAGGCACCCCGTACCGAATCGACACCTGCGTGTTCAACGATGGTGTCAATCTGCGAGGAGATCACATCAATGGTCAAACCGGCAGCATACTCATCGGCCGTCTCACCAATGCAGATGATGGGTTGTAAACCGGCGTGTGCTGCTGCCCGAGCTCGGGCGCCGACACGTTGGTCGGTATCGGCGTGATCGCGTCGCTGTTCAGAATGTCCGAGTATGACGCCGCTACACCCGACGGTTTGCAGCATCGAGGCACTGATCTCCCCGGTGTAGGCTCCGTTCTGTTCCCAGTGACAGTTCTGCCCAAACACCTTGATGCCAGATCCACGCAACCGCTGAGCCACAACCGGGAGGCTGAGGTACGGAGGACAGGCAATCAGCTCTCCACCACTCTGCAGAAATGCCACGATCGCGTCGGATGCCGCTAGCGTAAGTGCAAGCTCTCCGGCGACATCTGGCCCTACGTTCATTTTCCAGTTACCAGCAATGATCATCCGCTGCGGCATGAGATTCCCCTACTGACGTATTCCCCGGACGTGATAAATGCGATAGTCGCTTAAGTACTGATCGGAACGAAACCCAACGCCGTGAATCTGCTCGCGCGGAGTTGTGATCTCCACGGTAGATTCGGACTGTAACTGCTGCTGGGCATGATTCCACAGCACACGAGGAGTGCGTAGCGTGGTGGCTGTAGAATCAGAAACGAAGATGACGTTGCCGGTTGCCACCATGTCCTGTGTCGCGTCGTTCACCTCGGCATTGTCGGCATCAAGCACAGCCGTTTGTGCGCCAGTTGCCACGTTGTAGAGGACCACATGGACCCCATCGGTGAGGAGCGTCATATGTCGGTCCTCGTCGATGGTTGCACGACCGGCTGTAATGACGGCCTGTATTGCTGATGAATCATAGAGGACGATGCGAACACGATAGGACGCATGGAGCGGAGCCTGTCGGTAGGGATCATCGTGAAGGGGGCTTGCGGCAGGGGTGCCGTTGCACGATATCAAAAGCATCGCAGCCTGTACGACACTCAGCCAACGAGCCATCACGGCGACCGCCGGACGAATCACCGCTGCAGCTCCCAGTGACGCAGTACACGGTCGATCACCACGGCGAGATGGTCTAGCGGCAGCTGCGTCGCTGCATCGCTCTTTGCTGACGGTGGGTCCGGGTGCGTCTCTACAAATAGGCCGTCAATTCCAACTGCGGCAGCTGCCCGTGCCAGGGCGGGAATAAACTGCGGAGCGCCTCCGGAAGTCGAGCCCAGTGATGGTCGCTGAACGGAGTGTGTGGCATCAAAAATCACTGGGAAGCCCGATTCTCGCATCGTCACCAGACCGCGAAAGTCCACAACCAAATCATGGTAGCCAAACGACGTTCCTCGTTCGGTGAGCCAGACGGCAGGGTTGCCTGCCGAGGTCACTTTTTCAGCGGCCTTGACCACATCCTCTGGAGCCATGAACTGTGCCTTTTTGATGTTGATGACCCGGCCGGTGTTGGCGGCTGCCACAAGGAGTGAAGTCTGGCGGCTGAGAAAAGCCGGAATCTGGAGTACGTCGGCAACAGCGGCCGCCTGAGCAGCCTCGGCCTCAGTGTGAATATCCGTAAGAATTGGTAGCGCAAAGGTTTGGCGTACGTCGTCGAGGATACGGAGTGCCTCGTCATCGCCGATGCCCGTGAACGACCCCGCACTGGTGCGATTGGCCTTGCGGTAGGAAGCCTTGAACACCAGCTGAACGGGACGCTGTGCAGCGTACTTCTGGAGATCTTCAGCCACGCGGAAACAGAGCTCCCGACCCTCGACAACACAAGGGCCCGCAATCAGGAGCAAACGTTCGGAATCTAGATGCATCACGCCGCAAATATCCATAATTTTCGGCTGCAGCACCTTCACGCACCGCTACACTGATGCCGTCACGGAATCGTGTGGCTGTGCAGACCCAGAGGACGTATGGCCAAACGCATGAACGAGATTACTCCTCCGCGGAGAAACACGCGGAACCGACCACCCGTGACCGACGATGTGGATTCAGTCGACGAGCCCACGGTACTTCAGGAGCGCACTGACATCGATCGATCACGCAGAATTCGTACCGGTGCGATACTCTTAGGAGTGTTTGCCGGTTTGTTGTTGATTGCTCTGCTGACCTACACAGAACGGGATGAAGCCAATGCCCAACTCTCGATGGGCGAAATCATTGGGATTCTTCGTGGGGATCCTGAGGTTCGCGCGAAGGCCGAGACTACCCACAACGGTCTGAGCTTGCTGGGTGCGGTGATGGCGCACTGGCTGTATGTATCCGGCATTGGGATATGGTCGAACGTGCTGCCCGTGATGATGATGTTCTGGGCCAGAGATCTCTATCGCTTCCAGCGCATTACTCCCCGTGTACGCCGGTTTTCGCTGACCTCCCTTGCTGTTGCGGTACTATTGGCATGTTTCGGAGCAACCCTTGCATTGATTGGTGAGACATCATCATGGTTCCCAACGGTTGATCGTGTGTGGAGCGGTGCCATTGGCCAGTTCCTGGCCGGTACGCTCGCTCAGTTGATCGGGACACTTGGGACGGTAGCGGTCGTAATTGTTGCGGCTGGGTTTGTGGCGGTGATGGGGTACGATCTTGATCCGGCTCGGATCTCGAGCTGGCTGGAGAATGTGCTTGCCAAGGTGTCACAGAGGGTGTCACAGATCTCGAAATCCTCAACGACGTCGGCAATGAACTCCGTTTCACCACTGGCGGGCTCTGCAGTGACATCGGCAGCACGACGTCGATCCGAACCTGTGCGACCCACCGGCACTACGGCGGCTGATGTGGACGATACGAATCTTGATGTCGGCAACGATGATGGCAACGATGATGCGGTAGCTGAGACGCTCCCCGTGGAACAGACCCTCTCCTCGACGGTTCGCATCGTTCGCTCTGCGCCAGCACGTCCAGTACGCCCTTCTGCCGCAGCCGAGACACCGGAAACAACCGCGCCTCCTGATGCAGGCCCTGTCTCGGAAACGCGATCAATTCAAGAACGTTTGCAGGCGCTCCATCCTAAGAAGACGATCATCGTAGGGACAGATCGTGGTCCGTCGGAGCCAGGTGATGAACCGGAGCTGCCATTGTTTCTGCGGGATGATGAAGAAGCCGAGGACGTTCCCCTTCCAAGCGGTGTACCTCAGCGTCCGCTGGTGATCAATGTGGAGGAACAGCACGACGATGCTGAAGTGGAGATGCCACTACGTTCCACGACACTGTATGATGAGGAGATTGCTTACAAGCCCCCTTCCCCCTCATTCTTGGTCGATGAGAAGGACGAAACAATGGTCGACGATGCAGAACTTGAGCGCAATGCTCAGATTCTGCAGGAAAAGCTTGAGACGTTCCGCATCAAGATTGAGAACGTGACCGTTCAGCCAGGTCCGGTTGTGACGCAGTACGAGTTCGTACCAGCTTCGGGGGTGAAGGTATCCCAGATTGAGTCACTTGCCGACGACATCGCCCTAGCGCTGAAAGCCCCAGCCGTGAGGATCATTGCACCAATCCCTGGTAAGGGAACCGTTGGGATCGAGATCCCGAACACCAAGGCGTCCATTGTCCGCTTCGGATCGATCATCAAGAGTCCGAAGTACCACAATCCGGATATCAAGCTTCCTATTGCCATGGGCAAGACGGTCGTCGGCGAGGTGTACTGCGCAGACTTGGCGAAGATGCCGCACCTGCTGATCGCCGGAGCTACGGGCAAAGGAAAATCTGTCGGCATTAACTCCATCATTGCGTCGCTGCTCTACCGCATGCATCCGCGCGATGTAAAGTTTGTGATTGTCGACCCGAAGCGGGTAGAGATGACGTTATACAAGTCTCTGAAAAATCACTTCCTTGCCATCAGTCCAGATATCGACGAGACCATCGTCACGGAACCGCACAATGCTGTGGTCGTGCTCAAGGCGGTTGTCGAGGAGATGAGTTTGCGATACAATGTCCTGGCAGCAGCTGGACAGCGAAACATCGCGGACTATAACCGAAAGGTGAAGGAAGGCAAGATCACCGATAAAGGTGGGATGACGCATAAACCCATGCCGTACATCGTGGTGATCATCGACGAGCTTGCCGACCTGATGATGACCGCTTCCAAGGAAGTGGAGGAACCGATTGTTCGCATCGCACAGTTGGCTCGTGCCGTTGGTATCCATTGCATCGTGGCTACGCAGCGTCCGTCGGTTGATGTTGTGACAGGCTTGATCAAGGCGAACTTCCCTGCCCGGATTGCCTACCAGGTATCATCGCGCATTGATTCTCGCACGATCATCGATGGCAGTGGTGCCGAACACCTCATCGGGAACGGAGACATGCTCTTCGTCCCGGGTAATACACCGAAACCGATTCGGATGCAGAATGCCTTTATCTCTACCGAAGAGGTCGAGGCCATCTGTGAGCACATTGGAAAGCAAAAGGGATACTCACAGCCATACATCTTGCCGTCGATCAATAAGCGCGGAAATGCCCGCGGTAGTGCCGACGCTGATCGGGACGCCTTGTTCGAAGATGCCGCACGGATCTTTGTCCAGCTTCAACAGGCCAGTGTAAGCACCTTGCAGCGACGACTAAAGGTGGGATATGCGCGGGCCGCTCGGATCGTTGATGAGCTGGAAGCCGCAGGAATTGTTGGACCACCTGATGGTGCGAAAGGACGTGCGGTGATGCTGCAGTCGGAATCTGAATTGGAGGCCTTCCTGTGAGCATCGGTCAGGATCTTCAAGCCATCACCGTGCGAGGGGCGCGTGAGCATAACCTCAAGAACGTCAGCATAACCATACCGCGCGATCAGTTAGTGGTGGTAACCGGATTGAGTGGTTCTGGGAAATCGTCTCTTGCCTTTGATACGGTATATGCCGAGGGCCAACGCCGGTATGTCGAGTGTATGTCGACGTATGCGCGTCAGTTCCTTGGCATGATGAAGAAACCCGACGTGGATGTTATCGAGGGGCTTTCTCCGGCGATTTCGATTGAACAGAAAACGGTAGGAAGTAATCCGCGGTCGACGGTTGGTACCATCACCGAGATCTATGACTATTTGCGATTGCTCTATGCCCGTGTGGGTACACAGTTCTGTGTGGAGTGTGCCATCCCCGTTCGTCAGCAGACGTTGGACCAAATCGTTGATGCCATCATGGAGCTTGGCCTCGGTACCCGTATTCAAGTTCTTTCTCCCCTGGTGGCAGCGCGCAAGGGACATTACCGTGAACTGTTCGATCAGTATCGCAGGCAGGGATATACCCGAGTACGCGTCGACGGTGTGGTACAAGACATTGTTGAAGGCATGCAGCTACCCCGCTACAAGGTCCACACCATCGACCTTGTTGTCGACCGACTCAGCATCTCAGCGGAGAGTCAGCAACGGCTCAGAACATCGGTTGAAGCCGCTTTGCATCTTGGTGAAGGCGGTGTCATTGTTCTGGTAGAACAGGATTCTGACGAATGGTCCGACGTCTACTTTAGCACGTCCTACGCCTGTCCCAGCTGCGGAACGTCGTATGAAACTCCATCGCCGATGATGTTTTCCTTCAACTCTCCGGTTGGTGCATGTCCGGAATGTGATGGTTTGGGCGAGCGGCAGGAGTTTGATCTTCAGTTGGTAATCCCGGACCCGCAGCGGTCCATCATTGACGGTGGCATCGCACTGCTCGGCAAAAAGCGCGAGACCTGGCTATGGCGACAGGTACTGGCCTTTTGCAGTGCTGAAGGGATCGATCTGCACACTCCGATCAATGCCTTATCCGATGAGCAGCGATCGGCTCTTCTGGACGGGACGAGCTCTGGCGCGAAGAAGACGGTTCGCGTCCAGTACGGAGACATTCACACCAAGCACGACTTTCTCGGCATCCTCCCTACGATGCGACATCAACTGGAGCATGCATCAACGGCTGCCCAACGAAAGGCTATTGAGAAGTTCCTCGCCACAAAACCTTGCCGAGCCTGCAATGGAACACGACTCAAAGAGTCGCACCGTGCCATTCACATCGCTGGACAAGGCATCGATCACGTTGTAGCGTTGGACATCGACACATGCCTGGAGTGGATTTCTACGATCCTCGAACAGCTCGATGCACGCCAGCAGCGAATTGCTGATGCTGTGGTCAAGGAGATCGCTACGCGACTAACCTTCCTGCGGGAGATCGGGCTTGGATACGTAACGCTGGACCGCGCATCTCGGACGCTTTCTGGTGGTGAGTCACAGAGGATTCGTCTTGCTTCACAGATTGGATCTCAGTTGGTGGGTGTCACCTACGTTCTAGACGAGCCGAGTATTGGATTGCATCAGCATGATAATCAACGGTTGATTGCCTCGCTGCAGCGACTGCGCGATCTTGGTAACTCCGTGATCGTTGTTGAACACGATCGGGATATGATTGAATCGTGCGATCATGTTGTTGATGTGGGTCCTGGCGCCGGTGTTCACGGTGGTACCATCGTGGCACAGTTTGATGTTCGCGAACAGGACGTGCTGTCCACGCGTGCTCTCGAACTCGAACAGATCTACCCCGACTCAATGACGTTGCAATACTTAAGTGGTCGGCGTGACGTCGTGGTCCCCGAGGTCCGACGACCGGGCTCAGGTTCGGCACTGGAGCTATTCGGAGCGCGTGGTCACAACCTCCAGCATGTGGATCTCCGCATCCCGCTGGGTACGTTCACCGTGATAACTGGCATGAGTGGATCCGGGAAGAGTTCTCTGATCACCGATACGCTCTTCCCTATTCTTGCCCGTCAGTTTAGTGTGAGCGAAGCCGTGCCTCTGCCATACGACCGTATTGAGGGAATCGGTCACATCGACAAGGTGATCGATATCGACCAGTCGCCTATTGGTCGAACTCCCCGATCGAATCCGGCCACGTATACGGGGTTGTTTACGCTGATTCGTGACTTCTACACTATGCTGCCGGAAGCAAAGATTCGCGGCTATAGTGCTGGTCGATTCTCGTTCAATGTTGAAGGGGGCCGATGCGAGGAGTGCCAGGGAGCCGGAATACGAAAGATTGAAATGAGCTTCCTGCCAGATGTGTTTGTTGCCTGCGACTCCTGCAACGGTAAACGATACAACATGGAGACGCTAGCGGTGCGATTCAAGGGATACTCCATTGCCGACGTTCTCGACCTGACGGTTGAGGAAGCACTGTCGGTGTTCGCAGACATTCCCAAGATTCGTAAGAAACTGCAGGCCCTCTACGATGTAGGCCTTACCTATATCCATCTTGGACAGCAGGCTCCGACCCTCTCCGGCGGTGAGGCACAACGGGTGAAATTGGCCACCGAACTGTCTCGGACAAGTACCGGCAAAACGCTCTACGTCCTGGATGAACCAACGACAGGTTTACACTTTGAGGACATCCGCGTGTTACTGGAACTGCTAGACCGACTCGTCGATCGAGGAAACACTGTGGTGGTGATTGAGCACAATATGGATGTGATTGTCCATGCCGACCATGTTATCGACCTTGGGCCCGGTGGTGGTCAACATGGCGGCACCATTGTAGCTGCGGGAACTCCTGAGGAGGTCGCAACGGTTCCAGATTCTCTCACGGGGCGATACATCGAGAACGAACTTTCTGCGAAGCGTCGCCACCGTTCGTGACAGACGCACAATATTGAACACTGATCCATCGTTACCCATGGCTTTGCTGAATCGAATACAAAGAACGCAGCATCCACCATCCTACCTATGAACCAACAACAACAGGATAATGCCCGTGCCGATGTCCTTGCATTGGTCTCGTCCATTATTGATCTGTCGACAGCCCCAGAACGCTTTGAACGTGTGCGTCGATACGTAATGTCTCGACCCGTCACCGAGGACACAAAGTTGCAGATTGCCGCAGAAGCACTCCGTGAAGCCGGGGTTATGGCCTCCGTTAGACGAACGGCGTCTGGTTCGGTGATTGATGTTGGCGGAGAATACCATTCATTCCTGTCGGTGACCGAATCGTTACCCCCAGTGAAGGGTACAGAGTACAAGAAAGACAAGGAAGCAAGGTTCAAAGACGTCTGGCCGTACATCTCCCGGTTTGTTTCTAATGAGAAACGGGACATCTGGTACGTCGTGGTCTACGGAATCCTATCAAGTCTTCTGGGTTTGGTGATCCCACTGTCATCGCAGTCGATTGTGAATTCCGTGGCCTTGGGAGTCTTTAACCGGCAGCTAGTTGTCCTCTGCGCCGTGGTGTTTGTTGCGATGGTCCTCACCGCTGGAATTGCCGTCTTGGAACAGTACGTTGTTGACGTGATGCAACGACGGCTGTTCGTTCGCACGGCCTTCGACGTTGTATCTCGACTACCGCAAATGCAGCGGGCACGGGATGTCACGATGTACACACCGGAGCTCGTCAATCGATTTTTTGATGTCATGACGGTCCAAAAGTCGATCGCGAAGTTCCTGCTGGAAGGGGTCCGCAGTATTCTCATGTTGATTGTTGGCTTGGTGCTGTTGGCCTTCTACCATCCGTTCTTCCTTGTCTATGACCTGCTCTTCGTCCTGTTTATTCCGGTGCTCGTCTTCGTCCTGGGGCGTCGGGCCATCGATACGGCTGTGGTTGTCTCGAAGCGCAAGTACCAGGCAGCGGCTTGGATTGAAGATGTTGCCCGCAATCAACAGAGCTTCAAACTTGCCAATGCGATGGGCTTTGCCTACGACCGTATTGATAGTATCGGGGGTACGTACGTCGATGCAAAGCATCGCCACTTTGTCATTCTCGCACGGCAGATTCTAGGAACCACCCTATTCAAGGCCTTTGCTACGGTTGGTGTTCTGGGGTTGGGTGGAATCTTGGTGATCGAGCAGCAGATCTCACTCGGCCAGCTGGTGGCTGCCGAAATCATCATCATCATGATTTTGGGCGCCATCGAGAAGATTCTTGGTGAATTCGATACGTATTACGACTTCATCGCTGCCCTTGACAAGCTTGCTGCCATCGCCGAACAACCGCTGGAGCCCATCGGTGGCGTAAAGCTGACTGTTACCGGACCACTCACGGTCGAGCTGGACAACGTTGGACTCACCCTCGGTTCACGAAAGGTCTTGCAAGGGGCTAGCATTACGGTGCCTGCTGGGGGTCGAGTGTCTCTTGTTGGTCAAAGCGGTTCGGGTAAATCCACAATGCTGAATCTGATTAGTGGAATCTATGAGGCCGATCACGGAACCGTCCGCATCAATGGTCGTGACCTCCGAGAGCTTGACATTCAGGATGTGCGTCAGCACATTGGCTACGTTTTACCCGAAGACACCATCATTCAAGGGACGGTGCGTGAGAACATCCTTCTTGGTCGGGATCTTCCGAACGCACAACTCGAGTGGGCCTTGCAGATGACGCATCTTCAGCGTGACGTCCGCGTGCTTCCCCACGGCATCGAGACCATCCTGCATAGTGGCGGTGATGCAATTTCTTATGGCATGCGCCGGCGCATTTTACTGGCCCGCGTCATTGTACACCAACCACAACTCCTGCTGATCGACGAGGCATTTGATGGGATCGAGGATGCCATCAAACTGGCGATCATTCAGGATCTCGTGTCGTGGAAGGGGTGGACCGTCATCAACGTCTCACACGATCCCGAGCTGATTCGGATCACCCCGCAGGTCTGCGTGCTGAGTGATGGCGTGATACAGGAGAGTGGAAGTCCGCAGGAGTTGGTCTCAGCGCCAAACTCCATCTTTGCTTCGCTATTCCCTCTGCCTGCGGTGTTTAACGTTCGCAGCGACGATCATCAGGAGGGCCGCAATGCGTAACCTTCGTCATCGTGAATTGTGGTCGAATATCTCCTCGACGATCCATCCTGTTCGATCCACGAGTTTTCGACTCACCACAACACCGAATCTTCATCGTTGGTTGGTAGGTCTCATTGCAGTTGTCTTGGTCATTACGGCAGTGTTCCTCGGTTTTGTTCCATGGCAGCAGACGGTTATTGGTTCCGGACAGGTTACGTCCTTTGCGCCGGATGCACGTCCGCAGACGGTAGAATCGGCAATCTCCGGACGGGTGGTGAAGTGGTATGTGAACGAAGGAGATCGTGTACGAAAAGGCGATACCCTCGTCATCCTCGCCGATATCGGAACATCGTTCTTTGATCGACAATTGCTGGATCGTTTGTCGATTCTCCGTGATCAGACGGTGGCTGCTCAGGATCAGGCCATTGAAGCATCGATGCAGCGACGACGACAGGCCGAACAACGATACAATCAATCGGTGGCTCG
The DNA here is from genome assembly GCA_964493635.1 of uncultured Hyphomicrobiales bacterium. GTDB lineage: Bacteria > Bacteroidota > Ignavibacteria > Kapaibacteriales > Kapaibacteriaceae > OLB6. Next base: position 32,414 of record CAZBOW010000009.1, read on the forward strand.
ATTTGATAACGCCGTGGTTCAAGCCTCAACGGCTCGAATCCGATTTCAGCGGGCAGATACGTTGTTCCGCCAGGATGAACTGTTCAGCCGTCGACAGTACGAGTCCGCTCAACTGGATCTGCAGAAAGCTCTTGCTGATTCGGTCAGTGCTGCCGCCGCTGTTCTGGCAGCACTGCAGGATGTAGAAACTCTGCGTGCCGAAGAACTGCGAACGGTCAATTCTGCGTCTGTCGCCGTTCAAGAAGTTGATGTTCGATTGGCCAATGCTACCGGTCGGGTTGGCGCAGGCACGGTTGTTGCGCCCTTGGACGGCACCGTTGTGCGGATCAATCGGGTTGGTAGTGGACAGACGGTCAAGGAGGGCGATCAGCTTGCCGTGATCGTTCCAACAACGGACGACCAGGCAGCAGAGATCTACGTCAGCGGTATGGATGCGGCTATTGTCGAGCCTGGGCGTCGGGTTTCGTTGCAGTTCGCCGGTTTCCCAGCCTTTATGTTCTCCGGATGGTCCAACATCAGTGTTGGCATTTTCCATGGTCGGATCAAGGTGATCGATGCCGTTGATGACGGTTCGGGACGATTCCGCTTGTTAGTGGTTCCGGAAGATGGTGGTCGTCGCTGGCCGGATCAGAGATTCCTGCGCCAAGGAACGGCTGTAACGGGTTGGGTGATGCTTGAAGAAGTTGTGCTTGGCTATGAGATCTGGCGTCGTGTCATGGGCTTCCCACCGGAGTTCCCTGTGGCTCCCGTGTCGACGTCGAATCCGACCAGCTCCAAGGGGGGCTCGT
>CAZBOW010000009.1:33301-38156 GCA_964493635.1 uncultured Hyphomicrobiales bacterium
TTCCCTGTGGCTCCCGTGTCGACGTCGAATCCGACCAGCTCCAAGGGGGGCTCGTCCAAGGGGGGCTCGTGAGAGGCGTTTGGCTGATTTGGCTCGTCCTATCTGCACCACCGCTCCTTGGTCAGCAGGTACTGACGCTGCAGGACGTGTTACGCACGGTGGAACAGACACACCCTGCCCTGCGCGCGGCCTCGTACGAGCCGGAATTGGCAGAGGCGGAGATTCGCAATGCGTTAGGACGATTTGATCCAGACTTGCAACTCACGTATGAGTACAAGGACAAATCAGGGGCCGATAAGGTCAATTACCTGGATGGCAGTCTGGAGCTTCCACTGAACATGTTGTTCGGACCAAAACTCAAGGCGGAGTATCGTCGAGGCATTGGCTTCCAGCTGGATCCAGAGAATCGAACGGCCACGGCTGGCGAGGCGTCATTGGGTGTGTCCCTCCCCCTTTTTCAAGGCATCTTCACGGACCGCCGGCGCACGCAGCTGCAGAAATCTCTTCAGCGCCCCGAGGCAGCGCGTGCTCAGTATCGCATTGAACGGAACAACCTCCTGCGAACCGCTGCGAGGTTGTACTGGAGCTGGGCCTTAGCGCACGCCGAACGCGAGGTGATCGACACGATGGTTGTCCTAGCCGAGCGCAGGATGGTGCAAATCGCTCGGTTGGCCCTTATTGGCGAGCGACCAATGATCGACAGTGTGGAGATTGCTCAAGAGGTCCAGCGCAGGCGCGGGCAACAATTCGATGCTCTGCGTAAGCTGGAGCAAGCTCGGAATGCATTATCGTTTATGGTGTGGGGCGCCGACGGGCAACCGTTGGCGTTGCAGGGCTCGCCGGAGGAACTGCCTCGGGAATCTACCACCACGATTGATATCCAGGCCGCCGAAGAACAGGCTCAGCAACAGCGACCGGAAGTGGCCCGCCTTCGCGTTCTGCAGTCGCTGGCACGACTCGACTCGGCGCTGGCTCAGGAATTTCTTCGTCCGTATGTCGAGCTCGAAGCTGCCATTACCAGCTACGACGCCAATCAGCTCGGATCCGCTGATTATAAAATGGGCGTGCGGGTTTCCCAACCTCTGCTCTTTCGTAGTGCCCTAGCCGGAGCCCAGGTTGCCAGTATCGGTGTTCAGCGTGCGGACTTGTCGGAGATCATTATTCGGCGTTCGGTGTCTATTGATGCGTCGAACGCTGTTGTTGCCCTCCAGCGGGCCCGCCAGCGGGTGGACGCTGCCGAGGTCGAGGTCCAGCTGGCGCAGCGGATGCTTGCAGCAGAACTACGACTGCTCTCAGCCGGCGAGTCGACACTACTGCAGGTCAACCTACGTGAGCGATTTCTTGCTGAGGCTCTATTGCGGATCGCGGCTGCCCGCGCTGACCAAGCTATTGCTGAGATCGATGTGCGCTGGGCTACGGGTCAGCTGTAACGACAGGGTCGTATCTTTGTAGCCCATTCTGGTTATCTCATCTCGAAACTATCATACGTGAAGTACCCATGAACATCCTCGTTTGTATCTCTCAAGTACCTGATACCACCACGAAGATTAGTGTTGGTCCAGATGGTACGTCCATCAATCCGCAAGGGGTGAAGTTTATCCTCAATCCTTACGACGAGTTTGCGATCGAAGAGGGCTTGCGACTCCGCGAACAGCATGGAGGGTCCGTAACAACCGTGACCGTTGGCGGCGACTCTGGTAAAGAAATCCTCCGCACGGCGTTGGCCATGGGATCTGATGCGGCGGTGTTGATCAAAGATGAGGACCGTCGGGACAGCTTTGTCGTGGCTCGTAGTTTGGCAGCGTTGGTTCAGGAAACCGCTCCAGACATTGTACTGTTTGGACGCCAATCGATCGATCACGATTCCCTCCAAATTCCGGCGATGGTGGCTGAGCTGGTTTCGTGGCCAAACATCAGTGTAGCCAGCGCACTAACGATCGAAGGTACGTTGGTCCGAGCCGAGCGTGACATTGAAGGTGGCAAAGAGGTTGTCGAATCCACACTGCCGTTGGTGGTTTCTGCTCAAAAGGGTTTGAACGACCCGCGATATCCAAAGCTGCCTGACATCATGAAGGCGAAGTCGAAGCCGATTGAAGAGCGTCCAGCGGTCGCATCCTCGCCACGTGTTGAGATTGTAGGGCTGGCCCTACCGGACTCAAAGCGCCTGCAAAAGATGTTTGGTGATACAGAAGCCGATCTGTCTGAAGTCGTGCGGCTATTGCATGAGGAAGCCAAGGTGATTTAACCGCAGGCATGTTTTCACATGTGATTCTTTCCAGTCTGACTATCTATACGAACCCCAAACGACTATGAAAACACTTGTCTATATCGAAGAACAGAACGGCACATTGAAGCGTACCTCCTGCGAAGCGCTCACGGCAGCGGCCGCCCTTGGTACCGAATCGCACGCTGTGATCGTAAATGGTTCGGATGCCGCTATCCAACAAGCAGGAATGTATGGCACGACGGCTTGCACGAACGTTGAACTTAGTGGTCCGCTGTCGTACCAAGCTATCACAGCCGCAATTACTTCCGTTGCGCGTTCAACGGGAGCAACGGTTGTGCTCATCTCGGCCACAGCGGCAGGAAAGGACATCGCTCCAAGGGTATCGGTGCAACTTGAAGCTGGACTCCTTCCCGATTGCATCGAGCTCAGTGTTGTGAACTCAGAGGTTCATGCTGTGCGTCCGGTCTATGCCGGTAAGGCCCGTGCTACCGTACGCGCTACAACACCAGTCACCGTCATCACGCTACGGCCGAATGTCTTTACCGCTCGCCCAGCAGGTCAGACACCGGTGTCCGTTACTTCCGTGGCGATGTCCGTCGATGCCTCCACACGTGTGAGCACCATTCGTTCCGTTGTCAAGAATGAAGGCACGCTCGACGTTGCCGAAGCCGACATCATCGTATCCGGTGGGCGTGGATTGAAGGGCCCAGAGCATTTCCACCTCGTTGAGTCACTGGCTGCAGCCCTGGGTGGAGCGGTTGGTGCCTCGCGCGCCGTTGTGGATGCCGGGTGGAGGCCACACCGAGAGCAAGTTGGTCAAACTGGCAAGACGGTGGCCCCGACGATGTACGTCGCATGTGGGATCAGTGGAGCCGTCCAACACCTTGCGGGGATGTCCACGAGCAAGGTGATTGTTGCCGTGAACAAAGACAAAGACGCGCCTATTTTCTCTGTTGCCGACTACGGTATCGTTGGTGATGTCTTCGACGTATTGCCAAAGCTTACGGAAATGATCTCTGCTCGATCATGATGCATAAGGTTCAGGTAGAGGTGTTTGGACTGACCGACAGAGGAATGTCGCAGGGGGCTTTTGCACTCCTGTTAAAGGAGTCCGAAGGTCAACGGAAAATGCCCATCATCATTGGTGTGCCCGAGGCTCAGGCCATTGCCAACGAACTCGAGGGCGTGCGTGCACAGCGCCCAATGACGCACGACTTGCTCAAGAGCGTCATTGATGCACTCGGGGCAGAGCTTCAGGAGGTGTGGATTCATACACTCCGTGACGGTACGTTCTACGCGTCGCTTGTGTTTGCCGTGTCGGGTTTAGAGGTCGATGCGCGCCCGAGCGATGCCATTGCCATTGCCGTGCGATGCAGCGTGCCAATCTATGTTTCCGAAGAGATCATCGACGAGGCCTCTCTCGATGGATCATCGGACGACTCGTCCGATGCTGACGAGAGCCTCACCGATACTGATGATGATACGGAATACGAAACCGACAATGATGGTCGCGATCTGGCGGATACCTCCGGTGGGATGAATCAGCAGCTGTCGTCACCAACGGCCAAGCCCGAGGGTACGTCAGAGCCCCTTACCTACCGCGAGCGGTTGGAGCAGGAGTTGCGGCACGCTATACAGCGGGAAGATTACGAGACGGCCGCGCGACTGCGTGATGAGCTTTCATCGCACCAGTCGTCGGATGATGCATAGGCGATGTTGTCGTGGAAAAAGATTCGGCCGTGTTGCGTATGTTTGTAGCCGTCATCGATAGACGAAAGTTCTTGTGCGCCGGAGTAGCTCAGGTGGTTAGAGCAACGGAATCATAATCCGTGTGTCGGGGGTTCAAGTCCCTCCTCCGGTACGAAGCGTACCCTTCAGCGTCCTGCTGAAGTTTCCCTCAAGGCCCGCTCTTCAGCGGGCAGACGATAGCCAAGCAATAAGATCGCGTTCAACACGGTTGCAACTGCGGCAACATGCCACGCGCCGAGCATCATCGGAACCAACGCCAGCTCCAGTACAACAACGATGTAGTTCGGGTGGCGCACCCAACGAAAGGGTCCTGTTTTTACTAATGGCTGGCCGGGAAACACAATGATTCGTGTGTTCCACTTCTTTCCTAGGCTGGCAATCGTCCAATAGCGCAGGGCCTGGAGGATGCTGTATCCAGCCATTCCCACCGCAAACCATGGTTGTGGCCCCGTGGCGAAGAATGCCGTTGCAATAAGCCATCCAATGTGCAGTACAAAGAACATCCAATAATGGGGTTCACGGACCACGACCCCACCGTGGTTCGTAGCCCACTGTTGATTCCTGCGGGCCAGAAACAGTTCGTTGATGCGTTGCAAGGCTACGAGACCGAGGAGGACCCACGTTAGCGTCATAGGTGGGTTCCTTGCACACGTAAGAGGAGCTGTTCGGCGGAAAAGCCCGGGCCTAGGGCCGACATCAGAGCATATCCTGGCCGTAGGCCGTGATCACGTCGCATGGCATCCAAGACAAAGAGTACGCTGGCCGCCGACATGTTTCCATAGTCGCGTAGAACGTCATAGGAGTATCGAAGGTCCGACCGCTCACAACCGACGGCGTCGGCAAACGCATCAAGAACCTTTTGTCCACCGGGATGTGCGA
>CAZBOW010000009.1:38256-50180 GCA_964493635.1 uncultured Hyphomicrobiales bacterium
CAACCGACGGCGTCGGCAAACGCATCAAGAACCTTTTGTCCACCGGGATGTGCGATGTACGAGTTGATGTACGACCGCTCGATATTCCAACTACGGCAGGCACCGCCAAGGACGTCTGGCAGGTTCTGCTCAATGAACGCTGGAATACTTCGAGCAAAGCGAACACGTAACCCATGGTCGGTCACATCCCAGCCCATCATGTCTTCGGTATCTGGAAACAACACACTGTAGGGATGCTCAATCAACGGGCCGCTCGAACCAGCCCGCACCACTACGGCACCTGCTCCATCGGCAAACAAACTCGTGGCAATCACATTGGACTTCGAGATATCACGCCGTTGGAAGGTTGCAGTACAAATCTCGACCGCCACCATCAAGACTGGTTTGCCGTGCAATGCACGGGATAGTTCTGCTGCACGGGCTACCCCGGCAACACCACCAGCGCAGCCAAGACCAAAGATGGGAAGTCGTGTCACGTTGGATTGCAGTCCGAGTGCACGCGCGACATGACTATCCAGACTTGGCGTCATGATTCCCGTTGACGATACCGTGATGATTCCAGCGATGTCGCTTGCCGAACACGCTGCATTCTCAAGTGCATACCGGCAGGCCCGCACCGACAATTCAATGGCAGCATGGCGGTATACGCTGGTGGCCTCCGACCATGAGTGGTCGTGCGCGTACCACTCAGGTGGACAGACGAAATGGCGCGTATGGATATGGGTGTGATCAAAGACGTCCAACAGTCGATCAAGTCCACGCACGGAATCGGCAAAGAGTGGTTCGACGATGGCTCGTACGTCGGCTTGGCGAACAATATGTGGTGGTACAGCGGTACCGCTACCAACGATGCTGATGGGGTCCACTACACCTTCTCCGGTGTAGCGCAGGTATTACGAAACACAAGGTCGGACAACGGCTTTCGTTGATTGCTTTGCCAGTCGATTCGTGGCCGTGGTGCATCGTCAGGCAGGTAGCCAAGGCGGTACACAGCCATGAGCTCAAGTTCAGTAGGAACACGGAGCACCTCGCAGAGTTCAGACCATGCCTCAGGTATCTCCATCGGCGTGGACACGAACTGCATCCCCATACCCAAATCAACGCACGTCAACCAGATATGCTCGACGGCCATCCCCATCGACAATGTGCAGTAGAACCCGCTAAGCTCTCCTGGCGTATACTCCTCCCGATCCAACAGGACAGCCAAAAGCAATGGACTGCCTTCAATCAGTTTCCGATTGTCTTCGCCAAGGACGCGAGCTACACCAAGGGACGACAGGAGCTTTTGTACTGTTGGAGAGAATACCTGTTTGATGAACGGACGCAAAGCCAAGGGTAGTTGGTCAATGAGAATCCCGCTGCGCCGCTGTTCCATCTCTTCCTTGGAAAACCGGAAATACTTCCGATACCTCTCGAAGAAGGTACCCCTCTCCATGAGTTGCTGCATCGTGCGTCCGCCAATTTCAGCAACGCGCGACCGTATCGCGGAGTCGTCGATCAATACAAAGCGCCACGGTTGGCTATTGAAGTGCGACGGAGCGCGTTCAGCCGCCTGAATCAGTGCGTGCTGATGACGGATGTCTACCGGTCGTGGATCGAACGGACCGTTGGTCGTCTTGCGCTGGGCGATGGCATCTGCCAGTGACACCCCTTTCCGCATTACCGGATCACTCACACCGCTTCCTCGTACATGGTCTCAATGAGATCAGCGTATTGATGCACGACAGCTTTTCGTTTGACCTTCAACGTTGGAGTCAGTAAACCATTGTCAACACTGAATGGAGTTGGGATCAAGCGAAACCGTCGCACACGCTCGAATTTCGACAAATCCCGCTGTAGCTGCTGGACGTCACGTTGGATGGCACGGTACAATTCCTCGGATGCTACCAACGACTCCCACGATCCGTACGTATGTCCGTTCTGCTTGGCCCATGCCTCGCAGGCCTCACGTTCCGGAACCAGCAGCGCTGTGCAGAATTCTCGTTGGTCGCCGATCAGCAAGGCTTGGTCGATCAGTGGACTTGCCGTCAACATGGACTCAATCGGTTGCGGTGCAATGTTCTTTCCACCACTGGAGACAAGAATGTGCTTTTTGCGATCGGTGATCACGAGATGGCCGCGATCGTTGAACATTCCAATATCACCGGTGTGCAGCCAACCGTCAGGAGTCAAGGATTCCCGGGTGGCTTCCTCATCATTCCAGTACCCTTTCATGATGTTGGGTCCCTTTGCCATGATTTCACCGTCAGCGGCAATGCGGATCTCGACATTGGGAATCGGCGTTCCGACCGTTCCGAGTTCTTGTTCTCCTTCCCGATTGAAGGTGAGAACGGGAGAGGTCTCTGTAAGTCCGTAGCCCTCTAGGATGGTAAGACCTATGGCGTCAAAGAAGGTACCCACCTCCACACTGAGTGCGGCACCGCCGGAGGCAAAGAATCGCAGGCGGCCTCCCGTGCGTTCACGAATCTTCGAAAACACCAGCCGATCTGCGAGTGCGTTTTGGATCGACAGAAGCGGCGACGTCGATCCTGCAGCCCGAGCTCGGCCAACGGAGATGGCCCACGCGAAAATGCGTTGTCGGAGTGGAGACTCCTTGGCGACGTTACCTTCCACCCGCATCTTGATGCGTTCAAACAGTCGTGGTACTGATGTCATGACCGTTGGACGAACCTCACGCATGTTCTCGGCCACGGTCTCGATCGACTCCGCAATGTAGGTCGATGCTCCAACGCAGAACGCAAAATAGTACCCTGTCATGCGCTCATAGGAGTGACACATCGGTAGATATGAGAGAAATACATCGTTTTCGGTGATATCGATGACCTCCAGCGAACCAGCAATGTTCGACATCAGATTCCGATGGGTCAGCATCACTCCCTTGGGATTCCCGGTGGTGCCGCTGGTGTATATCAGTGTGAGCAGATCCTCCGGTTGCACCGCCGCAGCCATTGTTGCAAAGGTGGATCGGCGCTCCTGTGCCGGCATGACTTCCCTGCCTTCACGAACGATATCGGAGAATCGAACCACACGCTCGGAAGGTTGGACATCGTCGTTCATGACAATAACCAGACGCAACGATGGGATCTCGTCCCATACCTTTTGAATCTTTGATAACTGCAAAGCATTCGAAACAATCACGCAGCTGGCTTCACAGTCGTTGAAGATGTACGATTCCTGTGCTGGAGTGAGTGTTGGAAAGATTGGAACATCAACGGCACCCATGGCCGTGATGGCAAAATCGGCGATGGCCCATTCGACGCGATTCTCGCTGACGATGCCGAGGCGTTGCCCTTGGGTGAATCCACGGTGCATCAGCCCCATAGCAAAGCATTCCACCTCTTCACGAAGGTGATCGTGAGAGATCGTCGACCACGCTCCGTGTACCTTCCGACCGTACACAACCTTGTTGGTCTGCCCTTCGTACCGAGCACAAACATCAAGAAACATTGCTGGAATTGTCGCGGCAACCTTCATTGGTACAGCTCCTTGAATGTAAACATCCGGGATTCAACTCGAAACATATCGAGCGGGCAATTTACACGATCTGATCACGTTCTGCACGCGACCGATCTGCGAATTAATCAAGGAAGGCCCACGTGATCGACAGCCGGAGATCCTGAATAATTTCGGGCATCACGGCCACGGTGTACCATCGTGACTGCAGGATGTTTTCGTACGACAGGCGTACGTCGGCATTGCCAAGGCGGGCATGGATGAAGGCATCTACACCATTGCCCACAATTCCCTGCTGCTCCTGCTCAGATGCATACGACCACGTTAGCGGAACGTAGGCACGTGCCGTGACAGCCGTCTGCAAGGCCCCTCTAAGTCCCGCTCGCAGTAGACTCGATCCGGGAGCATACACTACGGCGGCTTCGAGGCTTGCGGTGATCGCTGGAAACTCCTGAACTGTTCCTGATTGAAGGCGCACAACGGATCGCAGATCCATCCATCCATGGTTCCATCGTCCATCCAGGACTACACCATAGTGGCGAATCGACGTGGATCCATTGGTGACGGACACCGCTGTGACGATTCCCGTGCTGTCACGAAGTGCTAGGGTTTGTAGGGGGCTTGTGATGTCGCGTAGGTAGCCCTCTGCCGATATCGACCATCCCGTTCCGCGGATCAGCGCTGTGGCCAGCGCTGCACGGTGAACTTCCGGTGAAAGCCCCAGGCCCTCGGCCGGTGAGGGCATCCGCTCACTTCGCACGACTTCTACCGACACTCGGCCACCATCTCCAATCAGACGCGTAAGGCCAAGGCCGCCAGCCCACTGCACGGACGAATTCGGTGTTGTGAGGGTATACTGTGCCCGCGCAGAGGTCCGGAGATCCCAACCCGTTTCGGCAAGGGGAACAATGGCGTGAGCGAAGATCTGTGGCTGTATCCGCTCAAGACGCTGCACTTCATTCCGAGCACCGTCCCACTCGACGCTCCATGCAGGAGCGTTCGTGACATCGATACCGCCCCCTAGGCGCAGATGGAGCCACGACCATTGATGATCGGTGCGAATGAGAATTCCACCGTGGGTGCCGCGTCCAACGGTCGCTTCGGAAGCGCTGGTCTGTCTACGGATTGCCGACACACTACCATAGGCTTGTGCCGTCCACCGTGCGATAGAATCACCCGTTGGAACGTAGGCATACGTCGCGGTAAGATCGTGACGACGTGTTTCATCGCGCAACGACGCAAACACGGTAGGAGCGTTCGACTCGGCGAAGTTGCTCAGAGGCTGATCGGTTCGTAGTCCGCCCCACAGGTCGGTGTTGAGCGAAACAAGGTGGTACGACAGGTTCAGATGGTGTTCTGGAGACAGGGCTGCCCGTACCATGAATGAGGCATTCCAGGCATCAAAATCCGTCCGTTGGTATCTGCCCTGCCCACCGGTGCGCCGAATGCCAAGTGTGGCATTGACGCCCGGAGCAACGTTCTGCGAGAGTTCAACATCGGCTGCCAGAACGTCGCCGCCGCCTTGGGAGTACCACAGCTGGGTGTACGGCGTGGGAGTGCGATGCATGATCTCTTGTTGATTTACTGCAGTGAGCGTCATTTGCGGTGCTAGACCGACCGCATTAACCCCCGTGAGCAGTTCAATCTGCTCGAAGCGTTCAGGAGCTGATTGCATCAGATGAAAGGTACCCGACCACGGATCGACAAGCGGACGACCATTCAGTGCCACGGTAAGGTCGGTATTGTACCCGCCAAACACTGATATCGAGGAGTGTTGGGCCATTCCTCCATGGGAGAGTGGTTGGTACGGCAGTGCGCGAATCAATAGGTCAGCCATGGACTGGTACTGTATGGCCCGTCGATCTCGTTTGGTGATCACGTGTGCGGCGTCTGATGGACGGACGATGATCGAACCAAGATGAGGATAGGGTGATGGCTCCACGCCGAGGGTATCTTGGACCGTTGCAGAGCTGGAATCCGAATGAGGTCTAGACCACATCGCCAGCGCCGGATGTATTGCCGCACAGACGGCTACCAGGCCGTAGATGAGGATGGAAATGCAACAGGCAGGTTGAACACCTGCCCGCTGCATCACTGTTGCTATCGTGTCCGACCGTGTCATGCCTCCGCATCTGGGGCATCGTCCGATTCGTCCGTGTCCTCATCACGCGTCACGGTGGTGATATCGGCAATCTGATCGCCATCATCAAGGCGAATCAACCGGACACCCTGGGCATTTCTTCCCAGCATCCGCACATCACGAATCGGCTGGCGAATCAGAATGCCATTCACCGTCATCACGACCAGGTCTTGTTCGTCACTGACCTCCAAGATGGCACAGATCGGACCGGTTTTATCGGTGGTGTTCATGGCGATCACACCCTTGGCTCCGCGCTTGGTCTTGCGGAACGATTCCACCTGCGTGCGCTTACCGTATCCCCGTTCACCGACAACGATGACCTGGGCGTCCTCATGGCGTACCGCCGTCAGCGAGATCACCTCGGCGCCATCCGTCAACGTGATCCCCTTGACTCCCGCAGCACCGCGGCCCATGGCGCGGACATCACTCTCGTGGAACCGAACCGCAAGTCCGGAACTGGCACCGATCAGAATATCCATCGTGCCGTCGGTGAGGCGTGCCGAGATCAAACGATCGTCTTCCTTCAGGTTGACGGCAATAATGCCGTTGGCACGAACGTTGGCAAAGTCCTTCAACTCTGTTTTCTTCACCACGCCGGACTTGGTAGCCATGAAGATGTTGTACCCTTCGGCTTCGATGTCGGAGATCGGCAAATACGCGGTGACGGTCTCGTCGGGTTGTTTCTGGATCACATTGGCGATCGACCGCCCCTTTGCGCTTCGCGAGCCTTCGGGTATATCGTAGACCTTGATCCGATAGACGCGCCCTTTGTCCGTGAAGAACATCAGGTAATGATGTGTCGAAGCGCGGAACACGTGCTCGACGTAATCATCCTCATACCGACCCGTGCCACTTACACCACGACCGCCTTTATGCTGTCGGCGATAGGTACTCACAGGGGTGCGCTTTAGATAACCGTGATGTGTAATGGAGATGATGACCTCTTCGTTGGCGATCATGTCCTCCAACGTGAAGTCCTTGGCGTTATACACGATCTCCGTGCGGCGTGCATCTCCGTACTTGGCTCCCAGCTCGGCAAGCTCCTGACCAATCACGTTCATCTGCAGTTCTTTGGAGGCAAGAAGGGCTTTCAACCGTTCGATCGTTTCGATTACTTCACGGTACTCAGCTTGAATCTTATCACGTTCCAAACCAGTCAGGCGCTGCAGGCGCATGTCAAGAATCGCCTTCGACTGAATCTCCGACAAGCCGAACTTCTGCTGTAATGCCTCTGATGCCGTGGGCACATCCTTCGACGCCTTGATCGTCTTGATGACTTCGTCGATGTTATCGAGCGCAATGATGAAGCCCTCAAGAATGTGGGCCCGCTTTTCAGCTGCATCAAGTTCAAACTGCGTTCGGCGTACCACCACAACATTGCGATGCGCAATGAACTCGGTGATCATCTCCTTGAGCGTCAGAATACGCGGACGACCATTGACCAGTGCTAGCAGAATAACGCCAAAGGTTACTTGCAGCTGCGTGTGCTTGTAGAGGTTGTTCAGCACAACCATCGGGACAGCATCGCGCTTTAGTTCGATCACAACACGCAAACCATCGCGGTCCGACTCATCACGAATGTCGGAGATATCTTCCAACGTTTTGGCTTTGACAAGGTCGGCGATCTTTTCGATGAGACCGGCCTTGCTCACCTGGTACGGTAGCTCCGTAATGACGATGCTTTCCTTCGTACCCTGCTTATTCGACTCGATGTTTGCCTTGGCACGAACCAAGATTTTGCCACGACCGGTCGTATAGGCATTACGGACACCCTCGTAGCCGTAGATGATTCCACCCGTTGGGAAGTCGGGAGCCGTGATGTACTTCAGCAGTTCCTCGTTGGTAACATCTGGATCGGCGATGACGGCCTGAATACCAGCAATGACCTCGGTAAGGTTGTGAGGTGGGATGTTGGTAGCCATGCCCACAGCAATACCGTTAGCTCCGTTAACCAACAGTGCAGGGAGGACAGTTGGCAGGACGGTTGGTTCTTCGAGAGAGTCATCGAAGTTGGGGCGGAAATCCACCGTGTTCTTGTCGATGTCCCGGAGAACCTCGCCGGCCACGTGGGCCATGCGTGCCTCGGTATATCGCATGGCGGCTGGTGAGTCGCCATCCACCGAGCCATAGTTTCCCTGGCCATCCACCAACGGATATCGCATCGACCATGTCTGGGCCAAACGAACCATCGCGTCGTAGACCGCACTGTCGCCGTGCGGGTGGTATTTACCCAACACTTCACCGACAATCCTCGCACTTTTCTTGTACGGGCGGGTTGGGGTCATCCCGAGTTCGTACATCGAGTACAGAATCCGGCGGTGTACCGGCTTGAAACCATCACGCACATCTGGAAGAGCGCGTGACACAATGACCGACATGGAATAATCGAGATACGAATCTCGCATCTCGTCTTCCATGAGGACGGGTTGAATACGTTCGTTGAGTAGTGCCATATAGCCCTAAAAATACGGAAAATCACCCGGTCGGAAGGGGCTTGCCGCAGAGCGAGTTTTCCACGTCAATCAGGAAGCTTCACCAGTAATCCACGGTGCATTGTATCCCCAGCAACGGAGAGACGGTATCCGTAGACGCCTGATGGGAGCGAGATGTGGTTGTCGGCTGTTCCGTCCCACGTGATTGTCGCATTTCCAAAGGATAGCGCTGTGGTAAAGGTTCGCACCGTACGCCCTTGTTGATCGGTGATGGTCAAGGTAGATTCCACCTGTGACTGCGACGTTTCTACCATCAGGTGAAGCTGAACTTCGCTGGTAAATGGATGAGGGACAGCGCGAACGCCGCTAATGGCCGTCTGCTCGGTGGTACGCACCACAATCGTGGATTCCACACTGTTGCCAGAGGCATCAGAGCCTCGTACAAGAACGTTATTGTCGCCCAATTCCAGGGGGTAGATGAACCGCAATGCTGCCTTGATGGAAGGATCGGCATAGCGCGTTCGACACATCGCCGTTGTGAGAAACTCGACACTGTCGGCCACGGCCGGCCGAATGCGATCCCCATTGACGAACACCACTAACCGCGATGGATCGGCAATCTCAAGGAACGACTGATCGCGCAGAAGGACCTCCAGCATCGGCGCAACGGGCACGATTCCCCCGCCCGATCGATCGATGCCATTGGCCAACAAACCGATCGTTGGTGAAATCGTATCCTTCACCAGTGTCACAGTTGCTGTCCGTCGGTTATTGAAGCGATACATCTCGCGTTGATCGAATTGCTCAGGGTTGATCACAACGGAGAACATCGTCGAGCCGCTGAATCGACTGGTGGCCACTGGAAGTTCCAAGGTGAGCTCTTCATCGGCAGCAATCGCCGGTACCGTGTCCTGCCAAAGTGGGTCGTCCCCCGCTGCCGTGGCAGTGCCAACGGAGATCATTGTGGGAATCGTTGTTTGCTGTGTTCGTGCATTTCGCACGCCCACCCGGATTATCGCCGTATCGCCTTGTACGATGGTATCTGCTGCTGTGGACACGCTTGTCGGCTCTATCAACCATTCGTCGGCTGGAACGAAACGTCCGTGAATAGCAGAGACCGTGGCGTTGCGGGCGTTGTTGCCATCAATGCCTGCCTGAAGGTGATACCGTAACTGTATGTGGGAGTACCGTGCGGCAGAGTCCGGAGCTACCCACAGCTGCTGAACCGAGTCGCTGTGGAGGAGTTGTTCGTCGCCTTGGGGTGTACGTCCGATCACGCTCCAGCGCACACCGGAGCTGCCATGCTGGCTCCACCACGATCCCCAACTCCGCGCTGGGCCGATCCATGGCGACTGCACGATGGCTTGCGATGCTGTTACGGCAAACTCGTCTCGCAGCGTGACAAGCGAGTCCTGGGGAGGAGCCCATCGTTCGCGAACCTCCTCAACAGCGCGACCAGGTCGGCTCCACAAAATCCACGATGACTGGTCTCGGAGGGAATCTGCAAATCGTGACCCGTAGGTTGTGCGCATCAGCGTCCGGAACTCTTGCATGGTTCCGTCGGATTCAAAGCCACTGAACGACTCGTAGGCAACGGCCAACAGTACTTCTTGATGCTCTAAGATCGAGTCTCTCAGAAACGTAATGCAGTCGCGTGACGTGCCGTTGTGCCACCCTGGCGTAGGATCGGGGTCCCAGTAGGTATCGTACCTCCGGATTTTGGCTGGGACGGAGTCTGTCGGATCCAGCACGACTACGTTCACGCCTCGGTAAAACGGATTGTCTACGTAGAGGACGTTTCCAATTCGCACTTGAATCATCCGATCCTCGAAGATGTCGGCAGTTCTCACACCACGGGACCGAACGTAGATCGGAAGTTTGGTTTTCGACAACACAAGGTCACCAGTAACGCCATCGAAGGCGACGTTTCCTGCGGGAATCCCCCGTAGTGCCATCGCTGGAATCGTGGTGGTAGATGTCGGTGGTGGGAGCGAATCCGTGATAAACACCGGAATGTGCAGCGCAGCTGTAGCCTCGTCCGTATCCGGATGCGAGGCAGTAACCTGCACTACCGCCGGACCCGGTGTCAATGGTACCGATCCAAGATCCACCGACCAATCAACGATCGAGCGATCGCGGCGTACGTCTTCGTCGCTGGACAGTAAGAGCGTGTCTGCTACCGGGTTGATCGACGAACTGGAAGCACGGAGGATGGCAAAGCGCACGCGGTATGGCGCAATGCTGGTTGTATCGGCATAGGATAACGGGTCGATGATGCGCACCGATGGCCGGTATCCCGAAAGTGTTTCGTAGTCAAGAGGCTGCAGTGGCAGCATGGCTCGTGGCAAGACGGTAGCTGTAATGGTCGCGGTGTTGTCACGGGGATCGTCACCGAGAGTTCCACCTGGATCGATCGTGATCGTGATGCGGTGGTCACCAGGCAGGTTGCGAACTGGGAACCGTACCTGAACAACCTCCTGCAGGCACAGTCCGTCGGCCATCGACGTTACAACGGTGTCGAGCCGATCCTGATAACTCCGCGTGGCAAGGACCGTGATTGGTGTCGAAACACCGGTGCCAGCGGAATGAACCACAAGATTCACCACAACGTCATCGTCACCATCTGTGACGTCGGTCGATCCCGACTCTGCCGTCACACGCATGTCGGATGGCCGCACATAGAGTTCGGGCACGGTATCCATGCGCAGTCGCGACATCGGATCGCCCAAGATGCAGAACTGCATGACGGTATTAATCCCGTCTTGGTCCCCACGATCGGCAAATGGCGCCTTTGCTTCGTAGATCAGATCGCCCAACGTCCGCAGGGTGGTTCCACGCAGAAGTTCATGAATGCGGTAATGGAGATAGTTAATCGTGACAATGCGTGCCCAACCGGTACCTCCCACGGCAGCGGCGAACCCGACGTTTGGAGAAGTGAGGTAGTCGGCATTCTTGCACGCTACACTTGGGTTTGAGAACGCCCCAGTTTGGCAGGCATACGTAGCCAAGACGCCAAACGTAGAACGCGGCAGCAGTTCTGATGGCTCCCAACCTCGGATATCAAACTGATCCGTCGCACCGTGTCCAATGTAGTTCATCCACTGTACGCCGCGATCGAGGGCCTGTTTGATCACATAGCCACTGGAGCTTCCTTCTTGGTAGCCGCATACCGTGGTGGTATCCAAACACAGTGGCTGGTCCGTAAAGGTGATACCGCTTTGAAAAGGATCGTCTAGCAGGTTACTGTAGATTTCACACAACCCCTCCTGCTCGCTGCCCCCACCAACGAACAGCCAGCGACGAATCCAATCTCCAACGTCGGCCGTATCCATGGCGATGATTTTGCTAATATGGTTGTTTGATTCCTCTTCCGTCAATGCGGGAATTCTACCGACGATCAGCTCGGGGGTTGCTACGTCGTCTTCACGATCCAGCAGTCCAAAGTAGTAGTCGCTTGATGGGCGGCCATAGGTTGGTACCTGCTGAATCCTTCGCGAGCCGGCGTTACCACGACGAATCGCTAAACGGGGATCCCACGAGGCATTGCCGATGAGCAGCAGATACCGGGGCTTGGGCACCGGCGCACGGTCGTACACGTTGGCAAGAAAGGATCGTAGCCCCTCGGGCGAGGTGTAACCGTAGCAGTACTCGTCGGTGATGTCGTCGATATCGTAGATCGTGACGGTAGCATTGTTGTGCCTGCGACGATGCGCCGCAAGCCGTTCCGCCTGTGCTCGGTGAACGGCATGGGTCACGATAATCATGTCGGTCTGCTCAACGGTCGAGAGCAGAGAGGATATATGCGCAGGACGCACTGTAGCCTGTTGCACGGCTGGTTGATCGGCCACAACCACAAACGTCCGTCCGGTTGCCGCAGACGGTGCAACGGGCACGCGACC
>CAZBOW010000009.1:50280-60711 GCA_964493635.1 uncultured Hyphomicrobiales bacterium
GTGCATCGAAAACGATGTGTGGCACGATGGAAGGCCTTAGCGTTCAGGTTCTCCCAGTAAAATCCCTCAAGATTTGCCAGTGGAGTGTAATAGTCCGCAAAGTCTTCGAGCAGAGCGTTGCCGAGGTGATAGTACCCTGTGTCGAACTCGATGTGACGTTGCATCTGTAGCGTCGACAGCTCGGATGTCGAGCTAGTGTCCGACCCTGGGTCGGACCCAGGGTCGGACACAGCATCGTACCGTAGTCGACTCTGGTTCCATCGTGTGGAGAAAAACAGTGTTGCCGCACTGTTCTGCACGTCGAACCATGTTGTATCGCCGGCCGGGCGTCGGGCCAGGAAGTAGAAACGGTCGTTGGGTGATACGACTCCGGCACCATCATCGTCAGTTGCATCGTCGATTGCCAGATACTCCTGTGCACCACGATGGATCAAGGCAAGCGAATCCAGTGAAATCGCTGAGAAACCGGGTTCCGTTGCAAGGATCGTTGCTCCACGGACCACGGCGATTCCGTCCGACGTGGTTTGAACGGCAACATAGAGTGCATCGGGATCGACCCACTCTGCTTCATGTATTGGATTTGGCTCGACGCGTGCAGGGAGCGCATCTGTGTCGTGCTGAATCGACAGTGCGATCTCGACCGAATCGGCAATGTGCAGCGTTGTATGGTTGGCCGTCGTGCGCACCGTCCATGGGTTATAATGGACCGACCAGACGTCGTGTCCATTACGCGTGCCGAGTTTGTACAGGCGCAGGGTGGAATCCACCTCGCCCAGTTCACCGACCTCACGAACCGTGGGCACAGCCTGGACCGAGTGTACAAATGCACGCGCCTGCACACGACTACCCGAAGGAACCTCTACTCGATGAATGAGAAGATCCATCGGCTGACGGTCGCTGAATAGTGCCTCTGGATGCCGTAAACGATACCGCACCACTGTGCCGGTATCCGTGGCAACGGGTCCAATGCTGATGGCCCGACGCAGACCGCTGTAGGTCCACGTCTTCTGGGTAGGTGATTGGGCCAAAACCATTCCAGTGGTTCCATGTGCAATGCACAGTAGAACCACGAACACGATGACCGCTCTATTCCAGCACGTTGAATGCATCACTGTAGAAGAGAAATGCCGTGATACGATTGCTCATATCACGGCATAGAGACAACATTCGTGTAGGGAGGTTACTGCTTTGCTGCGCGTTCCGGGAAGGCCGACTGCATCGCAATGATGATCTTTTCGGCAACCTTGTCCGAGACAACACGCTTGACATTGTCATCGCTGGCTAGTGCCTCTTGAATCGCCGTTTCAACCTTCTTCTTGATAATGTCCGAGGTTTCGCCCACCAAGGCGTCGGTCAGCTGGTGCATATCCTCGGAAACCGTCTTCATGGTCTCCAACTGACCCTTGTTCGCATCCTCCATCTTCTTCATCAGCTTGTCGATCCGCTCCTCGCCTTCGGTGTAGATCAAACCCAGAGCCATCAGGGCCAACATTGCACCCTCCAAGGAAATGGCACCAAGAATGAGCGACGGACGTGTTGGCGGGATGAACTTCAAACCACGAATACCGATGATCACGATCAGAATAGCCGCTCCACCGTAGGCCAGACCAGTAATGGTGTTGGAATACTTCTCCGTGAAGTGGTGCGACATGTACAGCCGCAGACCCTTGAAGAATTGCAGCCGGTTCCGGCTCCAAAGGATGCCGTTCTTGCAGTCGATGATCTCTGCAACGACGAAGTCCGAGAAGAACTCCTTAATACGTAGCAACAGTACTTCCTGGCGGAACACCACCAGATCAACATCGGCCGTGAACACATCCTCAAAACGGACTGCACGCCGTCCGTTGGTCTCTTCGGCGTCGCTGACGGTACGGTCCCACATCACCTTGAATGCCGATCGCACTTGATGGGGCTCAAGCTTTGCTAAGTCACTGTCGGGCATGGTAAGGAGTTCGACGACTTCGTCGGCGAAACCTGTCTGCAAGCGGATTTTCGCCTTCGTGTGTCCGATCTCGCGCTCCACCTTCTGTGCCATGTAGCCGATGCTACCTGGGAAGAAAAATGTTGCCAGAATCGCCAATGAGAATCCACCAACAAATGCAATGATGCCGAAACCGAGTGCTGGTTCGAGAATGATGGCAGCCTCTCCAAGTCCACCCTCGCCGCTGGCCTTTACGACCCACTCGCCAGCCCCCTTCGAGTACCCATCTTTGGACTCTTTGCGTGCCACGTTCGAGAAGTCAAAAATGTAGTCCGTGCGGATGTATGGCTTTAGGTCCGTTTTCGCGTCGAGACGCTGCGACCACTTCTCCGTCACCACGGCATGTACGCCCGGGGCAACCTCTTTGAACATTTCGGCCTGACGCTCGTCGTGCGGTTTAAACAGAGCCATTACGGCCCCCTGTACCAACGATGGTACCACGAAGGTGTATACACTCACAGAGAAGACGGCCATCAGTGCAAGGAAGAGCAAGTAGTGCTGCAGTCCTGCCTTGCTGTGCTTCGTGTTCGCGTTCGCTGTCATCGCGACTCCTATCCCCAGTTATGAAAAACTTTATGCTGCGTTGTTCGTCACCAAAACTTCGACATGAATCCGCCAATCTGCGCGGATAGTCCGAATATACCAAAAAACGGATGCCACGGAAACACGTACCATTCCATGCACTCTCGGGCATCGGTGATAGATTTGTAGCAGTATTCCACGTAGCTAGGAAAAGATACACCATGGCCAGTAGTTCCTACCAACCTCGATTTGCCGTGAACCCCGCGGACATCTTTGACACCCTCCGCAGCCATATGCTGGTGGACGGTTTCGACCTCGCCGTTGATGTTGATCGAAGCCATGGGTCGTGGTTCGTCGATGCCCGGACGGGCAAGGAGTACCTTGATTTCTTCTCGTGCATTGCATCGATGCCCGTTGGCATGAACCACCCGAAGATGACCGGGCCGGCGTTTTTAAACTACATCGGTCGGGCAGCCTTGAATAAGCTGTCGAACTCTGACGTGTACAGCTCGGCCATGGCCACCTTCGTACATACCTTCTTCACCCTTGCCGTGCCACCCCACTTTCGGTATGCGTTTTTCATTGAAGGGGGCGCTCTGGCTGTGGAGAACGCCATTAAAACGGCGATGGATTGGAAGGTCCGCCGGAATTTCGCCAAAGGCTACCTCCGCGAACACGGAACGCGGGTTCTCCATTTTGAGGGTGCCTTTCACGGGCGGTCCGGCTACACGATGTCGCTAACCAATACCGACCCGACGAAGGTTGCCTACTTCCCCAAGTTCGACTGGCCTCGGGTGTCGACACCCTATCTTACCTTCCCCCTCACGGAGGAGTCCCTGGCAGCCACGATCAAGGCCGAGGAACACACCGTTCGGCAGATCGAGCAGGCGTTCCGTGAGGACCCGGACGGGATTTGCGCGATCATTTTGGAACCGATTCAGGGTGAAGGCGGCGATCGACATTTCCGTCCTGAATTCTTGGCCACCCTCCGTCGGCTTGCCGACGAACACGAAGCACTACTGATTTTCGACGAAGTTCAGACCGGCGTCGGCATGACAGGCCGTTGGTGGGCGCACGAGGGCTTAGGTGTACAGCCCGATATCATGTCGTTCGGCAAGAAGATGCAGGTGTGCGGTATCCTGGTAGGGCCGCGAGTAGATGACGTGCCGGAAAACGTATTCCACACCCCTAGCCGCATCAACTCCACGTGGGGTGGTGCTCTGATCGACATGGTGCGCATCACGCGCTATCTCGAGATCATCGACGAAGATGGTTTGTTGGCGAATGCCGCGCAGATGGGAGAGCGCATCGACGAGGGAATGCAACAGCTGGCCAAGGACCTCGAGCCAGGCCTCATCACCAACGTTCGTGGTATGGGCCTGTTCCGTGCCTTCGACTTGCCGTCAACGCAGCTGCGGAATCACTTCGTACAGCACGCGTACCAGGAGGGTGTGATCATGGTTGGGTCGGGCCACCGCTCTGTACGCTTCCGACCACCATTGAACATCAGCCAGAGCGAAGTAGACACCGGCTTGGAGCGAATCGCACGGACGCTTCATGCGTTAGCAAGTTCCTCTTCGGCAGCCTGAGTTACGAGTGCTACGGCGTCGTCGAACGGCAGGTTGGTAATCCGAGCTCCAGCAGCGTACAGGTGACCGCCGCCGCCGAAGCGGGCGGCAAGGTCGCGCACGTAGGTCGTGCCTTTGGAGCGGAACGACACCTTCACCGTGTGCTCGAATTCCACGACGAGAATCCCCATCTGCACGCCAGTAATACTCAGCGTGTGATGGACAAATCCGTCGGTCTCCTGACCTGAGATACCTAGACGCTCGTAGTCCTGCCGCCGGATCACCATCACGCACAGGCGATTGTGTGCATAGCGCCGCATCGACTGCAGCGCCATTCCCAGGAGCTGTTCCCGCTCGAAACTGCCTGTGTTGAGAACCATCTCGGCTGCAACAACGGGGTCGGCACCGCATGCTACCAGCCACGAGGCTTGTGCAAACGTGTGGTGCGTCGTACGGGGAAACCGGAAGGAACCGGTGTCGGTCATCAGCCCAACGTACCATGCCATAGCAGCTGGCGCAGGTATGGAGGAAGCACGGTAGAGATCTGCAAGCATCGCACACACCGCAGGCGCTTCGGTGTCGATCCACTGAAGCGTCGCAAAGTCGGCTGGTTGGATGTGATGATCGATGTTCACGATCGTACAGGTGTCGTCATGTTTGCGATTCATGATGGCCGTGCCGAGTGCTGTTTCCTCGGTGCCTAGTCGGGAAAGATCATTCAGGTCCAACACGATAATCAGGTCGGCTTGCTGAAGATGTTCACGGTGGTGAGCATCACCGGACCACACCTCAACGCGACAAGCATCGTCAGTCACGAGCCATTGAAGATTGCTTGGAGCCGGATCCGGAAGAAAGGTTGTGACGTCAGCTCCCTGCTCACGGAGCACGTAGTGAAGCCCCATACAGGATCCAACGGCGTCACCATCAGGACGCTGATGCGTGGTAATGACAACACGTTGGGCAGACCGTAATACGTTGCCAATC
This sequence comes from uncultured Hyphomicrobiales bacterium, assembly GCA_964493635.1. Taxonomy (GTDB): domain Bacteria; phylum Bacteroidota; class Ignavibacteria; order Kapaibacteriales; family Kapaibacteriaceae; genus OLB6. Next base: position 55,336 of record CAZBOW010000009.1, read on the forward strand.
TGCTGTCGGATCGCATCACATGTGTCGGGGAGCTTCGAATCAGGTAGGTTCATGGTTAGCAAATATATTCGTGTTGCCGACGGATAGTCCGGTTGTTCACTATCAGCAGGTTCCGATCATGAAATTCACGGGGTGGTCACCCCGCACGTTTTGGATAGCAATAGCAGTTCTGGTTACAAGCCTGCTTGTCCTTGGTGCGGTGGTCGATCGAGTCGTTCTTCCCGCCTTGGTCCAGTCGACGGCAACGGTGGTGCTGCCAGATGTTGCCGGCTTAGAGGAAACCGATGCCGTCCAGCGTCTGACCGACCTCGGTTTGGTGATCGCCTCGGTTCATGAGCAACCCTCCTCCACTGTTGCGGCGGGTTATGTTGTCCAACAGTCGCCGTATGCTGGAGCAACGGTGAAATCCGGTCGCCGTGTGTACCTCACGGTTAGTAGTGGCGAGGAAACGATGCGCATGCCGTCGCTTGCCGGAATGACGATTCGTGAGGCACAGTTAACGATTCGCCGACTGGGGCTCCTTGTTGGCGTTGTGACCGTAGCTCCGAGCGACTCGATCCCCGCCGATCATGTCGTGTATCAGTCGCTCATGGCTGGGTCGGCAGTAACGGCTTCGATGAGTGCCAGCGCGCGTGTAGATCTCGTTTTGAGTTCCGGGGCAGCCCGGCAGTTAGTTCCGGATGTTGTCGGATACGCACTGGAGGATGCTCGAAGAGTCCTGCGGGAGGCGAATATCACCGTTCGGTCGATCGAGCGCGTCCAGAGTGGCGCTTTGATGCCGAATACCGTTGTTGCCACGATCCCTCCGCCGTCGGAATCGATCCCACTCGATTCCGGTATCGTGTTACAGGTGGTCACAGACTAGACATCGCCGTGCTGGTCAGCGCCGTAATGACTTGGTAGGTCGGCATCGTTCGGAAGCAAGACCCACACGTCGGATCCCTTGATTGCCGTCGGATATGTGCGTAGTCCCCTGCCACCTCCCGTACCACTACTTGTGCCACCACGTGTACCACCATCGACCTGTTCGCCCGAGTGGAGCGAAAAGCACCACCCGTGCAGTGGGCACGACACCGTCCCGTCGTGGACGAAGCCCTCGGCAATCACGGCCTCGTGTTTGTGCGGACAAACATTACTCACGGCAACAACTGTGTCGTGTACACGGAACAACGCCAGATCAACAGCAAACCCCACCTGCACACGAAACCCTTTGCGCTCGGTGATGTCCACGTCCCGGCACAGGCGCAACCACAGGCCACGGTTGTGCTCGTCGGTGCGCCAACGAAATGGCTCTCGATACATTGGCATGCCCACTTTGCTACAACGCCGTGCCGTGAGGCAGATCGGGGGTGATCTCCACGCTGGTGCCAAGCTGAATGCCTTTGTCGCCCTGCACAAGGCGAGCTGCTTGACGCAGAGCGTCGTGTTCGAAGACCACCAGCCAGTCGCGTTCAAGGATGATCGGTAGCCAACGCTGCTTTTCCTCAATCGTGCGAAGAGGGTGATTGTCGTACCCCATCACATATGGCAGAGGTACGTGTGCCCCAGTGGGCATCAAATCGGCGGGATACAACAACCCTCCGGACGTGTCCGATACGGAAACCATTTGCATGGCTGTCGTATGTCCATGCACGGGTTCGACCCGTACGCCGGGAAAGAGTTCCATCGAACCATCCAAAAACTCGAGAACGCCGTGGTGGGCAAGGGGCTCATACATCGTGGTAATGAACGATGCCCGATCCTTGAGCGACGGACGTTGTGCCCACGCATACTGCTCAGACTGCACGTAGTAGCGCGCCCGAGGAAATCGCGGGACGTGTGCGTCGCCATCTCGGGTGACGGCACCACCAACATGATCAAAATGTAGATGTGTGAGAATCACATCCGTCACATCCTCAACAGACACACCGACCTGTTGGAGGGAGCGTTCCAAGGTGTGCTTGGAGAAGTCTACAGCATAAATCTCCAGCTCCTTGGCCGACATATCTGAGCTGTTGCCGGTGTCAACGAGAATCGTACGCCCCTGACCACGCAACAGTAAACTCCTCGCTGTCATAGGGATACGATTTCGCTCGTCAGCTGCGGTATACTGTCGCTCCCAGAGCGTTTTCGGGACCACTCCGAACATGGCTCCGCCGTCCAAGCCAAACGTGCAGGTTTCAAGAAGGTCGATCGAATAGCCGGCCACGTGAATCATAAGCGCAGAGCAGGTGATGGTAGGACGATCCTGACGAGAACGTGCAGAAGTGTAAAGATACGTCCTTGCGTTTTGTATCTTTGTGGCTTCGTGCCGAAGCGTACCACGTAGTTCGCCGGTGCACATTTTCTCCACACGATCCAATCTGGAGTTCTGACGCCCATGGGTGCCATTACGAAGATCCGACAAGTCAGCCCGTACTTCCTGGCGACCGTAGCAGTTCTGTTCATTGCCTTCATGGTGATTCAGGACTCAAGTTGTTCCACCATCCGTGACGCTTCCCAGTCAGCGGAAAACACTGTGATTGCCGAAGTCAATGGCGTTGGTATCACGTTGGCTGAGTACGAGCGCCGTGTGCGTGTGGCCACCGACCGGCAGCGACAGTCGAACCCTGAACAGGAACTCGACGATGAATCGATCCGGCAGCAGGTGTTCACGCAGATGGTCGATGAGGTTCTGCGCGCAGAAGCGGCCAAGGAACTCGGTATTAGCGTGACGACGGAAGAAATCGTCGATGTGATGGTACGCAACCCACCACAGGAGCTACAGTTCTTCAAGGACTCCACGGGCACGTTCGACCGAGAACTTCATGTTCGGTTGTTTACCAACCCAGATCAACTGTATAATCTCCTCGTCGATCAAGGTGCCCAGCCGGAAGAGGCTCAGCGTCAACGCGATGAGTGGAAGGCCAACCTGATTGAGATCGAAGACTACGTCCGCACCCAGAAGCTGGAAGAAGCGCTGCGCGCAGCGGTCGGTGCCGCGGCTTCGGTTCCGTCCCCAGCACTGGCGAAAACCAACTTCCGCACAAATAACAGTACCGCCGATGTTCGCTTCATTGCTTTGTCGGCCGATGCTCTCGGTGACGATGCCGTGACCGTTTCGGATGCTGACATCGCCGCATACTACGAGAAGAACAAGGCCTACTACATCCAGAAGCCGGCTCGACAGCTGGCCTACACGTTGTTGCGAATTCAGCCAAGCGCAAAGGATACGGCTCGCGCATTACGTCGTTCCCAGAAGCTGATGGAGTTGCTCAACCAGCAACCAACACCACAGAAGCGCTCGGAAATCTTCCAAAGCGAGATGCGCAATGGCGGTCAGGCGATGGACTTCACCCCATCGAGCAATATCGATCCGTCGGTTCTGACAATTCTCAAGAGCCTGAATGCGGGCGACGTCTTCGGCCCACTGACGACGGGTCAGGGCATCCAATACGTTCGGCTCGATGAACGGCGATCTGGCACGACACCCACGGTACGAGCCAGCCACATTCTGATTGAGTTCGGTTCAAATAAGGACTCGGCTCGAGCTGAAGCCCAACGTATTCTTGGCCTTGCGAAGAAAGGCGATTTCGCGGCCCTAGCACAACAGTACTCCAAAGATCCTGGGTCGGCCGCTATGGGTGGTGATCTTGGCTACTTTGGAGCCGGTCGCATGGTTGAGGCCTTCGAAAAAGCTGCGTTCGCAGCGTCGGTCAACGACGTTGTAGGACCGGTGGAGACACAGTTCGGCTGGCATATCATCAAGGTGACCGATCGTCAGACCGACGAGTTCAAGTATGCAACGATCACGATCAAGCCCCTTACCAGCGATGCCACCAAGCAAGGATTGATGCGTGACGCTGCAGAGATGGAGCAAGAGATCACCGATGGTATCGTGTTCGACACCGTTGCTGCGCGCCGTAATCTTACGGTGGCAAAAACGGCCTTCTTCTCCCAGCAGACCCCAGTTCTGGGTAAGGCGTCAATCACGGAGTGGGCCTACGAACATGCACTTGGTGACGTCCTTCGAAAGGAGATTCCTGGTGCCGGCATCCTGATCGCTACCATTTCGGAGATCCGGACCAGTGGCACTAAGCCGCTGGATGATGTCAAGGAAGATATTCGTCGGATTTTGGTGCGTCGGGCAAAGGTTGATGCCCTGAAGCAAAAGGCCGAACAAATTGCGCAGGCCTGCAGTGCCGCTGGGGATCTTGCCGCTGCATCCAGCGTAGATCCGTCACTCACAGTCTCGCAGATGCTGGGTTGCAAAAACAATGGCCAGCTTACGGGCTTCGGCGGTGAGTACGCTGCAACGAATGCTGCATTTACACAGCCAATTGGAGCAATCGGTCAACCCGTGCGCGGTGAGTCTGGCTGGTTTATTCTTGTTACAGACAACCGCACCGAGGCCTCGATGGACCAGTTCGAAGCCAACATGGCCCAGGAACTTCAACAATTGTCGGCACGGTCGCGGACATCGGCATACTATTCCTGGTTCCAGAAGTTGCGTGAAAATGCAACGATTGTCGACAATCGCGATAGCAGAGACTAGCACCATGCTGATCCGTGAGCTGATCAAGCCCACGGGTGGTTCCGAGCATGTAGCGCACCTTGAGGATGCCTACGCATGGTGTAAACGCCTTGCATTAGGACATTACGAGAACTTCCCTGTTGGTTCAATTCTTGTGCCGGCGCATTTGCGTCGGCATTTTTTTTCTGTGTACGCGTTTAGTCGATTCGCCGACGATATCGGCGATGAACCCTGGACGGACGATCCCACTGAGCGTCACACCGCTCTTGATGCGTTGGATCGCGCGTTGATCGATCCAGCTTCATGGAGTGGTCATCCCATCGTGGAAGCTCTGCACGCCACGATTAAAGAGTGCCACTTACCGCTAGCCCCCTTCCATCGTTTGATTGAGGCATTTCGACGAGACGTCCTAGGAATACAGCCGAGCACGTGGGAGGATGTTCTCGAGTACTGCACGCTATCGGCCAATCCCGTGGGTGAGATCATCCTCCTTCTTGACGGTGGTGCAACGGATACGCAACTCAAGGCTAGCGATGCCGTGTGTACGGCTCTGCAAATCACGAACTTCCTCCAAGATCTCTCGATTGACCGATCCAGAGGTCGTTACTATCTCCCGGTTTCTCTCCATGAGGCAGTACGGCGTGCCGAGTTGTTGTTCCACGATGGTATGTCGGTGACGGATTGTGTGCGGTCATGGCGCCTGCGTTGGGAGCTTCGCATTATGATCGCAGCTGGTCAAACGATGCTCGAACGCTGCGCCGCAATGCTGGATCAACTCCCGTCGCGCAGACCCTTCTTGCGGAAACGTGACTATTTTCGTGTGGTCATACGTGCACTATGGTTCACGTTCCGATCGTCGATAGGGTTCCGATAGGTTCCCCGCC
>CAZBOW010000009.1:60811-62605 GCA_964493635.1 uncultured Hyphomicrobiales bacterium
CGGTTGAACTGGTGGCGTACCGAAGTCGAGAAGATGTACGATCCGTCGGTGCAGGGGGCTTCAAACACGCGGTTACGGTCGACGTTGGGGGCCGTTATTCGACGGTTTCAAGTTCCGAAGCAGTATTTCATGGCCTTAATTGACGGCTGTGAGAGCGACCTCCTCCGACGTCGATACCGTACATTCGATGACCTAAAAGCCTATTGTTACTCCGTGGCCAGCGTTGTTGGGTTGATGAGTATTGAGATCTTCGGATACCGTCATGAGCAAACCCGTCAGTATGCGATCAACCTTGGATATGCACTGCAGTTGACGAATATCCTTCGCGATGTTAAAGCCGACAAGGATCGGGGGTATATCTACCTCCCCTTGGAGGATATGCAGCGCTTCCGGTACACGGAGGAGGATCTGATGAACGAAGTGTACGACGAACGATTTGTGGCGTTGATGGCATTTCAGGCTCAGCGGGCGCGTGAGTACTACCACCGGGCCCGTACCATGCTATTACCGGATGAGCGGCTCACCATGGTTGCCGCTGAAATCATGGATGCGATCTACTATCGCCTGCTGGAAAAGATCGAGCTTTCGGACTACCAGGTATTTACCAAACGTGTGCGTGTTAACGCCCTGCACAAGGTTCTGATCGCCGTCCGTATCTGGTTAGGGAGCAAGCTGTTCGTCAAACGGCTCCGGTAAGCTAACTTTGCATGGTCATCGGCGTGTACCGATGTTTCTTTTCTGCTTTTCTCTTGGATTTCCATGAGTGCACTCACGACACCTTCTTCCCCCGTCTTTTCCGCCGAGGAGCTCGCTGAAGTAGCCCGACTCAAGGCAAAGTACCCCGAGCCTAAAGCTGCCATTATGCCGGTTCTCTGGATGGCGCAACACAAATGGGGGTGGTTATCCGAAGACGTGATGCGCTATGTTGGCGAGGTGATGGATCTTCCCTACGCCCATGTGCTGGGGGTTGCCTCGTTTTATACGATGTACTTCAAAAAGCCGATGGGCCGCCATCACGTTCAGGTGTGCACGAACGTGAGCTGCATGTTGAAGGGCGGCACGGAACTCTACCATCACGTGCAACAAAAACTTGGCATTGGAAACAACGAGGCAACTGCCGACGGCAAGTTCTCCCTCGAGGAGGTGGAGTGTATGGGCGCCTGTGGCGGTGCACCAATGATTGCCATTAATGAGACCTTCCACGAGAATGTATCAGCGGTAACGGTCGATCAGCTGTTGGATCGCTGCTCCTGAGTCCGTCGTCCCCTTCCCTGTCCTCTGTCATATAAACAAGGCCCGATGTTGATAGCAACATCGGGCCTTGCCTGTTTGGGATAGAGTGCATCGTATGCGGGTCAGGTTTCGTCGATACTATGCAAACTAGGAGGGGATACTGTTGTCTGTACGGCCTGGCATGGAATCATACGGAGTACGCGAATCGCTTGTGGGCAACACTCTTTTCTGTAACAAATCGATACTTTTTCCTGCCCAGCGAAGCCAAGCACCCGTCGTCTAAACGCGATTCTCAGGGTGTTTTCGCTCTGATGTGGCCAGAGTGGCACAAACAGATGCGAAAATCACGATGTAACAAATTCGCTACTTTAGAAACTCATGGACGCATCTATCGAGGCGATACTTGTTGAGAGACGGTTTGGATGCTCTAGCTTCAGATGGGCTTAGTTGCCTTCGCCACGATCGATGATGTAGGGATTCGAACGGTTGCCTTCTCCACGATCGATGGTGTACGGATTGGACCGATTGCCTTCGCCACGATCGATGATGTAGGGATTGTTC
>CAZBOW010000010.1:0-17747 GCA_964493635.1 uncultured Hyphomicrobiales bacterium
GCATTGCCGCACGGCACCTATGGGAGATCATCGACAACGTCGAGCGTGTTCTGGCCATCGAGTGCCTGTGCGCCGCTCAAGGCATCGACCTCTTGCGTCCGCTCACGAGCAGTGCTCCGATTGAGCGGGTGGTAGCTGCCATCCGTGAGCGTGTTCCGTTTGCCGAAGTGGACCGTATCCTGTATCACGATATGGACGCCGTACACCAGTTGGTTGTAGGGCGATCCCTGGTCGACGCCGCTGCGCTTGGTGATGACTGAGCGTCCATGGCATGCCTTGGATCCTTCCGAGGTCGTCGAAGCGCTTGGCACTGATGCTCGTGCCGGCCTTTCTAAGGAAGAGGCCGCCAAGCGCCTTGACCACCTGGGTCCAAATACCCTTCCACAGTCGGCCGTGCGGGCACCATGGCTGCGCTTCGTCGATCAGCTCAAAGCACCGTTAGTCGTGATCCTCTTGGCCAGCGCGGCAATTCTCGTAGCCATTGGCGGGTTGGCCGATGCCGCCGTTATTCTTGGTGTTGTGCTCGTCAATGCCGTTATCGGTTTCATCCAGGAGGGCAAGGCACTGCACGAGCTGGAAGCGCTCCGATCATCCGTGGTAACCGTTACCACGGTGGTTCGTGATGGTCAATACGAAACGGTACCATCGTCCAGCATTGTTGTTGGCGACATTGTTCTGCTCAATGCTGGTGATCGGGTCCCGGCAGACATGCGATTGCTGCGGTGCCACGAGCTGTTGATCAATGAGTCCACGCTTACTGGTGAGTCGCTTTCGGTGGGAAAGGACATCCACCCAGTAGCCGAACAGTTGGGTGTAGCCGATCGTGCCTGTATGGCCTTTGCTGCCACCACGGTAACCTCTGGGTCGGGTTTAGCAGTGGTGGTGGCCACGGCCACTGCAACACAGGTTGGAAAGGTAGCAGGGCTAATCCGAGATACCGATCGTTTGAAGACGCCTCTGACCACCATGATTGCGCGTCTGAGCAGTGTGGTGATGATTGCCATTCTTGTGCTGGCGGCTGTGACGTTCGCCATCGGATTAGCGCGTGGATTGGAAGCGTCCACCATGCTCCTTGCTGCGGTTGCACTGGCCGTAGGGGCAATCCCCGAGGGGTTGCCCGCTGCCGTAACGGTCATCTTGGCCATTGGTGTAGCACGGATGGCAAAACGTGGTGCGTTGATTCGGGAACTCCCTGCAGTAGAAACCCTTGGTAGCACCACGGTGATCTGTACGGACAAGACCGGGACACTGACGAAGAATCAGGTAACGCTCGTTGGCGTATCAACGCCCTCGGCCTACCATGCCGTTGAAGGAGTTGGCTATGCGTTGGAGGGCACGATCCACCGGGAGGACGGCCAACATGCCGCACTGGACTGGTGCCTGAAGGTGAGTGCTCTGTGTCGCACTGGTTCCGTTCAGCAGGTCGATGGTGAGTGGGTTGCCATTGGCGACCCCACCGAATCCGCACTTGCGGTGTTCGCCCACAAGGGTGGCTATCCGCTGTCGGCCGAATCGCAACAGTATCCGCAGGTAGACGTGGTGCCATTTAGCTCGGAATTGCAGTACATGGCCACACTCCACGCCGATCCAGACGGACAGCGATTCATCGCTGTGAAGGGGGCTACCGAGGTGGTGACGTCGTTCTGCACAACGATGGTGATGGATGATGGAACGCTGCAGCCCTGCAACGTCAAGGTGATTCTTGATCGCATGGAAGCAGCAAGTTCCAACGGTCGTCGTGTGCTTGCGCTTGCCTACAAGATGGTGTCGGCGGACTGCGATCAGATCACGCCACAACAACTCCATGACGGATGTGTGTTCTGTGGCCTTGCCGAGCTCATGGATCCGCCGCGACAGGAAGTGGCTGACGCCATCCGGACCTGCCAGGAGGCTGGTATCGAGGTGAAGATGATCACCGGCGACCATGTTGCCACAGCCCGTGCGATTGCACGCGACCTCCATATGGCACCGGAACACACCAACGATGCCTGGGCGTTTACCGGTCGGGAGCTTGCTTCGATGACCGATACGGAATTTACAGCCGCAGCGCAGCGTGGACGGGTGTTTGCCCGCGTCTCACCCGAACAGAAACTACATCTTGTGCGGGCGATGCAGGCGGCATCGCACGTTGTGGCCATGGCCGGGGATGGCGTTAATGACGCTCCCGCGCTCAAACAGGCAAACATTGGTGTGGCAATGGGTCGCAGTGGCACGGATTCCGCCAAAGACGTTGCCGGCGTGGTCCTAACGGACGACAACTTCGTGACGATTGTTGCTGCCGTCAAGGAAGGTCGGATCGTCTTTGCAAACCTGATGCGGTTCTTGGTGTGGGTGTTGCCGACGGACGTCGCCGAAGGGTTGGTCATCGTAACTGCCGTTGCACTGGGTGCCGATCTGCCGATTGCTCCCGTGCAGATTCTCTGGATCAACATGATCACTGCACTGCTGTTGGGCCTTCCTCTTGCGTTGGAGTTGGATTCACCGGCCGTGATGAAGGATCCTCCTCGCGATCCATCGCAGCGCTTGCTACAACCATGGCATGTGCAACGGATTGTGCTCGTTGGCGTGATCATTCTTGGTGGAGTGTTCGCCACCTATAGCCTAGAGCATGTACTTGGTGAAGGCGTGGACGCGGCGCGTACGGCTGCAGCAACCACGCTGGTGATGATGGAGTCCCTGTACCTGTTCAATTGTCGGCGCCTCGATGTCATGCATCCTGGTCCCAGCCGGCTGAATCCGTACCTCTTTGCCGGGATCGGTGTAACGATGATTCTTCAGGTGGGCTTCGTCTACCTGCCCTTTATGAACAGCATTTTTCACACCGTTCCCATCTCTCCATTGAGCTGGTTGGTGAGCTTCGCATGTGCGATTGTGCTCTACCTTGCCGTTGAGGGCGAGAAACGCCTTCGCACACGGTGGTCAGCCCCCTACAACGACAATCGTCACAATCACGACAGCCATAACCGCCGGAAGGCACCGTCGGCATCGTAGGTGTCGGCCTGTTTCGTAGTGTTGAACACGCGGTAGTTCGAGCGAGGATCGTTGCCAACACCAGCCACGTAGGCCCAGTTGCCGTAGTTGCTGCAGGGGTCGTAGTCCAGGAGCATCGACTCGAACCACGCTGCTCCCCAACGCCAGTCGATGCCAAGGGTCTTGCTCAGGTAGCTGGCTACATTCTGACGCCCACGGTTGCTCATCCATCCCGTAGCCATCAACTCCCGCATATTGGCATCAACGAAGTCGTCGCCGGTAGTGCCGTTGCGCCAATTATCGAACACCGTGCGGTCGTGCACCCATGCCGGACCCTCGCCGCGGAGGCTCCACCGATAGAACAACGCCGATCCGTGTTTAGCCGCCGTGAAGCGAAAAAAGTCGCGCCAGAGAAGTTCGAAAATCAACCAGTAGGTACTGTCGTTTGCCCCATGCGTCGCCTCGTGCTGGCGCACAGCGTAGTAGATCGTACGCGGTGAAATGCTACCAACAGCCAGCCACGGAGCGAACTTCGACGAGTAGTCGGCACCGACAAGTCCGTTGCGCGTTTCCTTGTATGTGCGAATCAGCTGGCGTGCGTGGATGTAGTCCTGCAGCCGTTGATGCGCCGCCGTTGGGCCACCACGAAATGGGAATGCCGTGATATCCGGCAGGGGCTCGTGATGGTCTCGAGGCTCCGACGTTGTGATTGGCGAGGGTGGCAGCGTTGCGGGGCGTGGATGGACTGGACGAATATTCCAGCGCTTCTCAACCGCTTTTCGAAAGCTGGTAAACACCTCTGGTATGTCCTCAACACGAAATGGCAGATCCTCTGGGTGAATCAGGGTGCGATCCCAGAATCGATGCAGGGGAAGGGGGCTGATGGCGTCGGCAACGGCGGCCTCATCAGCCAGCTCCTCGGTGGTAACCTCGCGGGAGCAGTACACGTGCGTGATCCCATAGCGTTGGCAGAGATCTGCTAGGACGTCGGCTGGCTTGCCTTCAACAACCAGTAACTGCTGACCGTATGCTCGAAGCTGGTGATCCAGATCATGGAGCGTCTCGGTAAGAAAACGCCGACGGTGCGTTCCGGTTTTGGGAAAACCATGCGGCGTGATCCTATACGTAGCTGGATCGTCCACGTAGACGCACAGCAGCGTCTCGGCAGCTGAGGAAATGGTAGAGAGGATGCGATGATCGTCGAGGCGAAGATCATTGCGGAACCAGAGCAATGCGTTCATGCCAATCAGAGAAGTTATTCGGATTCGAAGGCCGCCTTCCGGGCAAGGTGCGCCTGTCGTCGAGGTCGCAACGCCGATGTTGCCAACTTCGTTCCCAGGATGCGAGCCACATCGTGGAGTGTGCGCCACGGATGATGGGGGATGCGCTGCTCGGTGCACCAGGCGGCAAGATTTCCCTTGGCAAACACCACGTCGGCATGCTGAACAGCGCATCGGTCCGATCGGCCATCGCCGACGTAGACGATGATGTCGTGCTCCCGTACGTCACGAAGCACAGCATTTCGTTTGCACGAAGCAGAAAAACAGGAGCATGACTCCGATGCGCCGGGAAACTCCACGTCCCAGTGCGAACCCGCATAGGTAAGAGTATTGCAGAAAACGGACAGGTGGCTGCAACCCGTTTGTTCCAGAATCGGCGTGATGTACACGTCAAAGCCATCGCTGACAACCGACACCGTAGCGTGATGGTGTTGGCACAACTCTACCAGCGACCGCATGCCGGGATCAACATCCCGCTGGAGGGCAAATGCGAGAACGGCCTGCGGTGTTGCTTCGGGTGTAAGCGTACGTACAACGCGCCGGTAGTACTCGGCTACCGACATCTGTCCGTCGAGAAGTTGCGAGTGCAGTGGCTCGAACGCACCAAATGTGCGGAAGAGATCATCGCCCGTGTCGCTGGTGGTAATCGTGCCGTCGAAATCGAGAACAACGTGCACCACCGGCGCATGCTTACTCGTAGCTGTAGAATCCACGCTTGCTCGATACTCCGTGCCAGCCAGCCCGCATGTACTGTTTGAGCAGAACACAGGGACGATAGCGCTCCTGCTGATACTCTCGGTACAGACTGTCAAGAATAATCGTCACCACAGGAATGCCGATCTCGTCGGCCCATGCCAAGAGCCCCTTTGGATAATTCACTCCCAAGCGCATCGCAGCATCGATATCGGCAGGGCTTGCAACACCCTCCATCACTGCAAAGGCTGCTTCGTTGATCAGGGTGACTAGGACGCGCACCTGCACCAGAGCAACACGGTCCTCGACGATCTCCACAGCATAGCCCAGGTGCTCCAGCAGAGCTTGCGCTTGTGGTACGTGATCGGCGTGGGTGTTGAGGCCACCGGCAATATCGATATGGGTTGCCGACGTGATCAGCGAGGGTGCGAGACCCGTTCCAACGATGCGTGCAGCGGCCCCCGTAAGCATCCCGATCTCGGTTGCCGTGTTGGTGAGTGTGGACGCCAACACCGTCGCGGCAGGGTTCACCGCGCACGCTACGGCAAGAGTGGACTTCCGCTCGATCACGGGGGCAACGCCAAGATCCACGATGTGGCTGTACGTACCCGCTGTAGAGCGCACATCTCCAACAACCTGAGTCGAGAACTCCCCGTACACGTCGGGATCAATGGCACCCTGATTCATTTCCTCGGCCACTAGCTCGAGTTCGTACTCAATCTCGTCGAACTCATCCATCGGGGGCAGGATGTGAAACGGCACGTTGGATGCGCGAAGGCGGTGAGCAAACTCCATCACGAAGTCAAGATCTCCCGTGAGGAGAACATTGAATGGCGACGATTCGGGAAGGGTGTACACCTGCATGGAACAGTGACAATCAAATGGTGGAACGGAACACTGCACTACGAATGTACGGGAGTAGATTTGTACAATGATGACAAACCTCGTACAGCGTGTGCTTGCAGCAGCCGTCGGGATTCCGCTGGCTGTGCTCCTGATTTGGCTTGGTGGCTGGTGGTTCTCTGCCGCCATGATCGTGGTATCCACGGTGGCCTTGTGGGAGTTCTACCACTTGGCGGACTCGAAACATGCGTCTGCAAACACGTCGGTTGGTTTGATCTGGGCGCTGGTATTGCAGGGCTGTTTTGCGATGGCTCTGGATTCGGTTGGAACGGCCGGCACGATCTGGATGGGTGTGGCGCTGCTGGTGTTTGTTGCCGGTACCCTCCTGACACTCGGAGCGGAAATCTGGCGGGCAAAGGAGAACGCTATTCTCAACACCGCTGTGACCTTGGCCGGCATTGCCTACGTGACCATCGGTTTCACCACGATTCTCTTCTTGCGAAACACGGCATCGGCGGCTGATGACGCACTCCATTGGATTGATACTGGCGGCGCGCTGGTGCTGACACTATTCGTTAGTGTGTGGTCGAGCGACACGCTGGCCTATTTCACCGGCTTGAGCATCGGAAAGCACAAGTTGCTGGAACGGGTGAGCCCAAAGAAAACGTGGGAGGGGGCTGCCGGAGGACTGGTGGGTGCGGTAGCTGGATTTGTTGCGTTGTCGGCGATGCTTATGCCGTCGATGGTGATGGTTGATGCCGTTGCCTGCGGTGTGATTGTTGGTGTGTTTGGTCCGATCGGCGATCTGGCGGAGTCGTGGTTGAAGCGCGATGCTGTGATCAAAGACAGCTCGCATATCATTCCCGGCCACGGTGGTTTTCTCGACCGATTCGACAGTATGCTGTTTGCCGCACCGCTGGTGCTGATCTATCTGACGATTGTGAATCTCATGCGGAACGCAGCGTGATGCACGACCACCACGATCACCACCACGAGCATCACCACGAGCATCACCACGAGCATCACGACATCCGCCCACTGCGGATTGCCATGGGCATTACCGTCTCGATTCTGATCCTGCAGATTGTTGGTGGTATCGTATCGGGATCCTTAGCTCTGTTGAGCGATGCCGGGCATGTGTTTGTTGATCTCGGCTCGCTGCTGATCGCCTATGCCGGTTTGCGTCTCGCGGCCCGGGCGCGCCAGCACCACGACGCACGCTACACGTTTGGCCTGCGTCGAATCGAGATTCTTGCTGCACTTACCAACGGCTTCCTGCTCGTGGGAATGTGCGTCTTCATTGCCATCGAGGCTGTGGAGCGTTTTCTTGATCCCCATGATGTGCATGCCGAAGCTATGCTCTACGTTGCCATCGCCGGATTCATCGGCAACGGCATCAGTGCGTGGTACCTGCACCGCTCGGAGCACATCACCACACAGTCGGCATACTTGCATGTGCTGACGGACCTTGGGTCGAGTGCCGGTGTTATCGTTGCAGCGATCCTGTTGGAGTTCACAGGATGGGGATGGATTGATCCTGCAATCTCCCTGGTAATCGCGCTGATCATTTTGCGTGGTGCCGGTGCCGTGATCTACCGGGCAGGCGTCATCCTGATGGAATCGGCACCCCAGAATATCAATCCGGACGATGTTCGAAGCCGATTGTTAACCCTTCCAGGCGTTCTGGATATCCACGACGTACACATCTGGCAGCTGGGTCATAACGATGTTAAGGGCTCCGTCCATGTTGTTACGGACCTTCCCGGCGATCAGATGGTTGTTGCCGTTCAGGACGATCTCCGCACCACCTTTGGCATCAATCATGCGACGGTTCAGGTGGAGAGTCCGTTGCTTGCCAGTGACTGCGGTACCTGCGACACTGCCGCCACCACCGAACACAAGGAGAATACATGAATCTGCGATGGAAGGTTGCCGTAGGAGCACAGGCAGTGGGACTGGCGCTATGGGCTGCCGCGGCAAGCACGGATCTTGCTACGGCATCCACACTGGTGGCCCCGCTTGCCTTGTTTTTGGGTACCATGATGCCTGCCACCCTTTTGGCCAGTAGCCAGCTGCATCGCTTCCTGCCAACATCTGCTGCCCGTGCCGTGAGCTACGTGCTTCTGGCAGTGATGCTCGTGGTTGTTGTTTCCCTTGGGTTGTTGCACTCGGTGGCATCTGCGGAGTCGCTGTTGCTGTACGCTACGGTATCCATTGCCGTGTGGGGAATGATCGGATTGGGATTAGTGTTAACCATCGTCAATGCCATGACGGCTGCACTGATGGCGCGGAACTATGCCCGTGTCAAATCCGGTCGGTCGAAGGCCGTCAGCATGATGTTGATTGGTGGTGGCGCTCTGCTCCTGACGGCGCCACTCCTCGTGCTGGACATGACGGAGACATGGCCGACTGTGGCCATACCGGGATTGTTTGTGGCATGGTTCGGAAACAAACGACTTGAAGGGGCTCAGGCATGAGTGTGGTGTGGAGTGTGGTGTGGATTGTGTTGTCCTTCATCGGCATGGAGTTCTTCACCGGCTGGTTCCACAAGAACGTCATGCATGGTGCACTCTGGGTACTCCACGAGTCGCACCACAAACCACCGCGATCGTTCTGGCAGCGGAATGATTGGTTCGTACTCTTCTTCATGACCACGTCCATCAGCCTGATTCTGGTGGGCGCTCCTGACGGCCCCACACTATGGATGGGGCTGGGCGTGGCACTGTACGGATTTTCGTACTTCTTTGTGCACGACTACCTCATTCACCGCCGAGTCGGAAAGCCCCATACCCCACAGAATCGATACCTACGTGCCGTACACCGTGCACACCACGCACATCACAAGCACATCGGCCGCGAAACGGGCGAAGCCTTCGGCTTGCTCTGGGTACCCCGGCAGTATTGGAGGGATTAGTTCCCGGCCGTTGAGGACCGATAGAACTCCACGGCGCCCTCTTTCATGCGCTTCAACTCCGTTGGAAGCAGATACATCATGTGTCCGGCTTCGTAGTACGTCATGGAGATGTTGTCGCGCAGAGTTGCCGGTAGTCCGAGGTGATTGATGGTATACTCCGTGGCAAAGAATGGCGTCGCCAGATCGTAGTAACCGTTCAGGACCCACACCTTCATATCCGGATTCATCAGGATAGCATTGCGGAGGGCTGGAGCC
Source organism: uncultured Hyphomicrobiales bacterium (assembly GCA_964493635.1). Taxonomy (GTDB): domain Bacteria; phylum Bacteroidota; class Ignavibacteria; order Kapaibacteriales; family Kapaibacteriaceae; genus OLB6. The sequence goes on from CAZBOW010000010.1 coordinate 8,956, forward strand.
ACGTTCAGGTATTGGTTTTCGGCCGTGCCGAAATCCCATGGCCACACCCGACCGGTTAGCACCTCGTAGGGGAGTGTTGTCGAGACACGCAGATCGCGTGCCAGGTAGTCGTTGATGCACGTGCTGAAGCATCCGGCAATCGTTGGCTGATAGCTCGGGTCGCGCTCCATCGTCTCGGACAACAAGTTGGCCACAGCACCGGTGTACCGACTATCAAAGCGGCCGACCGCCAGCCCCTGATCGCGGAGGAGCTCGGCGCAAAACTTATGGATGTTTACCCGCAGATTCGTGCGATCCAGGTATTCGCGCGACAGCCCCGTAAATCCCAATTGCTGCACCGCATGACCCCGTTCATCGGCATTGATGCGGTCGCCCTTCATCAGCAAGGTGGTATAGTCGTTGATCGCAAACTTCCGTACCGCATCAATGGCCGACCGCAGAGCTACAGATCGCTGTTCACCCGTGAACGTTGTGCCAGTTTTACCGTGGTACAGTGCCGTTGCCGCATAGGTTGGCAGGAAGAGTGCGTAGGGAAGGTCGTTGCCCTCGTCGAACCGGATGGTTTGAAAGTTCAGCACTGCGCTCACAAGAATCACGCCGTTGAGGTACATGCCATAGCGTGACTGGAGGTGCTCGCTCAGGCCGGCAGCCCGGGTGGTGCCGTAGCTCTCACCGATCAGCACCTTCGGCGACGACCAGCGCTTCTGATCGCTCACCCACCGGTGGATGAAGGCGCCCACTGATTCGATATCCTGTTGGTATCCGTGGAACTCCTTACCGGCACTCTTTTCGTTGGCTGCTCGAGAATATCCGGTGCTCACGGGATCGATAAAAACGAGGTCGGTCAGATCAAGCCAAGACTGATCATTCGCTACCATGGAGTAGGGAGGTGGCGTTGTGGTGCCGTCGTCGTTCATGCGAACGCGTTTCGGTCCCAACACGCCGATGTGCAGCCACACACTTGAAGATCCTGGCCCACCGTTAAACGAGAAGGTCACTGGGCGCGTGGACGGGTCGGTACTACCCACCTTTGTGTAGGCAACGTAGAACATCCGTGCACGAATGGTGCCATCCTCCTTGGTGAGGGTTAGGTGACCGGCCGTGGCATCATAGGTAATGCTCTTTCCACCAATCACGGCGGTATGCCGGGTTGTGACTGGGTCTTGGAAGATGGGCAATGCTGCTGTGGAATCAGCAGCCTGCGCGATCGAAGGCGCCAGAACAGCAAGAGCAACAGCAAGAGCAGGAAGGATCGACTTCAGCATAGCGGTCATGACGGATCCGTTTCACTTCGGATAGAGGTTAGTTTTTCTTGGACGGCATCGTCGCTCGGTGGCCGCACGATATCCAGAAACGGAGTAACGTCGGCGTAGAGATCGCGGGTGGACTCTTCATGGATGTAGCGGGCCACATCTTCGATTCGTCCCGTTTCTTTAAACACACGGAGCTGGCGGTCGGCACCACTGCCTTCCTCTAAAATGCGCTCCACATAGGCAATTGCGTCCCGCGACCCAAGATCGTCGACCACATCATCGACAAACTCCAGCAACTCGCGGATCAGATCGCGTGCCGGCATTTCTTTTTGTCGGCCCCAATCGATGAGGTTGCCATCAAGGCCGTAACGCACCGCGCGCCACTTATTCTCCATCAGCAGAGATCTGCGGTATTGACGGAAGGAGAGGTTCTTCTCGTACAGGGAGTACAGCTTTGCGGCAATGGCCTGACACAGTCCAGCGATAGCTACGGTTTCCTCGATCCGCATTGGTAGGTCGCAGATCCGAATCTCCAACGTTGGGAATACTGGATGCGGGCGAATGTCCCACCAGATTTTCTTGGCGTTATCGATCGAGCCCGTCTTTACCAGCAGGTTGACGTAGTGTTGGTATTCGCTCCAGTCCGAGAACAAGTCCGGCAGTGCCGTGCGTGGGAATCGCTCGAAAATCTTTGAGCGGAAGCTCTTTAGTCCGGTGTCAGCCCCCTCCCAGAACGGGGAGTTGGTGCTGATTGCCAAGATGTGCGGCATGAAGTAGCGCATCTCGTTCATGAGCTGGATTTGGACCTCGCGGTTTTCGATCCCCACGTGCACGTGCATGCCAAAGATCAACAGCGATCGAGCCAACAGCTGCATGTCCTCTAGGATGATCTGGTATCGATCATCGGGGTAGATGTCTTGGTCCTCCCAGTGCGCAAACGGATGCGTGGAGGCCGCACCAATCAACAAGCCATTCTGTTTGGCGAGGTGATGCACGATGGAGCGAATCTTGGTGACCTCGTGACGCGCCTCGGTGGTGTTCCGACAGATCCCGGTACCGATCTCCAGCATGGAGCCGTGCATCTCGGGTTTAATATGCTCGTGCAGGAGCAGGCGACCCTTGCTAATCAGCTCCAGATTAACGTGTGAGCGCAGATTATACGACTCGGGATCGAGGACCATGTACTCTTCCTCGATCCCGAGCGTAAACGACGGGCGCTCGTAGGGATCGCCCGAACTGAATAGAATTCCGGGATCTTCGCCAGCCATCACATTCTCCTGCTCGTGTGGATGACGAAAGATACATCCGTTAGCGCATAATCCTCAGCGGCAGGGTGTAAACCTGGGTTGCTGTTGCAACGCGCACAATGTAGCTCCCTGCCGGAACCTGCGCTGTGCTGATCGAGACCGGGCCACTAGCAGCGGCCGTGGTCTGCGAGATCAACTCACCGTTGATCCCTACCAACATGACTGTTGCCCCAGCAGGCACGCCAACCGAAACGTGATCGCGCGCCGGATTTGGATACAGAGCACCCGCCAAGAATCCATCCTCGTCTACCGAAACAGGATCTGGAACCACGGCGCGCATCGTAATGGTGAGGATGGCCGGATCAGCGTTGGTGTAGATCATCAGATCTGCCTCGTACAAACCGGGTGTGGTGGCATAGACGCGCACTCCCATCTGATCGGACGTACCGGCGTAGATCACGTCATCCAGCGGAATCGTGATCCGGAAAGCGTCGGCCGGTGTGTTGCCTTTGGGAACGATGACCACAGAGTCGATCACAACGTCGGACTCGCCTGTGCTGTTCACGCGAGCAATCCGCTGACGATTCTTACCCGACTCAACCGTATCGAACTCCATGATCGTGGCATCGAGCGTTGCAATGCGTGAGCCATTCGGGCCGGCATAGCGGTAGGAGAGTTGCCCAACGCCATGGCCAGCCGTGTAGAGAAGCGGACGCGAGCCCATAACCGAAGCAGTCGCCACCACCAATCCATTCGGTTGCGACAGGATGGGTTGCCAATCTTCGCCATTGTTGTCGCTGCCGAACACCTCGCCATTGGATCCCACAAGGATGTGGTGGCCGCCGGGGCTATTGACCATCACTGGGGTAATTCCCAGCGACGATGGGTCGAAGACGTCAACAATCCACGAGGCGCCTCCGGTGGTTGTTTTGGCAATTCGGTAGGGGGCTGAAGCAGCGCCACTTGTGCGGTACAACATCACACCGTTGTTGGCATCCTTGAACGCAATCGAGGTGATGACGGCTCCATTCACTGACAGGCGACCTTGGCGCCACGTTGTGCCGGCATCGGTTGTAAAGAGGACGCGATTGGCCGAGGTTCCTAGCCAAGCGTTCTGATCCAAGAAGAAGGTGGTCTTTGCAAGGACCGACTCGGCAGTTCCGGTAATTGCTGGTGCCGAAGCAACAGCGGACCACGTGGTACCGCCGTTGGTGGTCTTCATCACACCGATCTGTGAGCCCGCACCGGTGCCCAGAGCTAGACCGTTCTGAGCAGTGAACATGTGTACTGCCACGACGGACGACATCGTCGCAGCAACGTTGCTGAAGGTCCAGGATGACCCACCGTTGGTGGTTGTGGCCAGGGTCGGTGCGCCACTGCGCATGCCACCCAGCACAGCCGATGTTGCAGAAATCGCTGCCAGAGCTGATGATACGCGGAATGGGGCTGATTGCAGATTCCCACCACCGGAGCGCACAAGTGCCGGCTGATTCTGATACGTCGTGGTGGCCCAGAATGCCCCGTTTTCGGTAGCATCGACGGCCTCAAACGTAAACTGACCACCAGTATTCTGGAGGTATGGCGAAAAGACGTTGGACGTCGACAGCGCAACGGGTACGTCCACGCGCGCAAAGTTGAGGTAGGCACCCACCTTGATGACAATTTGCAGTTCGATGTTAGCCACGTACCACGGGAACGACGATTCAAGTTGCAGCGTGACGGGCGTTGTTACCTCTTGCATGTGGCCGATGGTTCCGGCTGAAATCGTACCGCCCCCAGCAATAGCCACTCCGGGTGTAGTCGTCGTGATTGTGAGTTGGGTGTTGGTTGCCTCGGCAAGAACGTTGCGGAGTTGCAGCGAAATCTCTGTTGGGTTGTAGCTCCGGATCGTACCACCTCCAGCAATGGTGGCGCCTACAACGGAGATGCCCGGCAGGCGATCACCGGAGGTCAGCGATTGGTTTACTTTCACAGCGCGTTCGGCATTGACACGACCGAAGTACTTCGGCCGGTTGGCTGGTGCGACCGTTCCCATTTCGTCGGCGGTAGAGCGCAGCTGTGCTGCAATCATCTCGGGCGTCCAGTCCGGGTGCATGGCCTTGATTAGAGCTGCTACGCCGGATACGAGAGGAGCGGAGAATGACGTGCCCGACAGTGCGTTGTAGCCCCCTCCATGCCAAGTGCTTCGGATATTCTCTCCCGGTGCGTACACATCTACGGACCATCCATAGTTGGAGAATCCGGCTACGCGATCGTTGTTATTCGACGCCCCAACGGAGACAACACCGGCAAGGTTGCTGGGGTTGTGCGGCACAACGTCGTTATCGGTGCCGTCGTTTCCGGAGGCGGCGATCACCAGGGAGCCTTTCGCTGTGGCGTAATCGATGACTGCCTGCATGTCCGGAGCCGATCCGTTGCCACCCCAGGAGCAGTTGATGATGTGTGCGCCCAGGTCGGCGGCGTACCGGATGGCGGTATAGCCTTCCAAGATGGACGGTACATCTGTACGATCGGATCCGCACTTGATGGGCAGTAGCGTAACGTTAAATCCGGGACTGGCGATACCCTTGGCATTGTTGGTACTTGCGCCCGTACAGCCAGCAACGACCGTTCCATGTCCGTTGGTGCCGTTGATCTGCGTGCCACCGATCCGTGGGTCGTTGTCGGGCTTCAGCACTCCGCCGAACGCCTCTTGGAGCGTTACGTTGCCAACAAAGTCCCATCCGCGTACATCGTCGACGAATCCATTACCATCATCATCGCGATTGTTATTCGGAATCTCCTTTGCGTTCGTGAAGATCTGCGCCGAGAGGTCTTCGTGCTGCCAGTCAGTGCCGGAGTCCACGATGGCCACGATGACGTCCTTGCTGCCCTTGGTAACGTCCCACGCACCACTAAGGCGCATGTTCGTCAGCCACGCCTGCTGAGCGTAGAGTGGGTCGTTCGGCGTGAAATACATCTCATGGATTCGCACAGGGACGGCGTACTCAACATCCGGCGACGCCATGAGCTGCTGACACAGGTCGAAGGGGTGCAGGGGCTCGGCATAGCGAATCTCGTAGGTCCGATCCAAGCCGACGGCCTGTTCCAGCTTCACATCCTCGTAGGGGAGCCGTGGAGCGCCTCCGCCGTAGGCCATGGTCACCGCATCCACGCGTGCCGCCGCCAGTGCAGCATTCGCAGTACTGCCCATGATGTGATTCTCACCACGGTGTACACCGTACGTAGCCCGTGTCTTAACGATCACGCGCCCGGGAATGTAGGTGCCCTCTGCGGGTCGCTCGATGACGTAGGATCGGGCAGGGACCGTAGCTCCGTTCGGCAGTTGGTAGGACTGCTGTTGGATCACGAACGAGTTCGAACCGGCAACAAGGATGGATGTAGACGTAAGTGCTAGCAGCACAAGGAGGTACATTCGACGTGTCATGGTAGGCATTGGAAACTGGGAATACGCAACATTCACACTGAGTAAGTCACATTTTACGGAGAAATACTTAGAACGGTGGCTGAGGTGCCGTTTGAAACAACGACTGGTCCACTCACGTGCGACAGGCGGTGGTAGTGCTTTCGAACCCACTCGGCGATCGCGATAGTTGGCCCTTCTTCGAGAATGATCAGCCTGCCCAACAGATCGGTAACAGCCCACCGTGAGAGAGATGGTTGTCCTTCATCGGGCCCCTGTTCGACAGTTAACGGTTGGATTTGTTTCAGAAGTCCTCGGCCCGGAAGTGGCGAGAGTCGTCCGGCGCTAGTGAAGTATGGCCGGATGCGCAGCATGGAAGCACGGCTTGGAACGGTCACGGTGGTTCCCACGGAACGTTCATTGGTGGGTGGTACGGAGTCGAGTACGGTAAACGCGCTATCAGGGTGTGAGGCAACCTCTACAATGTAGGCCGTGGGTGTGGTGTCGGAGTGTTCCGCTGATGCTTCCCACTGCAGTAGGTAGGCACCCTGGCCTTGAGGCATCAACTGCACGTCGCCCCTGAGCACCGGGCCTTGTAACCGCAAGGTTGGATCGCCAAGCAGGAGCACATGAATGTTCCGCATGCCCAGCGGAAAGGCAACCTGAATGCCGCCGTCCAGAATCTCCGCTGATGCACCGAGATAGTCGCCATTGTTGTTCGCCGAAAGGCGTTGACACTCACCAATTGTTGCTCCGGCCGCCAGTGGATGTACAAACCAATGCGGCCGCCCTGACCAGCCGCAGGTTAATGTCCAGCCGTCGGCGGCCAGCGCTGCACGCATCAGATTGTTGGTGCTCGCCACATCGCCGAAATAGCTCCCGAAGAGCAGGGTAAACACGCTCAGGATCGGCGTTGTTGCGAATTCTTGGGTGGTGGCCACTCCCGAGCAGTGCTCATATCCACCACCGCCACAGCCGTAGGCCAGCAACGTAGCAGTGGAGTCCAACGACGGTCGTGGACGCACCGGATCACCGATCCAGTCGCCCTCGACAATGTTCTCGGGTCCCACAACAACCGAGAAGGATCGCCACGCCGAGGCAGCAAAGGCCTCGGTGATCTGTGCCGTGGATGTGCGGCGGGTGAACAGGCCGAAGTTGTCATCGATCAGTGCACGGTTTGGCGCAACGAAACTGCGGGTTCGGTAGCGATGATTCTTGTTGAAATACCAACGCAGCAGTGGTAGGGGGCTTCCCATTGCCGGAAGATCTCGCATGTCGATTCTACCCACACAGAGCTCGAGATCCGACGGCAGAACGGACTGGTCGAACTTCCCATCTCCGGGAAGGTTTCGGTTCTCCAAGCGTTGTGCTACAGTGGAGTCCGAAATGGACACAACGTCATCCGTCCACTGGTATTCGGCGTCGACTCCCGGACTCGTCTCGATGTCGGCGTAGTAGGCGTCGGAGGCCCAGGCACCGCCATGCTCGGGATGGTAGTCCGGATTGGGGATGGCGCCCGTAACGGCGTACCCGCCGCTAGAGGCATAGGGAAGGTCGCCAAGAAGCACAACGTGGATTTGATTCGGGTCGCAGGCCTCCGGTAGCGAGCGCACCACACCTAGGATACGCTGTTTCAGGTCGCGCGGTTGGGTGCCGGAGGGTACGGTGATGCGTCGCACCACCCATCCTTCACAGAGCAGATCGTGGTGGTAGCGGGTAAGTTCTGCATCAAGTTCGGTAGCAGTTGTCTGGTCCGTAATGACCACCGCCGTGCGCTGTGGGAAGCCCCCTGCCGACCTGCGCCGATCTACCTCGACGTAGGCAGTGGTGAGAAGCCGGAGTGTATCAACAGCTACCACCTGGCGAATCTCATGGACGGTGTGGGCGGTATCAGGCAGGCGAACGTGCCAGCCGGTGGTGTTCGGGTCGATGTGGGTGGTTGTGGTTAAACCTGTCTCGACCCACCGCGTTGAAAGCGCTGTCTGAAGGGGGCTTCCCGAGGCTGTCCAACGGGCAAGAATGCTGGCGCTCGTATCGGGCGATACCGAAAGAGTCGGCACGATGCAGGCGTCGCGGCTGGTTTGTGCTTCTATTTGTGCTTCTACACGCAAGCACAGCATAATGAGCACTGCCAGAACCCAGCGAACAGTTCGAAAAAAGTTTGCCATAGCCCTGTAACATACTCAGCCTCCTGCTATCATTGCTCACAGAACGAACAGATTGCGAACTTTACTCCACGTTTCGAGGAAACAGACATGAAGAAGTCGATGATTGGTCTTGCTGCGATTGCCCTTGTAGGGCTCTTCGCCGCTACGGGTTGCGATTCTCTGCCCGTGGACCCTGCTGCGCCCATGTTTATGGACGTCACCGAGACAAGTACATTCGAGGTGCTTGAGAACAGCTACGTTGTTACCGATGCAACCCTAGATACCGACATGCAGATGATGCGTGGCGACAAGCCAGGCCGCGGGGGTGATCGTCGTCGTGATGATCGCGGTTCCGATCGCGGTCCGAAGAGCGACAGCGCACATCCACATCCATTTGGTCGGTTGCTGGCTGCTTTGAATCTGTCGGATGATCAGGCCGTGGCCGTCCGCTCAATGATGCAGGCTCACCGCACCTGCGTGCAGGCAGCACTGGAAGTCCACCGTGCAGCAATGGACGAACTTCTTGCCGATGCCAAGGCACAGCGTGATGCAATCATGGCTCAGTTGGAAGCCGGCGAAATCACTCGTGAAGAGGCTCGTGCCGCCATGCGAGAGTTGAGTGCATCGGTTCGTGAAGCGATCAAAGCCAGCGGTTTGCGTGAGCAGGCCCGTGAAATGATGAAGGCTTGCGATGATGAGTTTTATGCGGCCCTCAACGAAATCCTCACCGACGAGCAGAAGG
>CAZBOW010000010.1:17847-34941 GCA_964493635.1 uncultured Hyphomicrobiales bacterium
TGCGATGATGAGTTTTATGCGGCCCTCAACGAAATCCTCACCGACGAGCAGAAGGTATTGCTCGAGCGTTGGATGGCACGCGGTTCGGATCGTGGTCCGAAGCGCGGTCCGAAGCGCGGCTGATCCGTACGATAACGATCCCAATCGCCCTACTTCTCTCGGAGAAGTAGGGCGATTTCTTTTCCCGTAGATTGCAACGTATGATAGAGGCACTTCTCACGCTCATTGGTCGGATCGGCCGACTTACCTTGGGAGCATTGTCCGAGGTGGGTCAGGTAGTGTTGCTTGTGATTCAGGCGGGACGGTATATGCCGCGCGTGGTTGCCAATCGCGCACTTGTGCTTGAACAGATGAAGATTGTGGGGTCCGACTCGCTACCACTAGTATTGCTGGTTGGTTCGTTCACGGGTGCGATCGCTGCACTACAGGCCACGAACCTGTTTGCGAAGTTCAACCTGATTTCCATTGCCCGGCCCTTCATCGGAGGGTCGATTGCTACGGTGGTCTTTACTGAACTTACGCCGGTACTTACCGCGCTGGTGATTGCCGGCAGGGTGGGTGGGGCGATTGCTGCCCAGATCGGAACCATGCAGGTTTCTGAGCAGGTCGATGCCCTCGAGATGATGGCCATCGACAAGAATCGCTACCTGGCAATGCCGCGAGCCGTCGCAGCCCTGACGATGATGCCCGTTCTGGCTGTGTTCTCCAACATTGTTGCCCTGGCCGGAGCCTACCTGCTGACGTCGATCAAGTTTGATTTCAGTGCCATCACGTTTTTCTCCTCCATTCAAGCCTTTTTCCAACCCTTGGAAGTCTGGACCGGCATTCTGAAGTCGTTTGTCTTCGGAGGCTTCACGGCGCTGATCGGCGTGCATGTAGGCTTTCACACAACAGGTGGAGCCGAGGGTGTTGGTGCGTCAACCGTGCGTGCCTTTACGATTTCGGCGGCTGGCATCCTTGTGATCGATGCCATCTTTGGTCTCGTTTTGTAATCTGCCAGGCTAGCAGCCTGTCATATTGTCTCCTCATGCGCCAAGATGGCAACTCTGTTGCCATCTTTTCACTTGTTGGCACGTGAATAGGCTCCTAATTTTGCGCCGTTAGCACTCACAGCATGAGAGTGCTACACATGATTCAACGGATCTATTCACTCATATCCTACAACTCGGAGGAGATTATGAACCTCAAGCCATTGCACGATCGTGTGATCGTAAAGCCGGCCACACCGGAAGAAACTACCAAGGGCGGAATTATTATCCCTGACACGGCCAAGGAAAAGCCAATGCAGGGTAGCATCATCGCCGTTGGCACCGGAAAGGTGGCTGAAAATGGTACGGTGGCCCCCATGACACTCAAGGTAGGCGATACCGTTCTGTATGGTAAGTACTCCGGCACGGAAGTATCGATTGATGGCGATGAGTACCTCATCATGCGCGAAGGCGACGTGTTTGCCGTAATCGGCTAAACCGCACAACAACCAACAAGATGTATCACGTTTTCATCGTAGGTATCAATCATGGCAAGTAAGAAGATTTCATTCGACGTAGAAGCCCGCGCTGCACTGAAGCGCGGCGTAGATCAACTGGCCGACGCCGTGCGGGTGACGCTCGGACCGAAGGGCCGCAACGTTGTGATCGACAAGAAGTTCGGTGCTCCGCTGGTAACCAAGGACGGCGTAACCGTTGCAAAAGAGATCGAACTCGAAGACGCAATGGAGAACCTCGGCGCATCGATGGTGCGTGAAGTTGCATCCAAGACGAACGACATCGCTGGCGACGGTACCACCACCGCTACGGTTCTGGCACAAGCCATCGTACGCGAGGGGTTGAAGAACGTTACCGCTGGTGCAAATCCAATGGACCTCAAGCGCGGTATTGATCTGGCGGTAAAGTCGATCCACGAGGGCCTGAAGGAACTGAGCGTCACGGTAAAGGGCAAGAAGGAAATTGGCCAGGTCGGCACGATTTCCGCTAACAACGACCCCACCATTGGTGGGCTGATTGCCGACGCCATGGATCGCGTAGGCAAGGACGGTGTGATCACTGTTGAAGAAGCCAAGGGTACCGAAACATCGGTCGACGTTGTTGAAGGTATGCAGTTCGATCGTGGTTATTTGTCGCCGTACTTCGTGACCGACACCGACACCATGGAGTGCGTGCTGGACAATCCGTATATCCTGATCCACGATAAGAAAGTTGGCGCCATCAAGGACTTGCTGCCCGTCCTGGAAAAGACCGCCCAGCAAGGCCGCTCGCTTCTCATCATTGCCGAGGACATCGAAGGCGAAGCGCTGGCAACCTTGGTAGTGAACCGTCTGCGTGGTACGCTGAAGGTAGCTGCTGTAAAGGCGCCTGGCTTTGGAGACCGTCGCAAGGCAATGTTGGAAGATATCGCAGTGCTCACCGGTGGTATGGTCGTGTCCGAAGAGAAGGGCTTCCGTCTCGATGCCGCTACGCTGGAAATGCTGGGTACGGCTAAGCGTGTGGCAATCGACAAGGACAACACCACCATCGTAGAAGGTGCTGGTAACTCGGACGATATCAAAAAGCGCGTTGCCGAGATTCGGGCACAGATCGAGAAGACCACCAGCGATTACGACCGCGAGAAGCTCCAAGAGCGTCTGGCGAAGCTGGCTGGCGGTGTAGCCGTGCTGAAGATCGGTGCCGCTACGGAAGTGGAAATGAAGGAGAAGAAGGCCCGCGTGGAAGATGCGCTGCACGCAACACGCGCCGCCGTGGAAGAAGGCATCGTACCGGGTGGTGGCGTAGCGTATCTGCGTACCGTAAGCAAACTGGACGCCATTGCCGTGGAGAACGACGATCAGCGCACCGGCATCAACATTGTTCGTCGCGCTGTTGAAGAGCCAATCCGTCAGATCCTGCACAACGCTGGTCTGGAAGCTTCCGTGATCATCAACAAGATCAAGGAAGGTACGGGATCGTTCGGCTTCAATGCCTACAGCGAGACGTACGAAGATCTGTTCGAGGCCGGTGTGATCGACCCCACGAAGGTATCCCGCGTTGCCCTCGAGAATGCAGCATCGGTTGCATCGCTGCTGATCACCACGGAAGCCACGATCGTAGAGAATCCGGAGAAGAATCCTGCCCCAGCCATGCCACATGGCGGCGGAATGGACATGTACTAAGCCGGTCGTGACGATTTGTGACAAAAAATGGAGCCTGCATCACCGTATTTTGTGATGCAGGCTCTGTTATTTTCGGACATTGCTTCAAGCGTTGCATCGATTACCCACATCTCCACCAATGCGATACAAGGACATCCACTGCCACCGACGCTCGGCGTCGGACGATGTTGAGAGCATCGTGAACAATCTTGTCGACGCTGAAACCGAGGACCTGCTCGACGATCTACCGTGCTCGGTAGGCGTTCACCCTCGATCGATCGATGGAGAGATCGACGATACCATCCTGTTCATGCGAGACCTTGCTCATGCAGAGTCTGTCTTGGCAATTGGAGAGTGTGGGCTGGATCGGTCGATTCCCGTACCGTGGGCCGACCAGATGCGCGTCTTCGAAGATCAAATCTCGATCAGTGAACTCCTGTGCAAGCCCCTTATCATCCATTGTGTGCGAGCGCACGCCGACGTAGTAGCCCTGCACCGCGACTTGCACCCTGTGCAGCCATGGATCGTTCATGGCTTTAATAAGGGAGGCGACGTCCTAGAACGGCTGGTAGAGGCTGGCATCTATGTTTCCTTTGGTGCGGCCATCATGCAGGCCGACTCACCGGCAGCTCAGGCCGTTGCTACCGTTGCCAACGACATGTTCCTCCTGGAGACCGACGACCAAACCGATGTGGACATCACGGCGATCTACGCTCGCGCCGCCGAGCTGCGTGGTGTATCGGTGGATACGTTATGCGAAACCCTGCAGAAGACTTTCGACAGCGTGTTCAGGCCATGACCGATGCGGGATGGACGTCCCGCACCCGGTTGCTTCTTGGAGATGAAGCCTGCGATGCACTGTCGGCCCGCCACGTGCTCGTTGTTGGTATGGGCGGTGTAGGGTCGTTTGCCGCAGAGTTCCTGGTTCGCGCAGGTATCGGCCGCCTGACGATCGTTGATGGTGATGTGGTGGATCCGTCCAACCGAAACCGCCAGTTGCCGGCGCTCACCACAACCGAGGGCCAGTACAAGGTGGATGTCATGCGAGAGCGGTTGCAAGCAATCAATCCTGACCTTCACGTGATAGCGCTCAAGCAGTTTATCACGCCGAACCATGTTGAACGGTTACTGATGGCTTCCTACGATTACATTGTTGATGCCATCGACTCACTCACACCGAAGGTGATTCTACTGCAGCAAGCTCATAGGCAGGGCTTTCGCATCGTGAGTGCCATGGGTGCCGGTGGGAAGGTCGACCCCACGAAGATCCGTATTGCTGATTTGAGTGAAACGCAGAAGTGTGGCCTTGCACGATTTGTTCGCAAGCGGCTAGCACGACACAACATTCGGACCGGAATCACGGCCGTGTATTCGCTGGAAGAAACCAACGAGGATTCGCTCATGTTCACCGACGGTTCCCACTTCAAGAAGAGTGCCTTCGGCACCGTATCGTGGATGCCCGCTGCCTATGGTGGGGCCTGCGCCAGTGTGGTGGTACGCGATCTCTCCGCTGCAGCAGGTGATCGATGAAGGTGCATGTGCGTGGTAAGGGGCTGGCCGGAATGTGGTTGGCCCACTCGTGTCTGGAGCGTGGGATTGATGTGGTCGTCAGCGATCCGTCGCCGCTGGCCAATGCTTCCCGCGTTGCGGCCGGATTAATCAACCCAACCACTGGTACCCGACCAAAGTCAACGTGGCGTAGCGAGGTTCTGCTTCCGTTTGCCCATCGGGCATATGCCTTGGCCGAGGAACGCTATCAGCGCTCGTTGTGGACGCCACGCACGATTCGACGCGTGTTCCTCACATCCAAGGATGCCGAACTCTGGGCATCGGCCGTGGAGCGGGGTGTGGGAGTGGAGTGGCGTGCCGTAGCGCCTGGACTCCACGATGGTGTTGACTATCCCTTTGGAGGCGTCGAGTATGCCGGAGCGACAGTGGATACCAATGCCTTCATTGATGCCGTCAGTGAACGACTACTAGCAACGCCGGCCATGGTTTCCGCAGAGGACGCAGACCTTACCATCTGGGCCATCGGCTGGCAGGCAGCGCAGCATGCGTTGTGGTCGTGGCTTCCATTTCAGCCGGTCAAAGGCGAGATTCTAGACGTAGTGCACGATGGTGAGCCGTTGTCAACGGTAATCATTCGCGGCATCTGGATCATTCCAGGTCTCACCGTGGACGGCAGTCAGTACCTGCGCATTGGTGCAACCCATGATTGGGACGATCTCACGAACACGCCAACAACTCAGGCTCGAGACGCTCTGCTGCGGAAGGCCGAGGGTATCCTTGATCGCCGGCTGACTGTGGCAGGACACCAGGCTGCTGTTCGTCCGGCGGCCCAGTCCAAGCGTCCCTTTATTGGTGTGCATCCGGATCACGCTGATCAGGCAATCGTCAACGGGCTGGGGGCCAAAGGGTCGCTCTGGGCTCCTTGGGCGGCGCAGCAGCTCTTAGACCACGTGATACACGGCGCTGCCATTGATGGCGAAGTGGATATCCTACGCTGGTGGCCACGATGACCTACCGCAATGCCGTGACCTACGTGCACTCCCTGCTGCAGCGCACTGTCCAGCAGGGCGATGTGGTGGTTGATGCCACGGTTGGCAATGGCTTCGACACAGCTGCCCTGGCCCAATTGGTGGGGCCCTCGGGCCACGTGTACGGATTCGACATTCAAGCGCAGGCACTCACGGCAGCCCGCATCCGACTTGCGGAATCTGGTGAACACGTAACCCTGCTGCATGCCGGGCACGAGGACCTTCTCCACCATGTCCCTGCCACCGTTCATGGATCCGTACGCGCTGTTACGTTTAATCTGGGCTACCTTCCCGGCGGCGACAAATCACGCACCACGACGGTGCCGACAACCACGGCCGGTGTGGCCGCCGCGCTTCAGATGGTAGCCCCCGGCGGAATAATCACGGTGGTATGTTATCCTCATCCGGAGGGGCAGGCTGAATACGAGGCTCTCCGTGCGATGCTGGCAACCCTCCGTCAGGAGGAGTGGACCTGCACGGATGTTGGCTTTGTGAACCACCCGACGGCATCGGCCCGTGTGCTGTGTATCGTCCGTCACGGGAACCAACAGCAATGATTGGTAGTTGAACGCCTTACACGTACAAGTACACGGAGACGCATCATGATTCGCATTCTCGTTGCCATTATCCTCGCAGGAGTTTTCAGCATGTCCCAAGCAGAAGCACAGCAGTCGTTCCATGACTTCACCATGACCGATATCGACGGGGCACCGGTGAAGTTGTCCCAATTCAAGGGCAAGGTGGTGATGGTGGTCAATGTTGCGTCGTTCTGTGGCTACACCCGACAGTATGCGCCGCTTCAGGAGCTCTATGCGAAGTACAAGGACCAGGGCTTCGTGATCGTTGGTGTTCCGGCCAACGACTTTGGCGCACAGGAACCCGGTACGAACGAAGAGATCAAGGAGTTCTGCAGCACGAAGTACGACGTGACCTTCCCGATGATGGCCAAGGTAACCGTGAAAGGGTCGGGGAAGCATCCACTGTACACGTGGCTCACAGCCAGCGGAGGAGAAGTGGGCTGGAACTTCGAAAAATTCTTGATCGGCAAGGACGGCAAGATTATCTCGCGCTACAAGAGCGGCGAGGATCC
Organism: uncultured Hyphomicrobiales bacterium; assembly: GCA_964493635.1. GTDB lineage: Bacteria > Bacteroidota > Ignavibacteria > Kapaibacteriales > Kapaibacteriaceae > OLB6. Next base: position 24,599 of record CAZBOW010000010.1, read on the forward strand.
GATGGGATCAACCATCCAAAAGGCAGTTTCGGCTGCGCTTGGTGCCTGATCTGTCCTACCTTTGCAGCGCATGACATCCATCAATTCGCTGCTTGGTTTACCGCTGCCACTTGTTCTTGCCTCGCAATCTCCGCGCAGGCAGTCCTTGCTGACACATCTTGGCTTCAACTTTAGTGTAGTACGCCCAGATGTTGATGAAGACACCGTAGCACTCGATCAGCCCCCTTCCGCCTACGTGCAGCAGCTAGCTCGCATGAAGGCGGAACGGGGTTTGCTGCTTGTTGATCAGCCATCGATCGTGATTGGAAGCGACACAACCGTTGTTCTGGACGGGAATATTCTCAACAAGCCATCCAGTGCCGAGCATGCCGTGGATATGCTGCAACGCCTCAGCGGTAGGACGCATACCGTCCATACCGGTGTGGCCATTGCCGTGCCGGAGTCCTACGGCTTGTCCACGATGGTCGTCAGCCGACAGACCGACGTAACCTTTCGACGTCTGGAAATCGATGAGATCGAAGCCTATGTCGCATCCGGATCGCCGATGGACAAAGCCGGTGCCTACGGCATCCAAGATGATCTTGGGGCCGTGTTCGTATCGCACATTTCCGGGTGCTATTACACGATTGTTGGCCTGCCGTTGGAGTTGCTCTACACCTCGCTAAAGTCCGTCGCTCAGCGGATGGTGCCAGTATGACAACGAATCGTGCCTATACGCTTACGTTGCTGTCGCCGTGGTTGATCACGTTCGTGGTCTTCTGGCTGTATCCGTTGGGATACGCCCTGGTTCTGAGTTTCTCGGAGTATCGGACGCTGAGCAACGAACTCACGTTCATCGGAGTTGAGAACTACGCAGCTCTTATGGGCGATCCTCGTTTCTGGAGCGCTCTGTGGAACACCATTGTGTTCACCATCGGGACGGTGCCCATAACCACGGCCTGTGCGCTCCTGTTAGCCGTGGCGATGCAACGACGAGGACCACGGATCGGTGCCGTTCTGCGGGCGTCCTACTTCCTTCCATCGGTGACATCGCTGGTGGTGATTGCCTTGATCTTCACCAATCTGTACGCACGCGACGGCTACGTAAACGCGATTGCCGCCATGATGGGATTGCCTCATCCGGAAAACGGCTGGCTGCTGACGGAGGCTACGGCACTGCCGGCCATTATGGCCATGGACGTATGGATGAGCACGGGCTACTACATGGTACTCTTCCTTGCCGGCATGGAGGCCATTAGCAAGGATATGTACGAAGCTGCCGAGTTGGCGGGGGCCTCTGGCTGGCAACAGTTTTGGAAGATCACCTTGCCAATGGTGCGCCCTACGTTGCTATTCGTGGTGGTGATCAACTCCATCAAGTCCTTTCAGGTGTTTGTCGAGATCTACGTGATGACAAAAGGCGGGCCACTCGGTGCAACCTCGACCTTGGTGTACGAAGTGTACCATCGGGCCTTCGAACAGAGCAACCAGATGGGCTATGCCTCGGCTCTTGCCTACGTGATCTTCGTGATCCTGATCGTGGTTTCGTTCCTCCAAATGCGATTGCTGAAGGTTCGCTCATGATGCTCACGTATGTTCTGGCTGGCGTGCTGGGATACCTGCTCGGTGCCGTTCCCTCGGCCTATCTCCTGCGGAGATTCACCAGTGGTGGCAACATTACCACGGAAGGGTCGGGTAATGTTGGGGCACGGAACCTGTACGACGTAAGTGGCTCACTATCGTTAGCCGTATCGGCGGCAGTGCTCGACGCCGGAAAAGGGATTGCGGCTGTGTTTGTCGGCAGGTGGATCGGCGATGATACACTGATGGTTACGGCCTTAGCTGCTGTGGGAGCCGTGTTGGGTCATACGTACAATCTCTTCCTCGGTGGGAAGGGTGGTAGGGGGCTGGCCACAGCTGCTGGCATCAGTGTTGTGTTGAACCCACTGCTGCTGGTCACGTGGGCGCTGATGTACCTTGTGGGCTACTACATCATCCGGCGCGACCTTCACATCGGATCCATGACGGCCACCATTGCCACAATGATTCTCGCGATGAGCTTTCCAGAACAAGCGCTCGAGCTCTTCATGATGGTGCCGATTGACGACTCGGCGAATCTCCGTGCCATTGTGGTTGCCCTGTGCATCCCGCTCTTCCTCCGCCACGTAGCACCGGTACGTGAGGTGGTCCGGCAGATGGTGAGCGAAGACAGCGACTAATCAAGCACCAAGAATATCGTGCACCTGCTGCAACGCCCGCAAACACTCCTCTTGGGGCACCACCACAAACACCGCCCATGGTGAGGTACCCGTCACGACGGCCTTGACGTGGAGGTGCTGCAGGGCTGCACCCAACGCAGCAAGGGCCGTAGTATGGACCACATCCGGTCCAACAATGCACAGGACGGCAACAGCATCCGGGTGATCGCCTTCAACCCGAACCACCTTCATCACATGGTCGATTGTGCGTGCTTCCAGCAGGCAGGGCCTTGAATCCGCCTCGTCAACTAGAGCGCAGTTCTGGGCAATCGACACGGCGTGCAGCGCACTGGTTGTGATCGTGTCACTGGTGATGCTGTCACTGGTGATGATGGTACCAGCGTCGTCTGGAGCAAAGGTGTTCAGAATACGAACACGGACTCCCGCATTGATCGCCGGCAGAATTGCATCCGGATGGACAACCTTCGCCCCGTACAGCGCCAGTTCGCGAATCTCTCCAACGTGAAGCATGGGTAAGGGCGTCGCTGCAGGAATCAGCCGCGGATCAGCGCTGTACACGCCGCTGACATCCGTCCAGATCTGGACCTCCTCGGCAGCAATGCAGGCACCAAGTATGGCCGCCGAGGCATCCGACCCTCCACGACCGAGTGTGGTAGGACGGCCGTCGGCTGTTGCACCGATGAAGCCTTGCGTAACAACGGAATAGCCATCCCGGATCAGGGGCAGAAGGCACTCGCGCGTTTGGGCTGTTGATGCAACCATGTCGACGGTTGCCGCACCGAAGGAGTCGTTGGTCTGCAGAAGCTCGGTGGCAGCAACTCGGACTACAGGAACAGACTGGCGTTGCAGCAGTGCCGACAGAATTGCCGTACTGAGGAGCTCACCGGTTGCAACGAATGCGTCGCTGGATTGATCCGTCCATTCGTGCAGCACGTACATGCTCTGTGCAAGGTCCAATGCACGCTGCACTGCGTTGTTGATCTGCTCAAGCACCGTTGCAAGAAGATCCTCATGCCCACCCAGCACGGCTTGAGCTAATGCCTGATGCTCGTGTGCTAGAGAATCCAAGGTTCTTCGTGCTTCGTCTACCTGATACGGCGCTAGTGTTGCGGCCTGTAACAGACGATTCGTTGTTCCGGCCGTGGCACTGGCAACCACAACGCACGGACCATGAGTATCTACTTCATCTTTGATGATGCGGGCTGCCTGCTGCAATGCAGGGGCCGTTGCCACGGACGTTCCACCAAACTTCAGAACGCGCATGGCCATCAGTCCACGTTGAAGTAGTCGGAGAGGTGCTCCGCACTGGGCACATGCACCACAATCTGATCGTCGACCAGCGCTGTAATAGCATCACGGACTTCGGCGGGAGGGATCTGGTGGTGATAGGCAAAGTGCCACAGGTCAACGGGCCCCACGCTGGCCTGCAGAGCAAAGGCCTGCGGCAGAGAAACCCGCTGTTGATCCATCAAGCGTTGCTGAGAAGCAGCCAGAAAGTCCTGCGATTCCTTTTGGAGGATCATGTCTGGCATGAAGAAGTAGTTCGGTACCGTTTGCAGATCGCGGATCCAAAACGATCCCGGATGCATCGGCCCGGCAAAATCCGGCAGATGGGCAAGGCTGACGAGGTAGGGGGCTTCATCCGTGCTTCCCCACATATCCGTCCACACCTCCGGCTCGACGTCCTTCAGCCATTCAAAGAAGGCAACTTCGTGGTCCGGTAACTTCATCAGATACAGCGATCCGTAGGCCGACCGTATCGACGCAACGTCTTCGGGGCTTAGCTGGGAAAGCACTTCACCGGAAAAGGTGATGTGTCCGTGCGCAGCAACCGACTCAGCAATTGCATGAAGAACCTCGGTGAACGTCATGCCGTGCGTTCCTTTCCGCGGCCACGCCACCAGAGCAGCAAGCCCCCTGCACCAATCAACAGAGCAAGAGCGTTGGATGCCAAACTGATCGTGCGGCCGGTTTCAAAGGCTGGGCTACGGTAGGTGAACTCAACGGTGTGCGTGCCGGCGGGAACAATCACGCCGCGCAACAGGAAGTTGGTTTTGTGGATGTCGGTTGGTTTGCCGTCGATCGAGCAGGCCCACTCGTTGTAGAATACCTCGCTTACCACTAGGAAGGACGTTGTGGAGTTGGTGGTGCGCACCGTCAGCCGCTGATTCCCACGCTCGATGACCTGCGCCGTAGCGGTGCTGTCTGGTGCCTGAACGGCCTGCGGAAGAGCCTGTTCGACGTAGGCGATGGAGTCTGCGGCAAATGTGCCATCTCGAAGCGCATCGAGAATTCGGCGAGGGTTGGATTCAACAGCCACGCCGTCAACAAACCATGCTCGGTCGAAGGCCATGGGGTTGCGGTACACAAGCAGTCCGCGCTGCGAGCGATAGTCCGGTTCGATCCCATCGTAGATCGGCTGTGCGGCAACGATATAGCGCACGTTCAACAGGTTCCACACGAACGGGTTCACCACAACGGAGTTGCCGGGTTGCGGCTCTCGTCCGCGACCAACTCCGGCAACGTCCAGCATGTCCTGATACACACGGAGCTTGGCCGACGAATAGCCTTGAATGCTCTCGATGAAGTGGTATGCCCACCAGTTGGCCGGAACGCGATTCGACGTGAGATCCGCAATACGATACGGTTGTGTATCCTGCCGCAGCCACTGCACCAGGTCGGCATGTTGGGCAAAGACGGTTTCCTGCGGTTGCCCCTCCTCGGGGTGGTAGGGGCGTTTGTCAACGCGCCACTGGTCGGTAAGGGTTAGCAGGATCAGAACTGGTATGGCAACGGCCGGCTTGAGCGATCCGCGCACCATTCCAACCACCACGGCACCAAACAGTAGGGCAAGAAAGCCAGTTGCCATCCAGTCGGATTTCATTTCCTCGAAGGTGAGGATCGCTCGAGCCGAGGCGACGGAGGGGTTGATCTGCTGGCCATACTTCTCGGTTAGCGTCTGTTGCACGGCCGAGGTGTAGCTACCTTCAAACGTGGATGGGATCAGGAAACCCAGAACCAGGAACACGGCCGTAGCGCCCCCAATCACAAGGGCGGCCTTCTGACGATCCTTCCGGCCTGACCACTGCATCAGTGTGCTGATACCATAGCCGGCCAACACCGGTGCAGCAAACTGCAGTAGTGCCAAAGCCATCGACGGTGCGCGGAACTTGTTAAACGCTGGTGCATAGTGGTAGAACAGGTCGTACAACACCGGCATGTTCTTGCCGAACGATAGCAGCAGCGAGAAGACACTCAACACAATCAGAAAGATGACGAAGGGGTCCTTGCGCTGATACCATGCACCAACGATTGCCAACAGCAGCACACCAATGCCCATGTAGTTGGCTGCGTCGGTGAAGGGCATCTGTCCCCAGTAGAGATTTTCCCGGCGGGGTTCTGGGGCACCGGGTTCCTGAATCGACAGGTTGCCAAAGCCGAAGTAGTTCGGTACGAAGAACGTTGCCATCTCCTCGGGGGAGAAGCTCCAATTGGTGGCGTATTCGTAGTCGTTACCGCCGGACTGATCCACTCCCGGATCCTGCAGTTGGACCAACGGCGCCGATCCACGCGTGGACTCCGGAGTGTAGGCCCGCGTAGCAAGGAACATGTCCGCATGGGTGCCGAGGGCAATGCCCGTAGCAACCACAAGTGCTCCGGCGGACTTCAGCACATCGATAGCCCCCTCCTTCCGGAGGAGCCGGATCACCAGCTCGGTTACCAGATAGATACCGGTGGCACAGCCAAGGTAGAACATCATTTGGGGGTGCGTTGCCGACACCAGCGTGATCATCGCCAGCGTGAGCAGAAAAACGTTCAGCAAGCTGAACTTCTCACGGTTCCGTTCCAGCGCCAACAGAATCCAGGGAAGGGTGGCAAGGGACACGGGCTTTGTGCTGTGGCCGATCATGATCCATACAATCACAAACGTCGAGAACACGGCTGCCACGGCACTGAAGGTGGAAACGAGGTAGTCGTGCTTCTTGACGCGCATCAGGGTGTACACGCCAAAACCATAGATGGCATACCACAGCGCGAGGCGCGTGGTGTCGTTGCCCGTGGCCTCGCCCATGAATCGAGGAATGGCAAACAGGAGGTTCGACAGCACATCCCAGGTGCGGTCTCCTGCTGCGAGGAACGATGCCAGCGACGGCATACCGCTGAAGATGTACGGCACCCACAAGGGGAACTCGCCGGCTTCTTTGGCTGCCTCGAGGTAGGGGATAAAGGAGTAGAAGGCAACGTTATCGCCCTCGGCCAGGAAGTTTAACCCGCCGAAAAGGGCATCGCCAAAAAACACGATGACGGTCAACAGAATGAAGCCGAGAGCGGCTGCGTCACGGGATGTCATAGATACCTCGCTTGTTCGGCGCAAAGCTACGCAGGTCGGTGAAAGGATTACTTTCTTACTTTATACCGTCATCTTTCGGACGTGCCATGAAGAACTCCCCCGTTGATCTTTCACCCGTAACATCGGTGCTCACACGCGCCGATGCCCTGCACCTGATCCGCAGAGCAACGTTTCACCCGTCGCTCCACATGGTTGAGGAGATCGTGGGGAAGGGGGCTAAACAGGCGGTGGAAACCCTGTTAACGCTCGAGCCCTCGATTGCGCTACCCAGCTGGGCGAACGATCCGCCAGCGCTCACGCAGCAGACGGGGCCGCCGCTATGGAGCCAATTGCAGCAGTGGTGGATTGGCCATCTGCTCACAACGGCGTCGGTGCGGGATGTGATGGTCGCATTCTGGCAGAATCACTTCACCAGCGACTACCTAACGGTGTACGCCTCGCAGTGGATGGTGGCGCAGACCATGCTCTTTCGGCAGAATGCCTTCCAGTACGCAACCCTCAGCGAGCAGATCGTTGGTGATCCAGCGATGCTGCGCTACCTCGATGGCAATCAGAGTGTAAAAGGCCGACCGAATGAAAACTTTGCCCGCGAATGGTTCGAACTCTTTTCGCTGGGCATTGGCAACTACACCGAGGCCGACGTTCTGGAGGCAGCTCGTGCCTTCACCGGTTGGCGCATTATGGGGCGCAACGCCGAGTACAATCGGCAGTTGGCCGATCTTGGCTCAAAGACGATTCTTGGGCAGACCGGGCCGTGGGAATACCAGGATGTGATACGTATCACCCTTGAACAGGACGCCTGCTCAACCTTTATCGCTACGAAGCTGATTCAGACCTTCGTGGACTACTACCCCTCGGAAGAAGCCGTTGCAGCCGTAGCGGAGCTTGTTCGTACGCACGAGTATAACCTGCAGCCGGTCGTGGAAACGCTGTTGAGCTCGAACTACTTCTTTGCTGCGCATCACCGTGGTGCACTGATCAAAAGCCCCCTACAGCTAACAGTTGGACTGGCTTCGCTCCTCCAAGCAACCACCGTGGACCCTGCTGCCATCGTGCAAGCCATGATTCAACTGACGATGACACCGTTTTTCCCACCTACGGTACAGGGTTGGAAGGGGCATCATACCTGGATCAATAGCTCATCGTTCCCGAATCGTCAGCGTTTTGGCGAGGCCTTCATCGAGGGCCGGCAGATGGGAACCGGAGCACGACTGCAAACCGCACAGCAAACACCGCTTGAGGTCGACCTTGTAGCCGTGGTGCGCCGCTTGCCGGAGTACGACAATGCCGAGGCTGTTGTTGCCGGTGTGTGCGAATTGCTGTTGGCCGTAGAAGCCAGTCAGCAGCAGCGGGATATCCTGCTGGACGTGATGATGAGTGGACTGCCAGCCAGCTACTGGAATATCGACGAATCAACGGCGAACAGTCGGTTGCGTCAGTTGTTTCAGACCATTGTTCGCATGCCCGAATTCCAATTGATGTGAGATGACCATTTAGGTGACCATGATGAACCGCAGACGTTTCTTGGGTACGGTTGGATCGGCGGGTATGGCGGTGACAACGCTGCCCACGATGATTGATTCGATTGCCGTGAAGGCCCTTGCCGGGGGAGATCGTCAATGGGCTGAACTCCTTGGGCAGACCGACCGCATCCTGGTGCTGATCCAGTTGCAAGGTGGGAATGATGGTTTGAACACCGTTATACCAGTGAAGAACGACCGGTACTATGAGCGCCGTCCGAACATTGGCATCGCCAAGGACAAGGCCCTGCCTCTGACGGATACTCTTGGCTGGCATCCGCGGATGGAGGGTTTTCGGGCACTGTACGACAACGGTGCGATGGCCGTGATCCAAGGTGTGAGCTACCCCAATCCGGATCGATCCCATTTCCGTGGCACAGATATCTGGCTGACGGCAACCGATGCCGACGTGTTCGGCTCTACGGGATGGATTGGCCGATACCTGGATGTCCAAGCGCCGGGCTTCCCCTCTACCTTGCCGTCGTCGCCGCTGGCCGTGCAGATCGGAACGTCGCTGTCGCTTGGTCTGCAAGGACCGAAGGGATCTATGGGCATTAGTTTTCGTGACCCCGAGGAGTTCTACAGGATTGTCAACAGTGGTGGCTCAATCGAGGAGATACCGTCGGCCGATTACGGCGATACGCCGGCCGGGCGAGAGGTCCGTTTTATGCGGGACGTTGCCCGGAGTGCGGACGTCTATGCCGATGTTGTCAAGGGGGCTGCCGATAAGGCTGCGTCGTCGTCCGTCAGCTATCCGAACACGGACATTGCCGGAAAACTCCGCGTTGTCTCGAAGCTCATCTCTGGAGGCTTGCAAACGCAGGTGTTCCTTGTCAGTTGGGCCAACAACAACTTCGACACCCATGCCAATCAGGTGAATACGAACGATCCAACCGTTGGCACGCATGCCAACCTGTTGGGTGAGCTATCGGAGGCCGTTGCAGCCTTCATGGCGGAGATGAAGGAACTTGGCTTCGACGACCGTGTAGCTGGAATGACCTTTAGCGAGTTCGGCCGTCGGGTGCATGAAAACGGCAGCTACGGCACCGACCACGGTACAGCGGCTCCGCTGTTTGTCTTCGGCACAAAGGTCAATGGGGCTGTGTACGGAAGCGATCCGGATCTCGACAACCTCGATCCCATCGGCGACATGCTTGTCCAGCACGACTATCGAGACGTGTACGCGTCGGTCTTGCTGCAATGGTTTGGCCAGCCGAACACAACGGCCGCCGACATTCTCTACCACGACTTCCAGTCCACGGCTCTGCCGTTGTTCAACGTGCCCGTCTCTGTTCGTGATAGCTCAGCAGGGTCGGCCGGTCTTGGCTTTGCATCCATTGCTCCGAACCCGGCCTCGGACGACGTGCTGGTGCGCGTCCAGGTGAGTGCCTACGCCGACGCCACACTCGAAGTGCGTGATGTTCGCGGGCGTGTCCTGTTCGGTGAGCCGATCGATACACTCAGTGGAATCGTCCGCTTGAATGTGACGAATCTTTCCGTGGGAGCCTACGTCCTTACTCTGCGCTGCGGTTCTGCATCTACGTCCACACTCCTGCATGTTCAGCGATGAAGTACGCCCTGCTTTGTGCGATGATGGTTCTGGTAGTGCGGCTAGAAGCGCAACCACTGATCAATCCCTATGCCTTCGCCATGGGGGACTCACTCGATGTGGATACCACGTTGGTGGTGGGATCCTTTGAACGGGCTGGTGAACGCGGTCGGATTGTATCGCGCGATGGCCACCTCTGGACGCCGGACAGTACGCGATTCCGCATCGTTGGAACCACCGTGCGGTTGAACGCCTGCTTCCCCGATAGTGCCACGGCCGTGCGTATGGCTCGACGGCTGCGTGCCCTTGGGATCAACACCGTGCAGTTCATGCAGTTCGACTACACCTACTACCAGCCGTATTCGATCCTGGCGTCCGGCCCAACTTCTACGGGCGGAGGCCTAGATTCAGCCAACACCCAGAGATTCGACTGGCTGCTCTATCAGCTGCGGGAGCACGGGATCTACTATGGCTTCCTGTTTCACAGTATCTGGCGCCCGCGCCCGGGTGATGGTGTACGTCAGGTCGACTCCACGGGTTGGGGCACACGCACGCCGATTTTCTTCGACCCCGCCGTACAGAGGGTGCATCGCGATGTCATGAAGTTGGTGCTTGAGCATGTAAACCCCTACACGGGCGTGGCGTACAAGGACGACCCTGCCTTGATCTACGTCGGTCCGGTCGAGGAGTCGTCACTGACGGTGTACTGGGCGTACACCAAGGAC
>CAZBOW010000010.1:35041-36809 GCA_964493635.1 uncultured Hyphomicrobiales bacterium
GACATCCGGAACAACGGCTATCCCTACGATAACTACGGCCTTACCCAAACGGTGGAGATCACGTCGGAATGGAAGAAGTACGACTTCGATTTCATTGCCAAGTCCACCGATGAAGGCTCGGTGATCATGATCGCCTATATGGGAATGGATCCCGGCGATGTGTTCATCGACGATGTATCGTTTACGGAGATTGCCGTGCCTGGTGTGCGTCCGGGTGAGTCGATGGAGGACCGCACGATTCAGCGTCTACCATTTTCGGATGCCTTTGTATCGCCGCAGCGTGCTGCCGATCAAGCAGAGTTCTACCTGAAGCATCAGGAAGCACTGCTGGAGGGCGATCGCCTCTTCCTGCGCGATACCGTAGGGACGTCTACATTGCTGACACCCGGACGCCGGGTGTATGATGCACGGGACCGGTACGCAGCGAGGAACTACGACTTTTTCAGCTATTACGAGTTCCGCTCGAGTGCGCTGTCGTTTCTGCAGGAAACAGGTGGCAGTAGCAGCTGGGTGCATTCGGCACAGAACATGGAGAATAAACCCTATGTGATGAGCGGCTTGGGATACCAGTACCCCCGACCGTACCTGCCAGAAGTTGGTGTGGTGATGCCGGCCTATGCCGGTCTGCATGACTGGGATGGCATTCACTTCAGTTACTTCACGGCTACGCCGAGGACCGGCAACTGGCGGGTTGACTCGTTGAACTACTGGGACATGTACGACAAGCCGCACGTGCTCACGATGCTCCCGTTTGCATCAAACATGCTGCGGCGGTTCGATGTGCAGCCGTCCGAGAAGACGCTAACGCTCAACAATACCAGTGCGGCCTTGCAGAATCCGCTGTTTTACTCCACGCAGGCCTATTCGCTGTCGCTGGGTGCAGATGGCCGAATGGGGTTGTTCCGACGGATCGTGATGAATCCGGAGTTGCAGGCCGAAGAATCCTACCTACCGCAACTCGATATTTCGCCCCTTGCCAACACCGTGGACCTCACAGCTCTCGATGCCGAGAACGGACAGATCTTCTTTGATGCCACGAAGTCGCTGATGCGAGTGGTTACACCGCGCACGCTGGCGGTGGCCGGAAAGCTGGCCGGCGAGATCGTCAGTGAAGGCGACGTTGTGGTGGAGCAACCCTCGGCAGGTGAGTTCACAACGGTGGTGCTGCAGTCCCTCACCGACAGTTCCATTGTGACGTCGGCACGCAATCTCTGTGTGATTGGTGCTAGGGGGCTAAACAACGGTGCCCAGTTTGCGGAAGACAATGCTACGCTGCAGACGTGGGGGCAAGGCGGGATGATGCTGGAAGGTCGGACGATCCGCATGACGCTTCGGGCTCCTGGCTGGGATTCCTGTCATGTAACGCCACTTGGGGCGGATGCACGTCCCATCCTGGGCAAGCGACGGTCCGTAACGCCGAGCGTAACGGGACGATTTGCCCTGAGCTTTGAAACGAACGTTGATCAAACACCATGGTACATCGTCGAATTTTCGTCGATCCCGACGTCCGTCGCCGACGATCGTGGTGATCGGACCTGCGTGGTCTCGCCCAATCCGGTGTTCGATGATTCCTTTGTGGTTCGGCATCCTGCATCGGCCAAACAGATTGCACTTCTCGACGCAACAGGCACGGTGGTTCGAACGGTGGACGCCCATGCTGAAGCAACGATGATGTCGGCCGTCGGATTAGCTGCTGGTAGCTACACGCTGATGGTCGACCGTGGGCAACACGGAAGTACTCGACTGGTGGTGCTGCCTTAGTCCATGA
>CAZBOW010000010.1:36909-58226 GCA_964493635.1 uncultured Hyphomicrobiales bacterium
CTTAGTCCATGAACAGGTACGGTCGCCACGAGTCATCCACCTTGCCGGCGTAGTGCTTTAGGAACAGCACGTGGTGTGGCTTGCGTGGCACCGACAGCAGCGGCATCCCGGCTTCCTCCGGCGTACGGCTTCCTTTCCGGTTGTTGCACCGGATGCACGCCGACGTCAGGTTGTCCCATTGATCGGGTCCTCCCCGGGATCGCGGAATGATGTGGTCGATGGTAAGAGGGGGCTGCTTTGTGCCGCAGTACTGACAGGTGAAGTTGTCGCGGCGAAGAATGTTCTTGCGAGACAGTTCGATCTTTTTGAACGGCATCCGCAGGTAGGCGCTCAACCGGATCACGCTCGGGAAGGGGTAGGCCTCCCGACAGGTGCGCACGGCCAAGGCTGCGCGCTGCTCCACAAGTTCGGCCTTGGTGAGAAACAACAGCAGGAGTGCCTTCTGCGCCGAACAGACGCTGATTGGCTCGTAGGACTGGTTGAGGACTAAGACCTTTGCACTCAGGACATTACGCGATACCGTCTTGCTCATCGGTACTCCCTGGTGGATGTGGTCGGAATTTAGGCCGTTCCGCAATAACTTCGTAGGCGTTTTTCCATACCGTTACATTCCAGGAATCTAGGATTTTCATGACTTCGCCCCCCACCGTGCCCGCTGTGTTAGCCCTAGAAAATGGAATGACCTTCGCCGGTACAGCGATTGGAGCCATCGGGGCTGAAAGTCAGGGTGAACTGGTCTTCAACACTGCCATGAGTGGGTATCAGGAAGTGTTGACGGATCCGTCCTATACCGGTCAGATCGTGACCTTCACCTATCCGCACATCGGGAATTACGGCATCAACGACGAGGACGTCGAGTCGGATCGTGTTCAAGCCTCGGGCTTGGTGGTGCATGAGCTATCGCGGGTTGTGTCGAACTATCGTGCGCAATGGTCGCTGCAGCAGTACCTCGAAGAGGGTGGTGTGGCCGGAATTTCTGGCATCGACACGCGGGCCCTGGTGCGCGTCCTTCGTTCGGAGGGCGCGATGCGAGCCATCATCGCTCATGGAGCCGGGGTGGATGCTGCTGAACTTGTTCAACGAGCTCGTGCGATCCCTTCGATGGAGGGGCTCGACCTTACTCCACAGGTAACCACGCAGACCGTCTACACGGTGCAGCCCGATACGATCGAGGCAGAGGCATCGCGGAATTGGTACCACTACACAACACAACAGCCAACGGAAGCCCCCTCCCAGACCTATCACGTCGTAGCCATGGACTTTGGCGTTAAGCGCAACATCCTGCGCCGGCTGGCGGCCTACGGCTGTCGCGTAACGGTGGTGCCGGCAACGGCAACGGCCGCGGAGATCCGTGCGTTGCAGCCCGATGGTGTGTTTCTGAGTAACGGCCCCGGCGACCCAGCAGCCGTTACGGGGGCGATTGCCACCGTGCGGGAGCTATTGGGGACGGTGCCGATGTTTGGCATCTGCCTTGGCCACCAGATCCTGTCGCTGGCGGTGGGCGCCCGCACGTATAAGCTGAAGTTCGGCCACCGTGGTGCCAACCACCCGGTGAAGTACATGCCTACCGGCGCCATCGAGATCACGTCCCAAAACCACGGCTTTGCTGTGGACCCAACCACGCTTCCGGACTGGGCGGAGATGACCCACGTGAACCTGAATGACCACACCTGCGCGGGTATCAACCTGCCGGAGCAGAACGCCTTTGCCGTGCAGTACCACCCCGAAGCCAGTCCAGGGCCGCACGACTCCGATTATCTCTTCCGGGACTTCATCCGCAGGATGGCCACCGCAAATTGACGTGCCGTTTGGTAGGTTCCACTTCCTGTGTTAGTTTTGTCGGCTCTGATCATGGGCAGGTACTCAAGTGGCCAACGAGGGCAGACTGTAAATCTGCTAGCTTACGCTTTCGGAGGTTCGAATCCTTCCCTGCCCACGCAAAGAGCTTGGCCGCCACGGCGGTCAGGATGCGGGAGTAACTCAGTTGGTAGAGTCACAGCCTTCCAAGCTGTTGGTCGCGAGTTCGAGTCTCGTCTCCCGCTCTGGCGATGTGCTGATGTAGCTCAGTTGGTAGAGCACCACCTTGGTAAGGTGGAGGTCACCGGTTCAATCCCGGTCATCAGCTCTGCGGTGATACGGGTGTAGCTCAACTGGTAGAGCAGCGGTCTCCAAAACCGCAGGCTGCGGGTTCAAGTCCTGCCGCCCGTGCAACGAAATGATCGATGTTCACTGTCGAGGAAGCCGTAATGCTGGCACAAGCAAGACAGTTTTTATTGGATGTGAGCAAGGAGATGAAGAAGGTCTCCTGGCCCACCCGTGAACAACTCCGTGAGAGCACGGTAGTTGTGATCGTTACCAGCCTGATCATCATCGGGGTCACGTTTGTGATCGATACGGCGATGACGCAGGTCATGATGGTCATTTTCCCGTAAGGATACGCTGATGACCAACGGAACGAATCAGGATAAGACACAGGAGAGAACACAGCAGGAGCGACTTGGTGCCCTGGAGCCCAAGTGGTATGCTCTGCGCGTGTTCACCGGTCATGAACTCAAGGTGAAGCAGGGCATTGAACAAGAGATGGCTCGGCTTGGCATGGAGAATCGTGTCCTGAACGTTCTGATCCCGCAAGAAACGGTGTACGAAGTGCGCAACGGAAAGAAGCGTACGAAGGTGCGCAACTTTCTGCCGGGCTACATCCTGATCGAGTGCTCGCTGGACAATCGCCTGAAGCAGATTATTCTCTCGCTGCAGTCGATTGTAAGCTTCGTTGGCACGCAGGCCGGTGCCCAGCCGCTTCAAAAGGACGAAGTTGACCGCATTATGGGCCGCGTTGAAGAGCGCCGTGATGTTTCAACCTCGGAAATCATCTTCCGCGAAGGCGATCCCGTGAAGGTGATCGACGGACCGTTTGCCAACTTTAACGGTACGATCAAGGAAGTCAACAATGAAAAGCAAAAACTGAAGGTAGAGGTTGGTATTCTGGGTCGGAAGACTCCGATCGAACTCGACTTTCATCAGGTGGAATCCGAATCGCACTAAGTCGAATGGACGTCGGGCACTCTGGCGTCCCGTATTCTCGTTTTATCTCATTCAGTGGGAGAGTGGGTAAGCCCCGTACAGCAAGCCCATTCGCAGACCACGAAAGGAACACATGGCTAAAAAAGTGATGGGGAGCTTTAAGCTCCAAATCAAAGGCGCTGAGGCAACGATGGCGCCGCCCGTAGGCCCTGCCTTCGGTCAGCGTGGCCTGGCTGGTATGGAATTCGTTAAGCAATTCAATGCCAAGACCACCAAGCAGCAGGGCGTTGTACTGCCCTGTTTGATTACCTACTACAGCGACAAGAGCTTCACGTTCGAGATCAAGTCGCCCCCTGCACCCGTTCTTCTGATCAAGGCCGCCGGCATTCCCAAGGGATCCGGGGAGCCAAACAAGAAGAAGGTAGGGTCCGTAACCCGCAAGCAGCTCGAAGAGATTGCGGAAGTCAAGAAAGCCGACCTCAACGCACGCGATATCGATGCCGCAGTATCGATGATTGCCGGTACGGCTCGCTCCATGGGTATTACGGTGGAAGGGTAATTACAATGGCAACAAACAAGCGCTATAAGAAGGCTCTCAGCAGCTACGATCAGAATAAGACGTACTCGCTGAAAGATGCCGTAGAACTCGTCAAGAAGAACGCCACGGCCAAGTTCGACGAATCGTTCGAAGTAACGATGAACCTTGGCGTTGATCCTCGGAAAGCCGATCAGCTGGTACGTGGAACCGTTGCCCTGCCACACGGCACCGGCAAGACGGTACGCGTGCTGGTGATGGCAAATGCACCGAAGGACAAAGAAGCTCTGGATGCCGGTGCCGACTATGCCGGATTGAGCGAGTATGTCGAGAAGCTCCAAGGGGGCTGGGCCGACATCGATATCATCATTGCCACACCGGACGTCATGGGTGAAGTTGGTAAGCTGGGTCGGGTACTGGGCCCTCGTGGTCTGATGCCAAACCCCAAGAGCGGTACCGTTACCTTCGACGTCGCCAAGGCTGTTCAAGAAGTCAAGGCTGGTAAGATCGAGTTTCGCGTCGACAAAGCCGGTAACATCCACGCTGCCGTCGGCAAGTGTTCGTTCTCTCCCGACAAGCTCGTCGAGAACGCCGCACTGTTCGTGTCCACCGTGATGCGAGCCAAGCCGCAGTCGGCGAAAGGGAAGTACGTGAAGTCGTTGTTCTTCACTTCTACGATGGGTCCTAGTGTTCGTGTGGACGAACACTCGGTAGGAACCGGCGAAAACTAATTCACACGTCTATTACGCACTGTCCGGTGCACTGCTTCTAACCCGTTCGTCTCGAGAGGGACGCACGGTTGGGTACCGGGCAATCACAGTTAAATCGGAGCCGTATGGTAACGAAGGAACAAAAACAGGCGATCGTAGCCGAGCTGGCGGAGCAGATCCGCAATGCGTCGAGCTTGTACTTCGTCGACTTCGCACGGATGACAGTAGCGGAAGATCAAGCCTTCCGAGCTGAGATTCGTGAAAAGGCAGCGTCGATGCGTGTGGCGAAAAACACACTCATTGCACGTGCCCTGACCGAAGCTGGTGAACAGTACAACATGGGCGTAGAGAGGTTTGCTGGTCAAACGGCCATCATCTTCGGCTCGTCGGATCCGATCGGCCCTGCTAAGATCATTCGCAAGCATTTTGAGAAGACGGAACGCCCGTCGCTCAAGATGGCGTGGATCGATGGCCAGGTGTTCGATGGATCGCAGCTCAAGCGCGTTTCGGAACTCCCAACGCGTGAGGAGCTGATCGCAAACATCATCGGCAGCATTCATGCACCGGTGTCGGGTATCCACGGAGCAATTAGTGCAGTAATGCGCGACGTTGCCTCGCTGGTAGAGGAAGTTGCCAAGAAACAGGCAGCGTAAGGGTCTCTAACACACGAATCGTTAAACACATTTCAATAGGATACAGCAATGTCTGCAATCGTAGAAGAACTCGTAGAAAAGATTGGCGCACTCACGCTTACCGAAGCTGCTGCTCTGAAAGAAGCTCTTGAAGAGAAGTTCGGTGTTACCGCTGCAGCCCCAATGATGATGGCTGCCGGCCCAGTAGCTGCCGGTGGTGGTGAAGCCGCAGAAGAGAAGACGGAATTCGACGTTGAGCTTACCGATGCTGGTGCACAGAAGCTGAACGTGATCAAGGTTGTTCGCGAAGTAACGGGTCTGGGTCTGAAAGAAGCCAAGGACCTCGTTGAAGGTGCACCAAAGATCGTGAAGGAAGCCGCAGGCAAGGACGAAGCCAACGATCTGAAGAAGAAGTTGGAAGAAGCTGGCGCCAAGGTTACCCTGAAGTAATCATAGCACATCCGAAACAACCCCGGGTTGGCCGTTTTGCGCCTTCCCGGGCGTTGTTGTCTTTATTGGTCATAGCGATTACACCATTGTTCACGCTGTCGGGAGCCCCCTTCCCATGCAAGCTTTACTGGAAACTTCCCTGTACACACTGCCGCTGAAGCGTCTTCGCGAGCGAGTGCATTTTGGCCATGTGAGCAAGCATCACACCTACCCGGACCTCCTCGGGATTCAGATTGACTCGTATAACGAGTTTCTGCAGGAAACGGCCGCTGTTGAAGAGCGTCGTGAGCTTGGCTTGCAACGCGCCTTCATTTCGAACTTCCCGATCGAGGATAACGCCGGGGTGTACGAGCTGAGCTTCATCGATTACTTTATCGAGAAGCCCAAGTACACCGAGGAGGAGTGCCGCGAGCGAGAGCTGACCTACGCAAAAACGCTGAAGGCCCGCCTGCGCTTGTCATCGAAGGCCGATCCGACGTCCGAGGACTACATCGAGGCAATCGACCAAGAGGTGTACCTCGGTCAGATTCCAGCGATGACTCCCCGGGGGACGTTCATTATCAACGGTGCAGAGCGCGTGATTGTAGCGCAGCTCCACCGTTCGCCGGGCTGCTTCTTCGACGAAGCGATGCACCCGAACGGCACGAAAATTTTCTCGGCACGCATCATTCCGTTTAAGGGATCGTGGATTGAGTTCACCACGGACATCCACGACGTGATGTATGCCTACATCGATCGCAAGAAGAAGTTTCCTGTAACCACGCTCCTGCGTGCACTGGGCTACTCCAGCGACGAAGATCTATTGAACCTGTTCGACCTGGCTGAGGACGTAGCTATCTCTGACCTCACCGAAGATCATCTCGGCCGGCGTGTTGCCGCTGATGTGATCGATCTGGCAACAGGCGAAATCGTAGCACAGCGTGATTACGTCGTCGACCCCAATCTCATCGAGATGCTGAATGGGGCTGAGGTGGATTCGATCCGTCTGTACAAGTACGAGAACCCGAACGACGAGCCCATCATTGCCAAGACCCTGGCTAAGGATACAGCTCGTACCCGCGAAGACGCTCTGGAGACGATCTACCGGCAACTCCGCTCGTCCGATCCACCCGATCTGGACACGGCATGGGGTCTGCTGGAGAAGTTGTTCTTCAATCCGAAGCGGTACGACCTGGGCGTGGTAGGACGCTACCGAATTAACGAGAAGTTGAACCTCCACGTGCCGTTCGACGTCACGACGCTTACGGTGGACGACATTGTCCTGATCGTCAAGCATCTGATTGACGTGCGCGATGGCAAGATGCCGGTCGACGACATCGACCACCTTGCAAACCGCCGTGTGCGTACCGTGGGTGAGCAGCTCGAGTCGGCGTTTAACCTGGGTCTGACGCGTATGGCACGCACCATCAAGGAGCGCCTGAGCGTACGCGATAGCGAGAACATCACGCCGTCGGAACTGGTCAACGCCCGTACGATTACAAGCGTGATCAACCAGTTCTTTGGTACCAACCAGCTGTCGCAGTTCATGGACCAGACCAATCCGCTCTCCGAAGTCACGCACAAGCGGCGGACCTCGGCACTCGGACCTGGTGGTCTTACCCGTGAGCGCGCCGGATTCGAGGTGCGCGACGTGCACTACACGCACTACGGCCGCCTCTGTCCGATCGAGACGCCGGAAGGTCCGAACATCGGTCTGATTTCTTCATTGGCGATCCACGCCCGTGTGAACAAGTTCGGCTTTATCGAAACCCCCTACCTCAAGGTGGTGAAGGGTATCGTAACGGACGACCTGGAGTTCTTGCCAGCCGACAAGGAAGAAGGGAAAATCATTGTACCAGCTGGTACCGAACTCGATAAGAACATGCGCATCGTGGGCGACACGGTGAAGGCGCGTCAGAGTGGCGACTACGTAGTTGTGGACCCCACCGAGGTGGAGTACATGGAAGTGTCCACGGACCAGATTACCTCTCCGGCCGCCTCGCTGATCCCATTCCTTGAGCACGACGACGCCAACCGCGCCTTGATGGGTTCGAACATGCAACGTCAGGGAGTGCCGCTGTTGCGTCCGAGCGCACCAATCGTTGGTACCGGTATGGAGGCACGTGTTGCGCGTGATTCGCGCACGGTGGTGCTGGCCGAAGACGACGGTGTTGTAGAGTACGTCTGCGGCGATTACGTGCAAGTGCGCTACGATGATAAACGGCCGAAGGACGAGCAACTCACATCCTTCGATACCGATCGCGTAGTTCGCTACGAGTTGCTGAAGTACTACCGCACCAACCAAGACACTGCCGTGAATCATCGCCCGATCGTGCGCGCTGGACAGCGCGTGGCAAAGGGTGAGCCAATCATTGATGGTGCCTCGACCGACAAGGGCGAACTTGCTCTGGGTCAGAACGTTCTTGTAGCCTTCATGCCATGGCGCGGCTACAACTTCGAGGACGCAATCGTGATCAGCGAGCGGATGGTTGCGCAGGACATCTTCACGTCCGTCCACATCGAGGAGTTTACACTCCAGGTTCGTGACACCAAGCGTGGCGAAGAAGAGTTCACACGCGAGATTCCCAACGTTTCGGAAGAAGCCACCAAGGACCTCGACGATCGCGGTATCGTAAGTGTCGGCTCCAAGGTTCGTGAGGGCGACATCCTCATTGGTAAGATCACGCCAAAGGGCGAAACCGATCCTACGCCGGAAGAGAAGCTCTTGCGGGCCATCTTTGGCGACAAGGCCGGCGACGTCAAGGACGTATCGCTGAAGGCACCTCCCGGATTGAAGGGTACCGTGATCAACACGAAACTCTTCGCACGCCGTGTGCTGACCTCCGATACGGAGTTCCGCGCCGAAGAGAAGCGCCGTCAGGACTTGATCACCAAGCGCGAGCAGCAGGCACTGCGTTCACTCGACGTTGAGTGTGTTGAGCGCATTGGTGAACTGCTGGATGGACATACCAGCACGGGTATTCGCTCCGCCAACGACACGGTTGTCTTCCGCTCGGGTGCCAAGCTTAGTAAGGCCGAGTTCCTGTCGAAGTATGAGTCGGGTACGTTCGTACCATCGGCCATGAACATCGAACAGGACTGGGTAGCCGAGAAGAAGACGATGACGCTGGTCCGCAATCTGATGAAGAACTACGAAGAGCGCCGTCAGCAGCTGATGCTGGATGGTCGCATCGAGCGTAACAAGATTGCAGCCGGTGACGAGCTCCAGCCGGGTATTCTGCAGATGGCTAAGGTGTACGTCGCGAAGAAGCGCAAGCTGCAGGTGGGTGATAAGATGGCTGGTCGTCACGGTAACAAGGGTATCGTGTCCAAGATCGTCCCACTGCAGGACATGCCCTTCCTACCCGACGGCACACCCGTGGACATCGTTCTGAACCCGCTGGGCGTACCTTCCCGTATGAACCTTGGTCAGCTGTACGAAACAGCTCTTGGTTGGGCTGGTTCCAAGCTGGGAACACACTTTGCCACGCCGATCTTCGACGGTGCATCGTGGGATGAGGTAGGGGAATACCTCGAGCAGGCTGGCCTGCCTCGAACCGGAAAGACCGTACTTCATGATGGTCGCACTGGAGAAGCGTTCGACAACGAAGTGACCGTGGGCATCATCTACATGATGAAGCTCTCCCACTTGGTCGACGACAAGCTCCACGCACGCTCCATCGGACCATACTCGCTGATCACACAGCAACCGCTGGGTGGTAAGGCGCAGTTTGGTGGTCAGCGTCTGGGTGAGATGGAGGTGTGGGCACTTGAGGCCTACGGCGCCGCTCATACGCTGCAGGAGATGATCACGGTGAAGTCCGACGACGTGCAGGGTCGTGCGAAGATGTACGAAATGCTTGTCAAGGGCGAGAACATGCCAGTGCCGAATATTCCTGAGTCCTTCAACGTACTCGTTCGCGAGTTGCAGGGCTTGTGTCTGGACGTCAAGATCGATTGATCGCGACATTGAATAACTGAAACGGAACTTCCCATCGGAGTAACGATGCAATTCCAACAAGCACCGAAGCGCGGATACTCGTCGATCACGATTCGTATCTCCTCTCCGGACGACATTTTGAATCGCTCGCACGGCGAGGTCACCAAGCCGGAAACGATTAACTACCGTTCGTTCCGTCCTGAAAAGGATGGTCTGTTCTGCGAGAAGATCTTCGGTCCGATCCGCGACTGGGAGTGCGCTTGTGGTAAGTACAAGCGTATCCGCTACAAGGGGATCGTCTGCGACCGCTGTGGCGTTGAAGTAACGCAGAAGAGCGTGCGTCGCGAGCGCATGGGTCACATCATGCTGGCTGTGCCCGTTGTGCACATCTGGTTCCTGCGGTCGCTGCCCAGCAAGATCGCCGGCGTTGTGGGCCTGCCAACGAAGGATATCGAACGGATCGTGTACTACGAATCCTACGTGGTGATTCAGCCGGGAGCAACGGGTCTTTCGAAGAAGGACCTCCTCACGGAGGATCAGTACCTGGAAGTCCTGGCCAGCCTCAGCCCAGCTGAGCGCGCCATGGACGACGACGATCCCAACAAGTTCATCGCCCTGATTGGTGGTGAAGCCATCAAGGAACTCCTCAGCCGCGTTGATGCCGATGAAGAGTATTTCTTGCTTCGTGAGAACCTCCGCGAGGACATGTCGCAGCAGAAGCGTGCCGACATGCTCAAGCGTCTACGCATTCTTGACGCATTCCGCTCGGCCCCAGGCAAGGACCCGAACCGCCCTGAGTGGATGGTCCTGGACATCATTCCGGTGATTCCGCCGGATCTGCGTCCGCTGGTGCCTCTCGAGGGTGGCCGGTTTGCAACGTCCGACTTGAACGACCTGTACCGCCGCGTCATCATCCGCAACAACCGTCTGAAGCGCCTGATGGACATCAAGGCGCCAGAGGTGATTCTGCGGAACGAAAAGCGCATGCTTCAAGAGTCGGTTGACGCATTGTTCGACAACTCGCGTCGCGCGGTTCGCAGCGATTCGCAGCGGGCGCTGAAGTCGCTGGCCGACACGCTGAAAGGCAAAACCGGTCGCTTCCGTCAGAACCTGCTCGGTAAGCGCGTTGACTACTCTGGCCGTTCGGTGATCGTGGTTGGTCCGGAACTGGCCCTGCACGAGTGTGGTCTGCCAAAGGACATGGCTGTTGAGCTGTTCAAGCCGCTCATCATCCGTAAGCTGATTGAGCGTGGCCACTGCAAAACGGTGAAGAGTGCCAAGAAGCAGGTGGAGAAGAAAACCACCGAGGTATGGGACATTCTCGATACCGTCATTGATGGCCATCCAGTACTCCTGAACCGTGCTCCAACGCTCCACCGACTTGGTATTCAAGCCTTCCAGCCAAAGCTGATCGAAGGCAAGGCAATTCAGCTGCACCCACTGGTAACCACGGCCTTCAACGCCGACTTCGACGGCGACCAGATGGCAGTGCACGTCCCGCTGAGCCATGAAGCCCAGTTGGAGGCTCTGCTGCTGATGCTGTCCAGTCACAACATCATGCACACACAGAACGGCGAGCCAATTGCCGTACCGTCGCAGGACATGGTTCTGGGTGTGTACTACCTCACCAAGGCGCGCGATGGCGTAAAGGGTGAAGGAAAGATCTTTGGCTCGGCCGCCGAAGTCATCATGGCCTACAACAACAAGGTGCTGGCAATGCATGCCAAGATCAAGGTGCGCATCGATGGCACCATGATCGAAACCACCACCGGTCGTGTGCTCTTCAATCAGTTGGTGCCGAAGGAAATGGGCTACATGAACGAGATGCTCGGTAAGAAGCGTCTGCGTCAGGTGATTGCCCTGTGCTTCCGGAAGGCCGGACTGGCAAAGACTGTCGAGTTCCTTGATAAGCTCAAGACCACAGGATTCAACACGGCTACGCAGGGTGGATTGTCGGTATCGATTGCCGACGTTGTTGTCCCGGCGGAGAAGGTCACGATCATCGACAAGGCTCAAGCTGAAGTTGATAAGATCGAAGACTACTATCACTCCGGTGTGATCACCGAAGGTGAGCGCTACAACAAGATCATCGACACGTGGTCGACGGCTACCAACCGTGTAGCCGATAAGCTGTACAACGAGCTTGCCTCGGCACAGCAAGGCTTTAACACGTTCTACATGATGATGGACTCTCAGGCACGGGGCTCGAAGGAGCAGATCCGTCAGTTGGCCGGTATGCGTGGTTTGATGGCTAAGCCGCAAAAAACCGCCGGTGCGTCCAGCGCTGAGTTGATCGAAAACCCGATCATCTCGAACTTCAAAGAAGGCCTGACGAACCTTGAGTACTTCATCTCGACGCACGGTGCCCGGAAGGGTCTGGCCGATACGGCTCTGAAGACGGCCGACGCCGGCTACCTCACACGCCGTTTGCACGACGTGGCCCAGGACGTGGTGATCTCCGAGGACGACTGCGGTACGATCCGTGGCCTGGAGACCCGCGCACTGAAGGATGGCGAAGAAGTCAAAGAGCCGTTGAAGGAGAGAATCCTTGGTCGCGTATCCCTGGTGGACATCGTTGATCCTATCTCGAATCACGTGTACTGCAAAAAGGGCGACGTCATCACCGAGGAGATTGCCGATGCCATCGAAGGATCGCCAATCGAGGCCGTCATGATCCGCTCCGTGCTCACGTGTGAATCACGTCAGGGCGTGTGCGCGAAGTGCTATGGTCGCAACATGGCCACCGGTCAAATGGTGGACGTGGGCGAGGCCGTCGGCACGATTGCGTCGCAGTCGATCGGCGAGCCGGGTACGCAGCTTACGTTGCGTACGTTCCACACGGGTGGTACGGCGTCGCTGTCCAGCAATCAGAGCATGGCCATTGCCAAGTTCGATGGCGTGGTGCAGTTCGAGAACGTTCGTGTGGTGACCACCGTTGGCGACACCGAGGACCTGACCGTTGCTGTATCCCGTGCCGGTGTGATCAACATCGTCGAGCCGGGATCGAACCGCATCGTTACGAAGTACGACCTTGTCTACGGTGCCGAACTGAAGGTGACCGACGGACAGAAGGTTGCCAAGGGTGATGCTCTCTACGAGTGGGACCCATACAACTCGGTGATCATCACCGAGAAGGCTGGTCGGGTTCGCTACCGCGACCTGGTTCCAAACCTCACGTTCAAAGAAGCGATCGACGAGCAGACGGGTCACACCACGAAGATCGTCATTGACTCCCGCGACCGTACGAAGAGCCCGGCCATCGAAATCATGGACGACGATGGCGTGACGATTCAATCGTACATCATTCCAACCAGGGCGCAGATCGTGGTTGACGACGGTGAAGTTGTAACCATCGGAACGAAGCTGGTGAAGATGCCACGGGACTTGGGTCGTCTGCGCGACATCACGGGTGGTCTGCCACGGGTAACGGAATTGTTCGAAGCACGTGCTCCACAAGCACCGGCAGCCGTAACGGAAATCGACGGTATCGTTGCCATCGATAAGCCCAAGCGTGGTTCCCGCGTGATTTCGGTAACCTCCCTGGACGGCGAACTCCGCCGAGAGTACTCCGTGCCGATCGGCCGTCACGTACTGGTACAGGAGGGCGACCTTGTCCGCGCCGGTGATCGTTTGTCGGAGGGTGCGATCAACCCACACGACATTCTCCACATCAAGGGCATCAACGAAGTACAAGGCTACCTGGTCAACGAAGTCCAGGAGGTGTACCGCATGCAGGGTGTGAAGATCAACGACAAGCACATTGAAGTGATCGTGCGTCAGATGCTCCAGAAGGTGCGTATCACCGATGCCGGCGATTCGCGCTTCCTCGAGAACGACCAGGTGGACCGGATGCGATTCACCGACGAGAACGAACGCCTCAAGACGTGCATGATCGTTACCGACAAAGGCGACTCCAAGTTGAAGATCGGCCAAGTGATCCAACGCAAGGAACTCAAGGCCATCAACGACGAACTCAAGGCCAAGGAGAAGGAAGGGGCTAAGGCACGGAAGGCCGAGCCAGCCATTGGCGAGCCAATGCTGTTGGGTATCACCACGGCATCGATCACCACGGAATCATGGCTGTCGGCTGCATCCTTCCAAGAAACCACGAAGGTGCTGTCGGAAGCTGCTTCGGCAGCCCGCGCCGACAACCTTGTTGGTCTGAAGGAGAACATCATCCTGGGTCAGCTGATCCCTGCTGGAACCGGCTTGCGCGAGTACCAGAAGATGGTTGTCACCTCCGAGGTGGGTAATATCTTCGGCTCCGATGCCATCCTGCCACAGGTGATCGACGAAGAAGAAGTAGCTGCGAAGCGTCGCGCTGCACGCAAGGCGCCGGTAGCATAACGTTCTCAGCATTCTCAGCATAGCAATCCACGCATGCCCCATCGACGGTAGTCGGTGGGGCATTGCCTTTACCAAATGCGTTACCTTTGGTAGATTCTTAGCCCACTTGTTTAGGGGTGTCCAGAGGGATATGTCCGAACAAGATTATGCCTAGAACCTTCAGCTAGTCGGTAGACGGATAGAACGCTAGTCTGCTTGATCCGAAAAAGATAGGGGTCTGGACGGCTTCCTTGAAACCAGTTCTCAGATACCCAGCATCACCAAGTGCGCCAATGTAGTATTCAATCATGTTGTCGG
Organism: uncultured Hyphomicrobiales bacterium; assembly: GCA_964493635.1. Taxonomy (GTDB): domain Bacteria; phylum Bacteroidota; class Ignavibacteria; order Kapaibacteriales; family Kapaibacteriaceae; genus OLB6. Next base: position 50,821 of record CAZBOW010000010.1, read on the forward strand.
TGACAAAGTGGCGATATCCCATTTTTTGCCTCAATGAATCCAGAACAATGCTAATCTTTTCTGATTCAGGGATATTGTTTGCACTCTCCCACGCTGAAACAATATCACGTAGGATCACTGGCATACCGCTATCATCCGATTCAGTGAAGCATCTTAACTGAGTAGCCACATCTGCAATGAGATCTGAGTCACCTGTTGACTTGGCATCCGTCCACTCCTTAAGAGTGCCAAGATCGGTTCCAGTAAAACGTGTCCATAGAGAGTAGAGTTCACCAATCTCGGATGGTGTCAACCCACGTTTTCCTTCAAACACGTCCTCCAGTTCGGATTTCGTCATCTTTGGAATTGGCTTAGTTGTAGACCATGCAAGGTCAACCTTGCCTTCTGCCATACTAGGGTCTCCAGCGGAAGCCGCATAAACAATCTGCGCGAGGTGTAGGTAATCGTAAGCATCAGGCTCAATGCAAACTAAGAGTCTTCCTGTGGAAATCGCTTCCCGAACCTGTTCTAATTGAGTATCAAGAACACTCTTAACATGCCATTCACTTACAGCTGAAAAACGGCTAATGAATGTTGCCCGCGTATTGTTGAAAGTCTTGCTGGGGTCATTGGTAGAACCTGAATCTGAGTCAAAGTGCAGAGGAGGCACCTGTCCGATGAATAGGTTCTCTCTCCATACAATGGCGTCTGTAGGGCTGACCAGCTTAAAGTTAGCAAGATGCGATGCCGCGTGATCACCAATACAAACAACTGAAGTCTTTTCTGGTGTTACGCTCATTTGCTACCTCGCTTACTGCTTAATGAACATGCTTGCGGACGAAGCCTGTGAACCGATAATCCGCAACACGTAAACACCACGTGTGAGGGTTGAAACGTCCAACTCTGCAACCTGGGTGTTGACGGGTAATGTGCCGTTCATTGCAGCCGTTCCACTAACGTCGGAGATACGATAGCGCATCCGTGCTTCGACAGGAAAATTGGACAAGCCAATGCTAAGATGTCCACTTGTAGGGTTGGGGTAAATGGAGACGCTGTGTGTCGAGATAAGCTGTTCTTCTGCAGACGAAATCAATGGAGCGACGCAGTTGTCAATCCGTGCTAGGAATATGTCTTGCTGACCAACGGACACCACGCTAATTGCACCAAACGTGGCAGTGTCTGAGAATTGTCCACACAGGTAGGCAGTACCGTTTGAGAGCATAACCACGGATTGTGCAATGTCGTAGCCTGATCCACCCGCCGAGTTTGCCCAAACGGCTTCACCGTCCTTGTCAAACTTTACTATGTATATGTCTGAACTACCTTTGTCTGAATCCAGGCCAATGGAGTCAGTGCCTGATCCAAATCGGACGTGATGTTCGAAAGCGCCAACGTGGTAAATGTTCGAATCTACATCAGCGTACACACCAGTCGTATTTGCATACCCCGCTACTGAAAGGTCGGTGAGCGAGATGCTGCTACCAACATCGTGCACGCCAGAAAGTTGTATTGGAATGTTTAGAGGGCGTTTGTCAAGCACCAAAGGCTCAACATCGAAGTCGTTACCTGCGCCATCATTCCAAGTAGCCGTGTCACTAACTCTGATTGCCATGTGTATTCGATCATCGTGGGTCTGGAAGTACGCATCATTTAACTGATCTTCGTCTTTACCACCGCCATCCTTCACCCAAACAAAGTTACCTTGATGGTCATACTTCGCCATAAAAGCGTCTTGCTTGCCCCTACTTGTAAGTGTGACCGCGCCACCGCCAGCCCCCCATGTAGACATGCCACGGTATGCTCCGCCGACGTACACATTGTTGTTGTCATCGACTAAGGCTGCATTGGTAAAGTCGTTGTCGGTTGAGCCGAAAGATTTCACCCAGATGCAATGACCCAATCCATCAAACATGCCAATAAAACCATCGAATGTTGAACTCGATGTGCTTCCAACAGTGGTCGTGCCAGAGGATGTGGCGAACGTAACGGTGTCCTGAAAATCGCCCACTACTACAAATCCAGAGTCACTTTCCTCAACGGCAATTCCGTACTCTGTCAGAGTGCCTCCAGCCTGCCTAGCCCAACTTAGGGATCCTGTAGAATCGTATTTGGCAATGAAGATGTCGGCTTGACCAGTCGCTGTAAGAGTTACCGCTGAACCCCCTGTTCCAAACGTTGCGGAACCTGAAAATCCTCCAGTAACGTACACACAATCATCTTCACCGATTGCTATCGCGTTCGCGCCATCAAAACCAGAGCCGCCAGCCTTGACAGCCCATTGTAGATTGCCAGATGTGTTGTACTTGGCAAGAAACATGTCAGCAGAGCCAGTCGAGGACAACGATGTCGTTGACCCTCCCGAACCAAATGTCGTCGATCCAAAGAACCAGCCACATACTACGGCGTTGTTTCCACCGTCTGCCCGAACCTCCATTGAAACATCGTTCTCCGTGGCAGAGCCAGCTGTCTCTACCCATGCAAAGGACTGAGCCGCAGCCTGTTGGACCATCAACATGGCAGTTACTACCCAAATCGCAGTATAAATACGCATTGCTATGCTTCCGTTTAGGATTTGGTATGTGAGAGCAAGGTAGTGATGAACCTAGGTTCTGTCCAAAGACAAGGCAGTTTGCATTTTCAGGTTTGACTGTCTGGATCTTAAAAAAACAAACCTGTCTCATTTGAGCCTGCTGTCTTTCGTCTTCATGAGACGTGATATCACAGGTTCACGGTAGCTCTACGGAGTAGAGTGGTGTGTTACGGGATTAGTTCCGTTTTCTTTTTTGTAGGTTGGATGTATGAAACACACTGCACTCCTTACGGCCCTGCTTGCCGCGATTGTTGTTCTGGTAAGCCCCCTACAAGCCTCTGACACCCTTTACGTAGCGTCCAACGCGTCGTCCGGTGCCGACGGCCAATCGTGGGTATCGGCGATGTCCATGAATGATGCCCTTGGAGTAGCAACCGAGGGCGATCAGATCTGGATTGGGCAAGGGGCCTACGTCGTGGATGGCTCTGTGGCGATGCCCCGAGGTGTGCGGCTGTACGGCGGCTTCCAGGGCACCGAAGTTCATCGTGAGCATCGCGACTGGTTCCGCCGGCCAACGAAGGTTGCGCTCCAGGGAACATGGCGCTGGGAAAATCACGATTCCACCACGCGCATTGATGGCCTAGAGTTCCACGGACCGAGCGGCTCGATCGAGATCGACGGTGGTCAGCCAGCCTTCTACAACTGCCGCTTTACCAACTTCAACGCCACACCGATACAAGCCCGGAACGTTGGACGCCTGCGCTTTGAGTTCTGCGTCTTCGACCACAATCGCAGCAGAGCTGTACACATCAGCGACATTGTTGATGTGCCCTCCTATGGCTACGGTCCGTTTTTCGGCCAGACACTGTTCTGGGAAAACAGGACCAACGACAAAGGTGCAGCAATTGCGTTGTCATCGTCGAAGAGTACTGCTGTTGTTCAAATCGTTTCCTGCGTCTTCGATCGTAACACTGCAGTAGGTGGAGGTGGGGCAGTATGGACGTCTACGGATACCTACATCACGAACTCGACGTTGATCCGCAACACGGGTAGTGGCGAAAGCTCTGACGTGCGGGGTCATGCACTGTGGGTCGATGGTCCGGTCTTTCTCCAGAACTCCATTCTCTGGAATGGTGATCTGGCGGCACCGGAGCGACTTATTGCCGTTGATACATCTGGTGGTGGACAGCTAGAATCGGTTGCCAATCTTGTAGAAAATGACTTCGAGTTTGGCTACTGGACCGTCAATCCTGACGTCGTAGACATCGATGACGTTCGCGGACCGGACGGGTACTTCGGCACGGACGACGATGGTCTGCGACCATCGTCGCAGTCGGTGGCGTTGGATGCGGGTGTGATCGACCGTTTTGTCAATCACAACAACACGGACGTCATCGGTAATCCACGGTTGGTGGGTCGCCGCATCGATATGGGCGCTTACGAGCAACAGCGCGAGGGCCGGCTGTCGCCGCCGGAAGTGATGCAGCTGCTGCAGCAAGGACGAATGGTGGTGTTCTTCCGCCATGCCAAAACCGATTGGGGGCAGAAAGACCGCGGGCCCTCGCCCGAGTGCTTCCCCGGACGAAATCTGATTCTTGAGGGCCGTGAGCAGTCGCACGAGATTGGTCGTGCCATGGAGGCTAGCAACGTTCCGGTGGGAGATGCGTTTTCCAGCACGGCGTGTCGTTGCTGGGAAACACTGGAACTGATGGTGGGCAGATACGAGAAGAAATCCTATTGGGCAGGGGGCGACAGCGATGCGATCACCGAACTACGCTGGACCGATCTGCGCACGATTCCCACCACGGGTAATCGTGTGATCAGCACCCACGACGCTGTAGCAAATGCTGTGTTTAACCGGACGCTCGACGGCTTTCAGCTGACAACTGCCGAGCTCATGGAGGGGGACTGCCTGATGGTGCTTCCCGATGGCGATACCGCCGCCATCGTTGCGCAATGGTGCAGTGATACATGGGAGCGCTACCGCGTGCGCTTTCCGGAGGGTGCCGTTTCGGTAGCATCGGCCCAGCAGCCAACGTCGGCGATCATGGCCTATCCGAACCCTGCTGCCGATCATGTGACCATTCACGTTGATGTGCCACAGCATGTTGTGATTGCCGACATGCTGGGACGCGCAGTATGGTCGGGCTGGGTGCAGGAGTCTACGATGGTACCGCTAGCCGGAGCAAGCCACGGCATGTACGTGGTGCGCGGTTACGCCCAAAACGTGCTCCTACATATAGGTGCGGGAGACTGATGAAGCGTATCGCACTGCACTGGCAAATCACGATTGCACTGGTACTGGGATTTGTGTGGGCCTTTGTTGCTTCCAGCATGGGCTGGATGGAGGCCACGCTGGATTGGATCGATCCCTTTGGCACGGTGTTCCTGCGGCTGCTGAAGCTCATCGCACTGCCATTGGTGGCTGTGTCGGTCATGCGCGGAGTAGCCTCGCTTGGAAACCTGCGTCAGCTTGGGCAGCTTGGCGTGCGCACACTGTTGCTGTACCTCGCTACGACAGTTGCAGCCGTAACCATTGGCCTGGTGATGGTCAATCTGATCCAGCCAGGTACGCGTGCCGATCAGGCACAGCGAGAGCGGAATCATGCATCGTACGAGGTGTGGCTGTCGGAGTCCAGTATAAAACAACCAACAGAACAACCAACAGCGCAACCAGCTACCGAGACCGCCGACAAAGGCCCCCTACAGCCCGTGGTCGACATGATTCCCGATAACATCGTGGGTGCCTTCTCCAGTGCGGCCATGCTGCAGATCATCGCCTTTGCCATTCTGATGGGAATCGCCATGATCCTGCTTCCTACCGAGGCAACGCAACCCTTTGCCACGCTCCTTCATTCGCTCGATCAGATCTTTCTGAAGCTTGTCGATCTGGTGATGAAGGGGGCGCCGTTCTTCGTGTTCTGCTTGGTGGCAGGGAAGGTAGGGGGCTTGGCCGGTAACGATCCATCGCGGCTGTTGGGCGTGTTCGAAACTCTGGGATGGTATAGCATCACGGTGATTCTTGGATTGCTGCTGATTATTGGAGTGGTCTACCCGGTTCTGGTGCGTCTGTTCCGACGGGACCTCTCGGTGCGGAGCTTCTTCACGGCCATGGCACCTGCCCAGACACTGGCGTTTTCCTCCAGCTCCAGTGCGGCTACGCTGCCAGTAACGCTGGAATGTGTGCAGGACCGTTTAGGTGTGCGGCAACAGACCGCCGGCTTCGTGCTGCCGATTGGTGCTACGATCAACATGGATGGCACGTCGATGTACCAGGCTGTGGTGGTTGTGTTTCTTGCGCAGTTCTACATGATCGACCTGTCGATCACCCAGCAGCTGACCATCGTTCTCACTGCGTCGCTGGCATCGATCGGGGCGGCAGCCGTTCCCAGTGGTGGTTTGGTGACCCTGATTCTGGTGATGCAAAGCGTTGGCCTGAATCCCGCATGGATCAGCTTCATCGTGCCAATGGACCGTCTGCTGGATATGGGCAGGACGGTGGTGAATGTTACGGGCGACGCTGCCGTATGTGCCGTTGTTGATCGGTGGGTGGAGTGACGCCCTTCCGTAGCCCTGCATTTCGGCGGTACGTTCTGCTACGGTTCTGCATGGCTACTGGCTGGCACATGCAAGGGCTGATTGTTGGCTGGACGATCTACAGCCTTACCAAGGATCCCTTGATGCTGGGCATGGTGGGCCTAGCCGAGGCCATCCCTGCTATCGGTGCCGCATTACCTATGGGCTATGTGGTGGACCGCATGAACAAAAAGGTGTCGCTCACGATTGCTGCGATTGTGATCCTGTTAAGCGCCGTTGCCACGGGGCTGCTGGTGCAGGAGTGGTCGGTAGCGCGGATCGGTGTGAGTGGGTCCATCACCATGATTCTTGCCATGGTGGTTCTGAACGGTTTTGCACGGTCGATGTATTCGCCGTCGATGTTTTCGCTGCTGAGTGTGGTGGTTCACCGCGACGTGCTGGCTAAGGCTACGGCCATGAGCAGCACGGCCTGGCAGGCAGCCATGGTGCTGGGCCCGATGATCGCGGGTGTGCTCTACGGACAGTTCGGTGTGGGCGTGGCATCGGTGGTTACGGTGGCGGCCATGGTCGTGGGCATTTCAGCTTTATGGCGCATCCCCTCGGTGCCGGTCGTAGCTGGACACCAACGAGCAAGCATGCGCACGGAAGTCACCGCCGGCTTGCAGTTTATTCTGGGAAATCAGGTGGTGTTTGGTGCCCTGTTGTTGGACATGCTGGCCGTGCTCTTTGGTGGTGCTGTTGCCATCCTGCCGGTGTTTGCCAGCGACATCCTGTTTGTGGATGCTTCGGGTCTCGGCATCCTGCGTGCCGCTCCATCGGTGGGCTCGGTACTGGTGATGGCCTACCTGAGTGCCCGCCCGCCATCGCGTAACACCGGTCGAATTCTCCTTCTTGCCGTTGCCGGCTTTGGCGTGGCCACGCTGGGCTTTGCGCTGAGTACAACGTTCTGGCTGAGTGCTGCCTTGCTGGTGCTGGTAGGGGGCTTCGATGCCGTGAGTGTTGTGGTGCGCGGCACTATCCTGCAGCTCTTCACCCCCGATCACATGCGGGGCCGTGTTGCTGCCGCCAACACGATGTTTATTTCGTCGAGCAACGAAATCGGTGCCCTTGAAAGCGGCGTTGCCGCCCGGATCATGGGCGCTGTTCCGAGCGTGATCCTTGGTGCCACAATCACCCTTCTTGTTGTGGCGGGCGTTGCCGTGAAAGCTCCCAAGCTGCGGCGTCTTGGTTTGCCGTAGGGCGGTTTACGTGATGATGAAGAGGGAGATGCGCCTGCACATTGAGATCTCCCATTCGGGGATAACGCGTCATCCCCGAGCGAAGCAAAGTGGATCTTCACTGTCCATGTAACAAATAGCCG
>CAZBOW010000011.1:0-2422 GCA_964493635.1 uncultured Hyphomicrobiales bacterium
CCGGCACCAATCATGAGTACAACGATGCCCGCTTGCACCAGCAGCAATGCCCACGGATGGCTATGCTCCATCCGCAACAGAGCCTGAACAGCTGCCGACGTGGCCACCATGGCAAGCGCACTATAGATCGCATCCAGCAGACCCGCTCCGGCGGCGATCTTCACCGAGGCCGACCACCCGTCGCGCAGGGCTGATCGCATCGAGGCCATGCCGATCGGCCCCGGCGGTATGGCCAAAACGTAGCCGATCAGTAATCCTATGCCAAGGGCAATCATTCGGAGGTAGCGCTCTCTACGGTGGTACAACGTCCTAGAACGTCTGGCAACATCAAACAACCTCGGTGCCGCTTCAATTTACCTCCCGCGGTGCGGAATCTCGCTTCGAGATTGTACCATTCGCATCTGATCGGAGGTGCCGTATCTTGAGCGTAATCTTCAATCGTACTGCAGCACGTGGCCTCCACATCCTCTTCGACATCCCCCGCTTCCCCAGCTCCCTCGCTGATGCGAACCCTGGGCCTGTTCACCACGACGATGCTGGTCATCGGCAGTGTTGTCGGCTCCGGCATCTTCAAGAACCCTGCGTCGATGGCAGCGCTGACGGGATCACCGGAAGTTCTTCTGGCAGTTTGGGTTGTTGCGGGGCTGGTAACATTGTTCGGAGCGTTGACCGTTGCCGAACTCGCCGGAATGATTCCGTCTACCGGGGGCCAGTACGAGTATTTCCGTGTGATTTACGGTGATCTGACGGCCTTCCTGTATGGGTGGGCGCTGTTTTCGGTCATTCAGACCGGGTCCATTGCCTCGATCACCTACGTGTTTTCGTATTACTTCGACTCGGTGATTCCGCTCTGGTCGTTGCCCGAGGACCTGTGGCAGTCCGTAGCAATTCCGCTCCCGTTCGGCGTAATCTATCCGCTGCAGGATCTGGGGATCAAGATCCTGACAGCTGGTGTGGTGGTCCTGCTTACGCTAGCCAACATCGCTGGTGTCCGCTCCGGTGGACGCATCCAGAACGTGCTGACCGTATCGAAGATCGCAGCCATCGTCGTGTTGGTGGGGGCAGCCTTTTTTGCCGGTGATGGATCGGCCGAACACTTTACACGTGATACCGCTGCAGGGTCGGCCACTGGCGCAGCGTTGTTTATGGCGGTGATCCTTACCATGAACAAGGCTCTGTGGTCGTACGATGGTTGGAACACGGTCACGGCTGTAGCCGGTGAAACACGCCAGCCGCAACAGACGATTCCCAGGGCATTGGTTCTGGGTTCGCTGTCGATTCTAACCATCTACCTGCTGATCAACCTTGCCTACCTCTACATCCTTGACATCGATGCGTTGGCACAGTCGGCCTCACCAGCGGCCGACATCGCTCGTCGGGCACTTGGACCGTGGGGGTTAATCTTTGTTGCCGTTGCCGTCATGATCTCAACGGTGGGCACAAGCAACGGCACCATTCTTCAAAGCGCCCGCATCTTCTTTGCCATGGCCAAAGATGGGCTCTTCTTTCGTTCTCTCCGCAATGTTCACCCGCGATTCCATACTCCCTCGACGGCCCTCGTCTGGCAAGGGGCTTGGACATGTGTGTTAGTGTTTACCGGCACATTCGACATGCTTACGGAGATGCTCATCTTCGTCAGCTGGGGTTTTTATGGGCTTTCGGCAGCGGGCGTGATCATTCTGCGGCGCCGATCACCCGATGCACAGCGGCCATATCGAGCGTGGGGATATCCGGTGGTGCCGATTGTCTTCATTCTTTTTGCTGCCAGCTTCTTAGTGTTTTCACTCTGGAGCGACTACCAGCAATATCTGGAAGGTCTCAACACGGGATCGGATCCCATCCTGAACTCCGTCTATGGACTGATCATTCTTCTGGCAGGCCTTCCACTGTATTGGCTGTTCCGACGGTCGCGTCAGTCCGCGTCGTCGTAACTTTGTGCTGACTTTCCTCCACGTTCCAACGGCACCATGAAGAGAGCTTTCGTTGGTGGGCTGCTGGCCCTCCTGCTTCCCGTCTCCACGATTCTAAGTCAGAACATTCAGCAAGATTCTGGCTCGACCTCCGACGTCCGGCTCGGGACGCGACTCGGCATCTACGGCGCAGCGGCGCTGAATATGTCCAGCCAGAGCATTGCTGCGTGGCGCATTCAAACGGTTGCCAACCCACTCTTCGAGCGCTGGATCAATCGGTCCGTGCGAATGACGGACGGTTCGACCACAGCGACGCTTCTCGGAGGGCTTCTGCTGGGAACACCACTATCGTCGCATCTGCATTTCACCGGCCGCGTGGGACTCAACTGGCTCACATCATCGACCTCCACAACGCAGTCGCTGCTTGGCGACTCCATCCTCACTCACCGATGGGACGCATCAAGCCTCTACTTAGAGATCACACCAGGGCTTGAGTATCACGATCTCATTCC
>CAZBOW010000011.1:2522-13789 GCA_964493635.1 uncultured Hyphomicrobiales bacterium
ATCGCCGGCTGGATGTCAAGATCGCTCGTGTGACCACCATGACCGGCAATGGCCAGATGGTAGATGTTTCGTCCATCAACGTCGAGGATTATACCTATACGGAGATGTTCCCGCTTGTGCCATTTGTGTTCTACCCACAAGGTTCTGCGGCTCCAACAACGGCACTGCAACAAACCGGTTCGTCGGTGGAAGGAAGTTTCGAGCCCACATCGCTTCCGCTCGATGCCATCGAGGTAAACCGCAATCTGCTCAACATCGTTGGCTCGCGTATGGTCGATCTCCAACACGCGACACTCACCATCACCGGCACGACGGATGCCAGCGCCGAGGTCCGCATTCCGGAGCTGGGAAATCGTCGAGCACTGTGGGCTAAGGATTACGTGGTGAGCACCTTTGGCATTACTCCGTCGCGGATTGCCGTGCGATCGGTGGATCGTCCATCCAAACCGTCATCGGAATCGGACCCTGAAGGTGCCGAAGAAAACCGGCGCATCGAACTATCCAGCAACGTCCCGGATCTGCTTGCACCGGTGGTGATCACTGCCGATCAGCAGCGAATTGCCACTCCCAGCATGCTGCAGTTCCATCCGAGTATCTCCAATGCCGACAGTATCGTTAGCTGGACGCTCGCGATCAGTCAGGCGGGCCGACCACTGCGTGACGTCAGCGGGACGTCCCTGCCAACCAAAATTGACTGGGTCATCAAGCCGAACGATTTGGGCACTACACAGGTTCCTGTTGACTACGAGCTCTCGGTGCGTTCCCAAAACGGCCAGGAAGCCGTGGCTCTCGGTTCTGTTCCAGTCGACTATGCCAGCAGCGTTCGCAAGCGCACGGAGAGCCTGCCCGACAAAACCATCGACAAGTACTCGCTGATCCTCTTTGACTTCAACACCGCAACACTCTCGGAGGACAACCTTCGCGTGCTAGAGCGGATGGTTCTACCGTCAATTGCGGCAAACTCACGGGTACAGATCATTGGATATACGGACCGCATCGGATCCGACGTGCACAACCGAACACTCTCCCGGGAACGTGCCGAGGCCGTTTCAGCGTTTCTCCGTCAAAAGGCACCGTCGGCCTCGTACACCACAACGGGCGTTGGCGAGGACACGGAGATCTATCCAAACTCATCGCCGGTTGGCCGTCAGCTCTCCCGCACCGTGCAAGTCGTTGTTGAAACACCACGACGCTAACGGTCCTTTGTCCACCTCTGTAAGCGCCTATCATGTATACCTATCTCGATCAGATCAATAGTCCCGAAGACCTCCGAAAACTTCCAGAGTCGGCGTTAAAGACCGTTTCCGATGAAGTGCGTGAGTACCTCGTGGATACCATCACCAAGGTTGGTGGTCACTTTGGTGCCGGACTCGGTGTGGTCGAGCTGACCGTTGCGCTGCACTATGTGTTCAATACGCCCACCGACAAGATCGTATTCGACACCGGGCACCAAGGATACCCGCACAAGATTCTTACTGGTCGTAAGCACGAACTGCACACGATCCGAAAAAAAGATGGGCTCTCTGGTTTCCTGAAGCGATCTGAGAGCATCTACGACGAATTCGGCGCAGGACATGCAACCACGTCGATTTCAGCAGCACTTGGCATGGCGGCTGCGCGCGATCAGCTCCAGCAGCATCAGAAGGTTGTTGCCGTGATCGGGGACGGTGCCATGACGGGCGGCCTGGCCTACGAAGCGATGAATAACTGCGGTATCTACAAGAACGACCTGCTCGTGGTACTCAACGACAACAACATGTCGATTGCACCGAATGTGTGGGCCTTGTCGAACTACTTCAGCGAGATCTTCGCCTCCCCTACCGCACGAAAGCTACGCGATCAGATCTACGAGATGACAGGATCACTCGATCAATTGGGTGACCGTATTCGAAAAACCGTGCATCGTGTAGAAGGGGGCTTCAAAGCCGTACTCACGCCGGGCATGTTGTTCGAGGCCTTGGGCTTCCGGTACTTTGGCCCGGTAAATGGCCACAACGTGGAAGCACTCGTAAAGATGCTCCGCGATGTTCGTGAGATTCGTGGTCCAGTCCTGCTGCATACTATCACCCAAAAAGGCAAGGGGTACGGACCGGCCGAGCGCGACAAGCAGTTCCTGCATGCAATCGGCAAGGTCGACAAGATCACGGGCCGCGCGGTGGCCACAGCTCCTCCTGCTAAACCAGCACCTCCAAAATATCAGGATGCCTTTGGCGAGGCAATGGTGGAACTGATGACCACCAATCCAAAGATTGTTGGCATTACAGCAGCCATGCCGGACGGCACGGGTCTGGATATCGTGCAGCGGCAGTTTCCCGACCGTGTCTACGACGTAGGCATTGCCGAAGGCCACGGGGTAACATTCGCTGCAGGGTTGGCTACACAGGGGGTGATTCCCGTTGTTGCCATTTACAGCAGCTTCCTACAGCGGGCATTCGATCACATCGCCCACGACGTTGCGCTCCAGCACCTGCACGTCGTCTTTGCTCTCGATCGCGCCGGTGTAGTCGGTGCTGATGGCCCCACCCACCATGGCGTGCTGGACTTGGGCTACCTCCGCATGATTCAAGGCATGGTGGTCATGGCACCAAAAGATGAGCAGGAACTCCGCGACATGCTCTACACCGCCGTGCATAGCTATAAGGCTGGTCCCATCTCTCTGCGCTACCCTCGCGGAGAAGGCGTCGGTGCCACCATTCGCCCGATGCAGCCCATACCGATTGGCAAAAGCGAGACCGTGCGCTCCGGGTCGGACGTAGCAATCGTGGCGATTGGAACAATGGTTGAGCATGCGCTGAAGGCTGCCGACATTCTTGCAGCTGAGGGAATCGAAGCCGAGGTGGTCAATGCGCGGTTCGTGAAGCCTCTGGATACGGCGATGCTCGACGACATTGGACTGCGCATCGGTCGGATCGTTACGGTCGAGGATGGCCAGAAACAAGGTGGATTTGGCAGTGCCGTGGCTGAGTACATCGCCCAGGCGCACAGCCGTTCCGTTGATCTCAAGATTCACGGCATCGATGACGTGTACGTCGACCATGGAACGCAACAGGAGCTGTGGGCCGATCTTCAGCTGGATCCGGGCGGCATTGCCGCTGTCGTTCGTGATTTTCTTGCCGAGAGCGTGGTGAAACGTGCGCTCTCGTAATGAAGAGACACTGGACGTGACACTGGACGTGACACTGGAAGTACTACTGGTGTATCAGAGAATTTTCGTAGGTTTGTAGCTGTTCGATTCCGTAGCTCAGCCGGCTAGAGCATTTGACTTTTAATCAAAGGGTCCTGGGTTCGAGTCCCAGCGGAATCACTCCCATCCGCCGCCCATGGCGCGGTACAGTAGCACCACGGCCTCCGCAACTGCGTAGGCCGCTTCTATTTCTGACTGCTGTGCCTCGAGCAACGATCGCTGCGCATCCAGAACCTGCAGGTATGGAGCCGTTCCATAGCGGTAGCGAAGTTCGGATAGCCGGAGCACCTGACGGTTGGCCTCCACATTGCGACGCTCGGCCGTCCATCGTTCCCTACCCGTCGTAAGCTGCATCCACGCGTTGTTGACGTCGGCAATCGCCTGGTAGACAACCTCCTGATAGCGCGCTTGTTGTTGTTGCAGCACGCCCTCGGCGCCGCGCACGCGGGCCTGATTTCTTCCGGCATTGAAGATCGGTTGCGCAAGATTTCCTACGGCGGTAGAGGCCAGCGAGTTCACGTCAAAGAGGTTTCCGGCTTGAAGACTTTGCAGGCTTACATCACCAGCAACGGCCAGTCGTGGAAACAACCCTGCCTGAGCAACGCCAATGCTCGCCGTGGCGGCTACCACGTCACGCTCAGCCCTTAGGACATCGGGTCGGCGGTTTAATAGTCCTGCTGGTACGCCCGATGGTAGGGGGCCCGAGGCAACGCGGTCTACGGCATTGATGGCCCTGCGGATGGAAACGCCAGGTGATCGTCCGAGAAGCACGTTCATCGCATTTTCCGTGGCTTGCCGCGCTGCAACCATCTGCGGAACCAGGGCCTCTACCCGATGCACCTCTGCTCGGGCTTGTTGCAGATCGAGTTCGCTCGTTTTTCCGCCGTCGAAGAGCGTTTGCGTGAGCCGTAGATACTCCCTGCGTGATGCAACAGCCGAATCCAAAAGGAGCGCAAGACGATCAAGACGCACCAGCTGATAGTACGTCCTGGCAACAGCCGAAACAACCTCAAGCTCCAAGGCACGACGGCCGTACTCGCTAGCCGCAAGGCGAGCCTTTTCGACCTCGGATTGGTAGTGGATCCTGCCAAAGACATCTAACTCCCAGGATACTAGTGCCGATACGCCAAGATTTGCGCGTACCCCACCGATGAGTTCTTCCGAAAAACCCGGAAATCGATTCTTCGACAACTGAAGAGCCCCAGCCGACGCCTGAGCGTCGATCGTTGGCAGAAACTCCGACTGGGCCACCACAACAGCCGCAGCAGCCGACGTAATATCGCCGTAGGCTGCAATCAAGCTGCGATTACTATCCAAGGCAAGGTTCACGTATGCTTGAAGGATCGTATCGCCGTCGATGGAGATGAGGCCTACGGGAAGTGCTTGCGCGGTACTATCCTGTAGCACCGACTGATAGGCCGGAGCTACCTGGAGGTGCGGGCGCTCGTAGTCGGGACCAAGCCGACAGCCCCCTACGGCCAGTACCCCGATGATGAGCATGCCCAGCCCACGGAAGCTACGGGGCGCCCCCTCGATGAGTGCGAATAGGCCTGGTGCGACGATCATACCAGCAATGGAGGCCACCAGCATCCCGAAGAATACCGTTGTTCCCAAGGCACTTCGTGCTGCGGCGCCAGAACCTGTGGCTAGCATCAACGGAACAACGCCAAGGATGAAGGCCGAGGCGGTCATGATGATCGGTCGGAATCGCAGTCGCGCCGATTCCACAGCAGCATCGTGCACACTGGCCCCCTGCTGCTGTCGCAGCTTCGCGAACTCAACGATGAGGATCGCATTCTTCGCCGACAGGCCAATCAGCAGCACCAAGCCGATCTGCACGAACACGTTGTTTTCCAACCCCATAACCCAGATACCGAGGTAGGCGCCGAAGGCCGCGATGGGCGTTCCCAGCAGAACACTCCAGGGAAGCTTCCACGAGTTGTACTGTGCCGCTAGAAGGAGGAACACAAACACCACGGCCAGAACCAAGGTGGGCAGCGAGCTCGGCGCACGCTGTTCTTCGAAGGACAGGCCTCCGTACTCGATCGACATCGACGCTGGCAGAACTTCTGCGGCTAGGCGATCGAGGGCCTCCATTGCCTGCGTCGTGGTACTACCCGGGGCAACCTGTGCACTCAGTTCAACGGACCGATAGAGATTATACCGGTAGGTAATCTCCGAACCACTCGACGGCGAAGCCGTGACCAACGAGGCTAACGGAATCATGGCCTGCGTTGTTGCTGATCGCACATACATCCGACCAATATCCGACGCCTGCTGACGGAATGGGGCATCGGCCTGCACATACACACGGTAGAGGCGTCCGAACTGGTTGAAGTCGTTCACATAGGCGCCACCCATCGTTGCCTGAAGCGCTGCAAAGGCATCATTGAGAGGGACGCCAAGCTTCTTCGTCTTTTCCCGATCGATCTGCACCTGTACCTGTGGGACACGTGCACTGAACTGGGTAAAGATGGACCCCAGTTCCGGATGACTCCGTGCGGCGGACGTCAGTGTTTCAACGGCTTGCTGCAGTTCAGCGACGGACATTATCCCAGAGCGATCCTGCAGGTAAAACTTCACACCACTTGCACTGCCGAAGCCAGGGATCGACGGCATTTGAAAGGCGAAGATCGATGCCTGCGGAATACCTGCCGTCTTACGGTGAATCTCGTCAATGATGCGCTGGTCGGTGAGTGCCCCGCGCTCCTGCCACGGTTTCAATCGAATAAAAAACGAGGCAACATTACTGGTGTATGCGTCAGCAAGAAAGCTTACACCCAGGACCGCATTGTACTGATCAATGCCCTGTTGCGACGCAAGAATTGCTTCGACCTTGCGGACCACCTCATCGGTGCGCTGCTGCGATGCAGCATCGGGAAGGGCCACGTTCATCATCACGATCCCTTGATCTTCGGTAGGCACAAAGCCCGAGGGCACATGGTCGACCATCCACACCGTACCCGCGGCAAAGGCAGCCACGGCGATCAAGGCAAACACACTTCGACGCACGAAACGGCTGGCAAGCCCAACATACCCTGACGTCAGACGACCAAACAACGCATTAAACCCAGAATACAGGGGCGAAAGCCAACTACGGGAGTGCTGCGAAGCGGGTCGCAGCAGCAGGACGCTAAGCGCCGGTGAAAGCGTGAGCGCACTGAATGCCGAGAACAGTGTCGACACGGCAATCGTGATGGCAAACTGCAGATACATTCTACCGGTAATTCCACCAAGGAAGCCAACAGGAATGAAGACCGCTGCAAAGATCAACGCGATGGCAACCACAGGCCCAGCAACCTCCTGCATTGCTGCACGAGTCGCATCGGTGGGTGTCATGCCTTTTTCGATGTTGTGCATGACAGCTTCTACGACAACAATGGCATCATCGACCACAATCCCGATGGCCAGGACCAAACCAAACATCGAGAGCGTATTGATCGAGAAGCCCAAAAGCGGAAACACAGCAAACGTGCCGATCAGCGACACGGGAACGGTCAGCAGTGGAATGAGCGTGGCGCGCCAGTTTTGAAGGAATAAGAACACCACCACCAGTACCAGCACGATGGCCTCGACCAACGTGTGGAGAATCTCCTCAATTGAAGCTTCGACAGCCGGCGTTGTGTCGAAGCCAACAACAGCACGGATGTCAGCCGGCCACTGCTGCTGCAAGTCCTGGAGTGTTTGGTAGATGCCACGCGCAGATTCCAACTGGTTAGCACCGGGCAGCAGGTACACCACCAAGGCGGCTGCAGGCTTTCCATTCCAGCGGCCCGAGCTCTTGTACGTCTCGGAGCCCAACGACACGCGGGCAACGTCGGCGACGCGGATAATGCGCCCATCGGATGTTTCACGCACAATAACGTTAGCGAACTCCTCCGGAGTGGAGAGTTTTCCGGGTGCTCGCACGGAAAGGGTCAGTTCCTGCCCGGGTGGGCTGGGCGCCTCGCCAATCTTGCCCGCTGGTGATTGTAGGTTCTGCTCGCGAATCGCTTGGATCACATCCGATGCGGTAACCTGAAGCTTGGCCATGACGTCCGGGTTAAACCAGATGCGCATGGCATACTCCGAGCCAATCAAGTCCACTGAACTCACACCGGGGACCCGCAGAAGCTGATCCCGAACGTTGATCATGGCAAAGTTGTTGAGAAACAGCCCATCGTAGGCACCACTCGGAGAGTAGACGGAGACCACCATCAGAACCGACGGATTAACCTTACTAACGGTCACGCCGTTTTGAACGACCTCCTGGGGCAACCGCGATTGGGCCTGCTGAACACGGTTCTGCGTGAGCATCGTTGCCACATTCAGATCGGTGCCTACTTCGAAAGCGACGTCCAACTTCATCAGGCCGTCGGACGAGTTTTTCGACAGTACACTGAGTTGGTGATCGACACCGTTGATCTGCTGTTCGATGGGAGTGGCAACCGATTGCTCGACAACCTCTGCACCAGCCCCGGGGTACACTCCCTGCACGCGCACAATGGGTGGGGCCAGCGCCGGAAACTGCTCAATGGGCAGTCCCGACAGTGCCACCAGCCCGATGATGACAATCACAATGGACAGGACGATTGCAACGATTGGCCGTCGAATGAAAAAGGCAGAAAACACGCAGTGCTCCGAAAGTAGCGGTTAGATGTCGCCCAGCAGGGCGTCGACGTTCAGCGTCGAATCCGTCGGTGATACCTCCAGACCCTCGCGAATGCGCTGCAATCCTTCAATCACTACCCTCTCTCCTGTGCGTAGCCCAGATGTGATGACACTCGCCGAGCCGATTCGAGCACCGACTGTTACAGGGCGGTACGACACAACATTGCTGTCCGACACCACGACAACTCTAGCCTGTCCTTGCAATTCGGCAATTGCGCGTTGCGGCACTACCACGGCGCGGTCGATCCTCTGGGTGCGCGCTCGAATCCTGGCGAACAAGCCTGGCTGCAGGAAGCCCTTCGGATTTGGGAACTCCGCCTCCAGAAGGAGTGTACCCGTCGCGGCGTCGACGGCGTTATCGGCCAGGAGCAAGCGTCCGGAGTGCTCGTACACCGTACCATCGGACAGCACGAGCTGGAGCGTGAGCGATCGAGCATCACTGTCCACATGGCGACGGCGAAAATCAAGAAGTTGCTGCTCGGACATCGTAAATCGAACGCGCATCGGATGAATCGTAGAGATTGTTGTCAGGAGCGTGTTATCGCCACGCCCAACAAGAGCACCACGCTGGACGTTCGACCTTCCGGCAATACCGGAGATTGGCGCGCGCACCGTGGCATAGTCCACCTCAAGGTCTCGCGACTGCACCACTGCTCGAGCGGCCTGAACCGAGGCTTCCGCCGCTCGCTGGATCGCCACGGCGTTGTCGTATTCCTCGCGAGCCAAAGCACGGGCTTCAACAAGGGGCCGATACCTCTCAACGTCAGCTCTGGCCCGAGCAAGCTGGGACTCGGCGATGCTCAGTTCAGCCATCGACTGATTCCGGCGAGCCACGTACATGGCTGGGTCGATACGATAGAGAATTTGCCCGGCTGAAACACGTGCCCCTTCATCATAGACAACCTGTTCAACAATTCCTTCGACCCTGGCACGAACCTCGGTGGTCACGCTGCCGACGGTCTCCCCCACCCATTCGCTGACGATCGGGACCGTCTGTTCGACAACCTGCGTGGTGATCACGGATGGAGGAGGTGGTGCCGGGGCGGGCTCGGGTGTGCATGCCTGCAGTACCAGGCTGGTACTGAACAGTACACACAATACACGACCAATCACAATGTCTCGCTGCATGCTCATCGGATGTACTGTGGATTCATAAGGTTATCGAGGCTGAAAATTTCAGCTAGCTTCTCCTCTGAGAGCAGACCCCGACGACGCACGATGTCGACGATATTCGCGCCGGTCTCGTAGGCCTCTTTGGCAATGGAGGCGCATTCTTCGTAGCCCAACAAGGGATTCAGAGCCGTGACGATGCCGATCGACCGGAGCACCAGTTGCTGGGCATGCTCGCTGTTGGCCGTAATCCCTTCAACGCACAACTCTCGGAGAACACGTGTACTATTGGTGAGCATCGACATGCTCTGAAACAGACAGAACGCCATGATGGGCTCCATCACATTCAGTTGAAGCTGCCCGGCCTCGGCGGCAAACGAGATGGTGGTGTCGTTGCCGATCACGCGGAAGCATACTTGGTTGACCACTTCCGGAATCACGGGGTTGACCTTGCCTGGCATAATGCTCGATCCAGGTTGTCGCGGAGGCAAATTGATCTCATTAATCCCCGTTCGAGGACCAGACGACAACAATCGGAGGTCGTTGCAAATCTTAGAGAGCTTTACGGCTACCCGCTTGAGCAGTCCGGAGATCTCAACTAGCGGACCCGTATCCCATGTGGCTTCTACAAGATCGGTCGCCAGATGAACATCCACACCGGTGATACGCGCCAGGTAGGACGTTGCCAATTCTGGATATCCCCGGGGTGCATTGATACTCGTTCCGATGGCGGTTGCCCCAAGGTTGATCTCTAAGACATGCAGCCGAGCCCCCTGAAGTCGCTCGACATCGCGGTCGATATTCACCGCAAAGGCGTCAAACTCCATGCCGAGGGTCATCGGCACGGCATCCTGGAGCTGCGTCCGCCCCATCTTCAGGACTGTCGCAAACTCCGCTCCCTTTTGCGTGAAGGCATCCCGCAAGCGTTGCAGGGATTCCACGAGGAACTGCAGCTCGTACCACACAGCTAATCGCAGTGCCGTTGGATAGACGTCGTTGGTGCTCTGCGAGAGATTGACGTGGTTGTTCGGGTGGATGACGTCGTAGCTTCCTTTGGGTAGTCCAAGGATTTCTAGCGCTTTGTTGGCGATCACCTCGTTGACGTTCATATTGGTGGATGTACCCGCACCACCCTGGACGACATCAACCGGAAACTGGTCGTCCAACGTTCCGGCAATCACTGCATCACAGGCAGCTACGATGGCTTCGGCTTTCTCCGGTTCAAGGACGCCGAGGTCCCTGTTGGCAAGAGCAGCCGCCTTCTTGACGTAGCCAAAGGCCTTGATGAAGGATGTTAGATGTCCAATCGGAATTCCCGTAATGGGAAAGTTCTCAATGGCCCGTACCGTTTGTACGCCATAGTACACGTCATCAGCGATCTCCCGGTCACCGAGAAAATCATGCTCCATCCGAGTTGCCATATCTGCCTGCTGTGCTACTGTTTGTTCTGCGAAGAAAACGAGAGAGATTCCCCGTACTGAGGACGTTGCGCCGTGATGTTGAACTCCTGGTCAATGCGCTCTGCCAGCTGCTGACGTGGATCTTCCTCGCCATGGAGGAGCACAACCTCCGGCCGATCATGCGTCATTGGACGTAACCAATCCAACAATTGCGACTGACCGGCATGGGCACTAAATCCTCCGAGCGTATGCACCTGTGCCTGCACCGGAAACCACGACCCCATGATCGAGACATGGGTTGCGCCATCTACGAGGGCTCGGCCCAGCGATCCACGCGCTTGGTAGCCAACGATAACAATGTGAGCATGAGGGTTGGTGATGTTATTGCGCAGGTGGTGCACAATCCGACCGGCGGTACACATGCCCGAACCTGCAACCACGATGAATGGTCCGCGATAGTCGTTGATGGACCGTGATTGGTCGGCCGACGACGACAACCGTAACGTGCGCAGATCGCTGGCTAGTTGACCATCGGCTACTAACTCGCTGCCCTCTTCATCAAAGAGTTCCGTGTATTCGGCATACAACTGTGAAGCCTTGATGGCCATGGGGCTGTCTAGAAAGATGGGAACACGGGGTATGCGACCATTCCGAATCATCTCTGCCAAGTAGTAGAGAATGTTCTGCGTCCGACCAATGGCAAACGACGGAATGAAAATCTTCCCCTTCTGCTCTATCGCCGACTGGATAATCGAGGTAAACTCCTCAACCGTGGCATCCAAGGAACGATGATCGCGATCTCCGTACGTAGACTCCAGCACTACAATATCAGCTCGCGTTGGAGGCTCGGGGTCCTTGAGGTAGGGCATCTGGCGCGGGCCGAGATCGCCGCTGAATACTACCACCCGGTGCTCGCCCTTCTG
>CAZBOW010000011.1:13889-27649 GCA_964493635.1 uncultured Hyphomicrobiales bacterium
TGCTCGCCCTTCTGATCTACCTGCAGCGAGATTGACGCCGATCCAAGGATGTGACCAGCTTCGTGAAACGTCGCCGTAATTCCGGGTGCGACCTCAACGGGAACGTTGTAGTCCACCACCTCCATTTGGCGTATCGTTTGCTCAACGTCGTCTTGGTCGTACAGCGGTGCATCCAGGCGGCTCAGCTTGCGTCCCTTCCGCTGGGCCTGACGCTGCCGACGGCGATAATCGGACTCCTGAATGTTGGCTGAGTCCATCAAGATGATTTCAGCGACGTCTCGCGTTGCAGCCGTGGTGTAGATGGGGCCGTCGTAGCCGTCCCGAACAAAGAGTGGTAACCGCCCGCAGTGATCCAGGTGTCCGTGCGTGAGTAACACGGCATCAATGGCCCCACGATGGATAGGACCAGGAATCACATTTCGGGCGTCATCGTCCTTGTCGCCTTGAAACATGCCAAGGTCCACCACCACCTGCGCACGAGGCGTGCTCACTACGGTGGCCGAGCCGGTAACCTCTCCGGCGGCTCCAAATGGTGTAATGCGAATCATTGCACGAAAATACAGCGATCTGGGGTGCACACCCTCGCCCCTGCGTCCACGCCGTATCTTTGCCCTATGACCACCTCCACCGACGACGTCCAATCCAGCGTTAACTACGGACTGATGCGGCGCCTGCTCTCCTTCTTGGCGCCGTATCGGTGGCATCTGGCCATGGCGATTCTTCTGACGCTCTCATCCTCTGCCCTGGGTCCCCTGCGGCCATACCTGACGCGCATCGCCATCGACGATCATATTATTACAGGGGACATGCAAGGACTCTGGCAATATGTAGCGCTCATTGTTGGTTTTCTACTGCTGCAGGGGGCTCTCCAGTATGGTTTGTCGTACCTGATGGAGTGGATAGGTCAGCGCGTGCTCCTGTCGATCCGATCGAAACTCTACGGACACGTTCAACGACTCGCCCTGCGATACTACGACACCACGCCCGTGGGTCGCATCATCACTAGGGTCACCAACGACGTCGAGGTTCTGAACGAGCTCTTCTCCTCGGGTGTGGTCATGATGATCTCGGACATCATGATCATCTTCTGGATTCTGTTCTTCATGATGCAGACGTCCGTGCAGCTCACGCTGCTGACGATCACGATCCTTCCCCTTTTGCTCGTGGCCTCGTTTGTGTTTCGGGCTAAGGTTCGAGTGGTGTACAACGAGATCCGTAAGCAGGTGGCTGCGATGAATGCCTTCATGAACGAATTCGTGTCCGGCATCAGCATCGTGCAGCTCTTTACACAGCAGAAACGCATGCAACAGCAGTTTGCAGTCATCAACCATGAGCATCAGCGTCTGCAAGATCGATCGATCTTCTACTATGCCACGTTCTTTCCTGTGGTAGAATTTCTGAGTGCCATTGCGCTGTCGATCATTCTCTGGTTTACCGCGAACTCCATTGGCAGTGGGACGATGACCGTTGGCATGCTCATCGCATTTGCACAGTTCACCGAAATGTTCTTTCGTCCGGTGCGGGATCTTACCGAGAAATACAATACCCTGCAGTCCAGTGCTGTTGCTTCGCAGCGCATTTTCCGGTTGCTTGATACAAAGCAGACCATCGACGACCTCCCTGAGGCCGTTCCCTTTACGGGTCTGCAGTCATCAATCGAGTTTCGCGATGTCCACTTCTCGTACGACGGTCAGCAACCAGTGTTGCAGGGAGTCTCCTTTCGCGTCGAGCAAGGACAGACGATCGCCTTGGTTGGGGCCACGGGTGCGGGCAAGAGCTCAATCATTAATGTTCTTGGTCGATTCTACGACTACCAGCAGGGCGACGTCCTGATTGATGATCGCGACATCCGATCCTACCAGCAGCAGACGATCCGCGCTCGGATGGCGATGGTGCTGCAGGACGTGTTTCTGTTCTCGCGATCGATCGAAGAGAACATCACGTTAGGCCGACCCGGAATCTCACACGAGGACGTCGTCAACGCGGCAGTGGCCTTGGGCGCACATGACTTCATCACCCGACTGCCCCACGGCTACCAGACGCAGGTACGGGAGCGTGGCGCCGTGCTCAGCACCGGACAGAAGCAACTCATCTCCTTCTGCCGGGCACTGGTGGGCAACCCGGACATCCTCATCTTGGACGAGGCCACGGCCAACATCGACACAGAGACAGAACTCTTGATTGAGCGCTCGATTTCAACGTTACTCGCCGGCAGAACAAGCATCGTGATTGCCCATCGCCTGTCCACGATCCAACGCGCCAACCGGATCGTTGTCCTCCACCATGGCCGTGTGGCCGAACAAGGGACGCATCAGGAGTTACTGGCCCACGGTGGGCTGTACCATACGCTGCACCAGCTACAGTACCGTCAGCCGGTTGCCTGATCCATGCGACGCATCGCCTGCCAGACATCCTCGATGGGTGTAGAGTCCGGCAGTCCGGAGTGAATCATGGCCTCGAGCGCCTCTGCCTCATGCGGAAGAAGGCGCCGCCATGATCCAGGCGGTAGCGCGGTAGATGCATACGGCCCACATCGCAGACTGGCCGATGCGAGCAGTTCCAGACCTACGGCACTGGCACTATCGGCCAGTTGATCGAGACGGAATCGCGCTCTTGGCAGGGCATACCGTCCGGTACGTCCGTCATATCCACGAATGAGCGTTACATCCTGAGGTTGAAGCAACGCGCGCTCGCACAGCTGCTGTCGGAGAGCCAGCAGGTCGTGGTCGGAGAGATCCCGTTCGAATCGTACGAGGTAGTCATTCGTTACCGGAAGTTCGCAGTAGCCCAGCGTGGCAGGGTCGTCGGCACTGGCCTGAGTCAAGAAGACTCCGATACCGAACCGTGAATGGTTGTGCACAAGGACGTAGATCGGTTCGGTGGCGGTACTACCGCGGCGCCGCGGCACCTGCAGCGGGAGTCCAAACACCGTGACTTCATCGCGCCGTGGGTCCACGGGATGTGTCTCGGAAGTGACCACAGCATCGTTGACCGTCACAACGCCACTACGAATGTAGTGGCCGGCGATATCGCTCGATGCCCACCCCAACTGTTCAATCACCACACTGAGTGAGACTGAGGTTACTCCGTCCATACACCCATGGCATAGAACTTCTCTCGGCGCGAGGCGACCAGCTCCGTAGGAGCCATTCGAGCCAGTGCTGACAGCTCCTGCGTCAGTGCCGCCTTCACCTCGGAGAACATCTGCTCCGGTGCACGGTGTGCACCTCCAACCGGCTCCGGTAGGATGCGGTCGACGATACCAACCTCGACCAGATCGGAGGCTGTTAAGCGAAGTGCTTCAGCTGCCTGCTCTTTGTACTCCCAGCTGCGCCACAAAATCGACGAACACGATTCCGGAGCAATCACGCTATACCAGCTGTTTTCCAACATCAGAATCCGGTTGCCAACGCCGATGCCTAGAGCGCCGCCGGAAGCCCCCTCCCCGATAATCACCACCACGATGGGCACCCGCAGACGAGCCATCAGGACCAGATTGCGTGCGATTGCCTCGGCTTGGCCACGTTCCTCCGCCTCGATACCGGGGAATGCTCCCGGCGTATCCAAAAAGCAGATCACGGGCATGCCAAAGCGCTCTGCTGTGGACATCAGACGGTATGCCTTACGATACCCCTCGGGGTTCGGCATACCGAAGTTGCGATAGAGGTTCGACTTTGTATCGCGCCCTTTTTGGTGTCCGAGCACCATGACCGACATACCATCCAACACAGCGGTACCACCAATGATGGCCGGGTCGTCACCGAAGGCACGATCACCGTGCCACTCGATAAACTCATCGAAACACTGAGTGACGTAATCAAGGGTGTAGGGACGGTCCGGATGACGGGCAATCTGTACCCGCTGCCAGCGGGTAAGCTCCGAATAAATACGCGCACGGAGCTCCTCCACCTTCGCCTCCAACTCTTCGATTTGAGGTTGGATATCAAGGGTATCGGAAAGCCCCTTCATCTCGAGAATCTTGTTCTCGAGTTCCACAATTGGCTTTTCAAAGTCGAGGGTCACGCTATTTGATGCCACGATGGCCTACCAGATACTTCAACATAATTTCGATGTCCAGTGCCACGGAATAGTGGGCCACGTAGTAATCGTTGATATGCTCAACAGCAGCACGTGAAACAATCATGCTACCCGAGCCTACCTCTACCAGACTCGTCATCCCCGGCTTGCCTGCCATCCGCCTGCGGCCATCGGGATAGAGTCCTACGACGCTCCGACTGCCACGCAGCACCTCCGTCCACCTCGTAAACAACGACCGCAGCTTCCGACGTCCCAAAAATACCGGTATCCCCAGAATCAGCAGCGTCGGGATTGCTACCACAAGATCGATGACTCGTTTGCTCCACCGGTTCCGGAATCGTAGCAATGGCGAGACCGGGACGGTTGGCTCAACGCCGACGACATCCTGAACCAGACGGGCCATGATGACGTCATCATAGGCCTCGGCGAAATGGTAGCGCACGCGCTGCGAGGCAGCCCGCTTCATGACTCTGACGATCGTGGAGGGATCGAACGCCGGATCGGCAATGATGACTTCCTCGGCGCCGGTATCAGCGATGATCGTCTCAAGGTAGTCGGTGGTACCGATCACCGGAACATCAGCAAAGTGGGTCTGCGCCAGTTTAGACGTAGCAACAGCTCCTGCAACCGTCGTTGTGCGGTACTCCGATGTTCGCAGGGCCTCGATGATGGAAGCTGCTGCCGGTGTAAGGCCAACAACGATCACCGACCGAAGCGTTGCCGCCCCTCCACGAGCATCCACCAGTGCAGCCACACCGCGAATCATCGCAATCAGGACAGCACTAACACCGATCGTCATCAGCACCACTCCGCGACTAAACGCGTACTCTTTGAAGAAGTACGTCAGCGACGACAACACGAAGAACGACACCAGAAGTCCAACGAGGCTACGACGGATCGTTGGGCGGTACTCGACGTATTCACCCACGGAGAACAACCCAAGGAGAGCCACCGTAGGCACAACAATGAGCACCAGCGGATAGGCGTACTCCGGAAACCCAAACGGGCCCTCGAAGCGCACGGACGTCGCCAGCAGTAATGCGCCCAGCAGGGCCAGTCCGTCGAGAAGAATCATGAGGATGTCCCGTTTACGTCGCAGGACTTTCTCGACCAGTGAACGAACCACAATACCGACGTTCAGCAGCAACAGAAAGGGTGCCGACCGGCCGTAGTGCTTCCTGGCGAAGATCTTCATGGCATCGTAGAACACATGGACATCGTCCATCGACGACCTTCGTGTACTCTCCCCTTTGAAGTGGACGATGCTTGTTGTGTGTACGTACCGAATTGATCGTCCCAATTTCTGAACACGATAGCAGAGGTCAAGGTCCTCGCCATACATGAAGAAGGCTGGGTCGAACCCTCCGACCTGCTCGATCAAGGACCGTGGTCCGATCATGAAGGCGCCAATCAAAGCATCGACGTCGTAGGTGGCCTCGATGGGCAGGTACGTCATGTTATACTGCGCAAACCAGCGCGACCGCGGGAACAGCGCCTGCAGACCAAAGAGTTTCGTAAAACTTGCCCATGGGCTGGGAAAGCCCCTACGACACGCCAATTGGAACGTGCCGTCCGGATTGTACACCGTACATCCGGCGAGACCAACCTCGGGATGGGCGTCCAGATAGGTGACCATCGTTCGCAGCGTGTCGGGCTGGATGATGGTGTCCGGATTGAGGAAGAGCACATACCGACCCGTGCAGTGCGAAAGACCCAGGTTATTCCCCTTGCCAAAGCCGAGATTCTGACTGGAGGCCACCCAAATAACATCTGGAAACAGCGGTGGCAGATCCTCCATCGAGGCATCGGTGGACGCATTATCTACCACCACAATCTGAACGATGAGGCCATCCCGAGCCGCCTGCACCGATCGCAGACACTGCTGGAGGTAGTCCTTGACGTTGTAGTTCACAATCAGAACGCTCACGTCCGGGCTCATATGGGGGGCTACCTCCTGCACCAACTACTTCCTGCCCAAGGTAACGAGCGTTGCCAGCTTCAACTTCCACACAAGGAAGGCCGCCTCGTAGACGATATTCTTGCTCATCTTGGACACACCGCTGACGCGGTCGGTAAAAATGATAGGGAGTTCCGTGATGCGTGCGCCGCGGCGCCACGCACGGTAGTTCATCTCAATTTGAAAGGCATAGCCGTTGGACTTGATTCGCGATAGATCAATCCCGCGGAGCACATCAATGCGGAAACACTTAAAACCACCGGTAGCATCTGCGATCGGCATGCCGGTGATCACACGCGTATAGAGGTTGGCAAACCAGCTCAAGAGCAATCGACTCATTGGCCAGTTGATCACGTTAACACCAGAGATATAGCGCGAGCCAATCACCACGTCGCAGTTCTCGATGGCCGCAAACATGCGCGGCAGATCATTGGGGTCGTGGGAAAAGTCAGCATCCATTTGGAGGACCACATCGTAGTCCTGCTCGATGGCAAAGGCGAATCCTCGGCAGTACGCGGTTCCGAGGCCAAGTTTCCCCTCGCGTTCAATGAGATGCAACCGCTGGTCGGTGGCCTGTCGGTGGCGCACAAGTGCGGCCGTGCCATCCGGAGATCCGTCATCGATAATCAGGATGTGAAGATCGGGCGATACGGCATGAACAGCATCGATCATGCGCAGGATGTTCTCCCGTTCATTGTAGGTTGGAATGCAAAGAAGGCTTTTCACGCGCGTCCATGCCCCTGGAACATGACAAAAACTGTTCGTACGAGGATTTCAAGATCCAACTTGAAGCTCATGTTTTCGATGTAGAAGAAGTCGTAACGCAAGCGACTCTCGATCTCTTCCTTACTCTCGGGATTCGAGCGTGCCATCACCTGCCACCACCCGGTAACGCCAGGGCGCACACTATGCCGACGACCATAGTATGGTAGCATGGCCGTGAACTTCTCGACGTACAGGGGCTGCTCCGGACGTGGACCCACCAGCGACATATCACCACGCAGGACATTCCATAGTTGCGGGATTTCGTCCAGGTGTGACTTCCGCAGGAACTTTCCGACGGGCGTCACCCGTGGATCGCCGTCCCGGACCCACGAGCGATCGTGTTCCATGTGCGTGTACATCGAGCGAAACTTGGCCATGACAAACACACTGCCGTCGCGCCCCACGCGTTCCTGGCGAAAGAAGATCGGACCGTGCGATGACATCTTCACAACAAGAGCCGTCAGCAACCACACCGGTAGTCCGATCAGGAGAATCGCCAGACTTACCACCACATCCAACGTTCGTTTGGCAACGGCTTCCCACGGCTGCATGAGCTCCGGGTAGACATCGATCAAGGGTGCACCATAGAGCTGGTACACACGGACCTGGCCCGAGACGATTTCATACATATCCGGGACAATCTTCACCCGTCGACCGTCCTGTGCACACCGACTTACCAGAGCCAGAAGCTCGGTGTGATTGGAATGTTCCACCGAGATGAGAACATCTTTAGGACGATGGACTTCAAGGGCGTCCGTTACCGATTCGATCGAACCCATGATATCGCTCTCAACCGAGATCACGCCCACCACGTGATAGCCCAGGGCCGGCATACGCCGAACCTCGGCCAACAGATCGACGACCCGTTCAGGAGAGCCAACGATCACACACGGGATACGTACCCATCCGGACTCCCGCAACCAACGCTGAATAGCGCGGGCAAACAATCGACCACTACCAACCAGTACCGTGATGAGGATCCAGTACAGCGCGAACACGGCACGAGGATTCTCCTGATAGGCCTCGTTGCTGGACATGTAGATCAGCAGGAAGAACACGGCCGACCCGACAAACGTTTGCCGCACCACACGGAAAAATTCCTCGAATGGCGAGCGGACATACATATCGCGATACAGGCCACCGAGCCAGAACCAGACATACCAATAACAGGTGACCACGGCCGTGACCATCATGTGCTCGGAGATGCTGAACGTCCGTACTTCACCGAGGAGAACCACGCGTAACCATTGATACAATGCAAAGCCCCCTACCACGGCAATCGTATCGGCTGCCAGCTGCAGCATGCGTGGTTTTGCCAACCGAGAGAGGCCACCAGATGGTTGGGGTGATGGTTGGGGTGATCGTTGATGGAGTGCTTCGTCTTGGCTCATGCGGATAGGGATGCCGTTCGTGAACGAAGAAGTGCATACACCGTCCGTACGTCGTCCCACGTAAGCAAGCGCGTACCGAAGACCAGAACGAGTGAGGCGCATCCAGCTAGGAGCGAGGCCCAGATGCTCGTGAGGTACAGGAAACTACCAACGGCGATCATTGCCGATCCGATGGCGACAATCAGAAGAGCACCAATTGTGCGAGCATGTAGTCGCGACGGGAACACCGAGCGCAATAATGCCACGGCCAGCGCCGCACCGGTGATCGTTACCGCCATCCGAGCCATAATGGCACCAAAGGCGGCCTGCTGTTGGGTTTCAAACAGCGGAATCAACACCGCTCCAGCCAGCACGCTTCCGGCTGCCAGGAGCACAGCGATTGGAAGGTTTCGGCGTTGACGTCCAAGGGCTACCTGAACCTCTTGAATGTACACCAGCAAAAAGATGGGCAAGGGCATCCAAAGGAACAGCACGTACTCGGCCACGTTGTCGGCGTAGCGGTTCTTACTAATCAGCATGATGATCAGCGGTGCCAGTGCTGTCAGCACCGACGATACAATCGCCGCCGAGGCCGTCAGTACGCGCAGTCCGGCAATGGCAAACGACTCACACCGTGCCAGGTCGGATGTTGCATAGCGGGCAATCACCGGCACCATCACCATCGATGCGGCAAGCGGAATGGTTCCCGTAAGGGGCGAAAGTGTGACGTAGGCTGCACCATAAATCCCCACTTGAACTTCGGTACTAAACCACGTCAGCAGAACAACATCAATTTTGTCGTGGAGATTAAGGAGTCCAAACGCAACGAACACCGGCATGGCCTCTCGCAGAATCGTCCGCATCTCCCGCACGTCCATCGACGACCAGCCGATGGAACGACCTCGGTCGATCACGACCATCAACACAAACCCGGGGATGCTGGCAGCCAGATACGATGCCATGATCACGGTTGGTGTCAAATCCGACTGTTGCCACCAGATCAATGCGGCAAAGAAGATGGCATCCATCACCGAGGCAATGGTTGGAGCTCCGAAGGAGAGGCGTGAGCGTGCTGAGAGTTCGTAGTTGTAGCGCAACAACCCCGTCCGTGCCGTGATGAGCAGATACGTCGCCCAAATCACGACGTGGAGAGGGTCGACATGAGCTACAAGACTGTATCCCAACACCAAAACGAACGATGCCAGCCAGAGTAGAAGTCGCAGCCCGGCGGCTGAGGACAGGACCGCGCGCGATCGATGCGGTTGGTCGATGGCACGGCGCATCACGACGGAATTCATACCAAAGTCCACAAAGGCCATTATGAGAAGGTCCACGATACGACGCTCTGACATCAGCACACCGTTCTGCTCCTTCGTCAGCTCGGAAAGAATCAGGCGCTGAGCCAGAAAGAAGAGCACCATCGAGATGCCCTGGGAAGCCAGCAGCGAGACCCCTCCAGAGAGCACCTTCCGGGCGGTTGTATGCGTTGACTCGTTCATCAACCTACCCCTCCGGTGTCCAACGATCCATGGATGTGCGGCGAACAACTCGCCACCACGCTACGGCAAACGCCCAGTTCATCGCAACAAAGTAGGTCGCTTGAGAGATCACCGGCAGATGCTGTCCCTGTCGGGCCATCGCATAGCCCAACAGTGCCACCGCGTACAAGACGGCCTGCCCGTAAAACACAGCGGCAAACACGAGTGGATCCGACAGCAGAAATGGCAGAGCGATCACCAGCATCATCAGGAACACCGGACTGAGCCAGCGAACAACCTTGTGTCCCCACAGAAAGTAGGAAAACCATCCAGCACGAGGAAGCAGAAGACGTCGGTACTGCCACACCGTGGACATTCCTGCAGCTGCCGTGCGAATCGTGCGGCGGACTTCCCCACCGAGACTCGTGCTCCGCAATTCCATCGTTGCAGCGTCGTAGGCATACGCCACGCGGTGGCCACTAGCAACGGTTCGCAGCACATTGACCCAATCGTCGGCCACGCGGCTATCGCGAACCGGCTCTGCATAGACGGTGCGTAGCGCAAACAATGCGCCATAGGAGGCAATCGTCGAGTCGATCTGTCCCTCCATGGAATGGACAACCTCCTCCAGCTTTCGGTACGAGACCTCGCTGGCAACGGCATCCAACCGGGCCGAGACAGGAATGGTATCGGTGGCGTTTACATCATACCGGCTCCTGCCAATGCTCGCACCCACGTCTGGGTTCGCCAGCGGTGCGACAATGGCTCGAAGGCTATCAGGAAACCACTGCGCATCGGCATCCGTGTAGACCACAATGGGGGCAGTGACCATCTCCGTCAATGCTGCGATCACGGCATTCTTGCCCGACCGTGGCAGGACCAGCACCTCGCAGACCACATCGGAATGGTGTGCTGCCCACGATCGAATGAGCTCGGCAGTCCGATCGGTGCTGCCGTCGTCGCCCAGGAGGACACGCATCTTCTCTGGCGGGTAGTCACTGGCAGCGATCGACGTCAAACAGCGCTCGATCACGGCCTCCTCGTTGTAGGCCGACAGCAAAATGTCGACGCGAGGGAGCTCCTCCCACGTCTGGACGGTCGATGATCCATATTCCGATGGAGTGCGCCGCAGAGCACGCAGTGCCACAAGGATGCGAAGCGTCACCGGATAGACCACGTGTGGGAAGACAATTCCCACCACGGCAATGGCCAGAATGATGAAGCCGATGGTACGGGGCTCCAGCATTCCTGTTAGCGGAAGATCGTGACGAAGGTGGTGGCCAACAGCGCGATAGCCGAGGCAATCGCCGCCACCGCGGCGTACGTTTGAATCTCTACCGAGGCAGGGATATCGGGCGGACGTGGCACGTAGATCTCATCACCGGGCTCAACGACGGCATCGCGATCCTCGACCCATACATTGGAACGTCCCTTGATCACCCGTGCACGCGATCGCTCGGCACCTGTTCCGTATCCTCCGGCGCGATCGACGTACCAGGCCAGCGTTTTTCCGGGGACGAACGTGACAAATCCTGGACGATTCACCTGTCCGTACACGTAGACACGGGACGGCGTATCCTCGATGACGATGATGTCGCCGTGTTGGAGCGTAATGTTATCGGATCCGGCCGTGTCGCGAAGCGCGGATTCGACGTTACAGGACACGAAGGGCAGACGGTACATCTGATCCATGCGGTAGCGCAGTGTGTCTTCGAGCGTCAGGTCGGAGTACATGAACCGTCGGTTGCCTCGATCCTCCAATTCCCGCTCGGACGGCACGGTCGATTCCGGCCGCACAACGTAGCTCAACGAGAGCGACGCATTCGCATCAGGCCCACCGGCCATCCGCACGGCTTCGGCCAGACGCGTCACTCCCGGCTCGATCACCACCGTGCCAGGTCG
Organism: uncultured Hyphomicrobiales bacterium; assembly: GCA_964493635.1. Classification (GTDB taxonomy): domain Bacteria; phylum Bacteroidota; class Ignavibacteria; order Kapaibacteriales; family Kapaibacteriaceae; genus OLB6. The sequence goes on from CAZBOW010000011.1 coordinate 25,400, forward strand.
ACTCACCTCGCCATACACCTCCACGACGCCCTGGCGCATCGGCTCGCCAGCATAGGCCTTGCGTTCAACAATGATGCTGGCCCCGGGCTCCAAGAGGACGTCCGGTCCCTGCATCGACAACGCCGAGTCCACCAGCAGCACCTGGGCACCCCCACCGCTGGACTGGACCAAAAGAACGCGATCAAGATCGGCATCTTGCAGTGCTCCACCGGCTACTGCCAACAGTAACGAGGCGCGGTCGCCGGACTTGTAGGCCAGTGTTGTTGGACTTACGACAGCTCCCGTCACTGAAATCGTGGGCACTTCTTCGCTGTCGAAGGGCACCGTCACGACGTCCCCTTCCCGCAGGTGCGGGTCAAATCGGGCACCGTTCGGCATCGACGACAACGCAAGATCAACTAGGGAGACCCCCTGCCGATGACGCACGACAATGTTCCGCATGGCATAGGGCGTAAGGTCGGGCCGGACGGCGCGCGCCAACTCATTGGTCGCGGCCTGAAAGGCTGTGGACGCTCCCATTCGACGAAGCTCGTCGCTGGGCGAGCCGTCCCGACGCAACAGCCATGGTTGCCGTGTTACGGCCAACAGCGTGGACACGCGCATGGAAGCGGGAACGGCATAGGTGCCGGGGAATGCCACGTTACCCTTTAGGGTAACGTACACCAGTCGGGCCTTACGGAGCGTAACGTAGACCTCCAAGCCAGGCGCCTGGCGCTGAACACGCTGGACAATGGCAGCCCGGACGTCATCTAAGGTGAGCCCACTGACGTCGAGCAAACCATAGCGCTCCAGCAGGATGGTGTTTTCCGGCGTTACCATCACCATCTTCTCGGAAAAATCCAGTCCCGTGGTCTGATAGGACAGTACGTCTCCTGGACCCACGCGGTAGACCGACGGATCGACGGCATCATCGGTAGGGATGGGGTCCGCCGATAACAGCGCGCCAAGTGTTGTGTTCTGGCGCAGCATTGAGGCACGGTCCAGATCAAGGACGGATCCTGTCGACTGACCCCACGTGTTTAGCACGCCGGCAACAAGCACACCAACCACAAGAACGAGACATCGCATGGCACGCAGCTCACAGCGAGAGTACATGAGTATCCTATGGTAAACGAAAACAGCGTCCGACGCTGCAAAACTACGAATAGTGCGTGCGCAGGATGCCCACAATCCGCTCGGCGGCATGTCCATCCCAGAGGGGTGGAACCCTCCCCTGCTTGGCACCGCCATCCAGGATCTGAGTGACCGCCTGCACAATGGCATGCCGTGTTGGTTGAACCAAGACGTTTGTTCCCAGCTCCACGGTGGATGGTCGCTCGGTGCTGGTTCGGGCGGTGACACACGGAACACCCAAGGCCGTGGTCTCCTCCTGAATGCCACCACTATCGGTGACCACGCATCGAGCCCCCTTCACCAAAGCCAGAAAGTCGATGTATCCAACCGGGTCGATCATGATCAATCCATCGGGACAGGCAATTCCCCATTGGGACAAGTGCTGCCGCGTACGCGGATGCACAGGAAACACCACCGGCAGAACGGCCGATAGCTGCGCCATGGTGTCCATGAGGTCTGAAAGCTGCTGTTGGTTGTCCACATTACTCGGACGGTGAAGTGTGGCTAGGAGGTATTCCTGCGGCGACACTCCCAGTGTTGCAAGAATCGGCGACGTGCTCGATCGTGGCAAGGCATAGTGCAACGAGTCGATCATCGTATTACCCACCATGTGGATGCGGGAGGGGGCTACCCCTTCGCGGAGAAGGTTATCGTAGCCCGACTGTTCGGTAACGAACAGATCGTCGGCTATGGCATCGGTGGCTAAGCGATTGATCTCCTCTGGCATGGCGCGATCGTTGGAGCGCAGGCCGGCTTCGACGTGTCCGGTGCGAATCCCCATCTTCACGCTAACCAGGGCACAGGCAATGGTGCTATTAACATCTCCGACCACAATCACGTAGTCGGGTTTGGCCTGCTGGCACACGTCTTCAAAACCGGTCATGACCCGAGCCGTCTGCTGGGCATGACTTCCCGACCCGACGCCCAAGAACCACGATGGATGGGGCATGTCGAGATCGGCAAAAAAGGCATCACTCATCCGTTGATCGTAGTGCTGACCCGTGTGCACAATGTGATGGTCGAACATGTCGGCGGCCTGAACCATGGCCCGATGAATGGGGGCAACCTTCATGAAGTTTGGTCGCGCTCCAACGACGGACAGGACCGTGATCCGTGGTTGGATCCGTGGTTGGATCC
>CAZBOW010000011.1:27749-30718 GCA_964493635.1 uncultured Hyphomicrobiales bacterium
GATCATTGGCCATCTCCGAGCAGAACAATGTTCTTCTTCGAGACGACATGTTTGGTAGCATTTCGCGTATCAATCACCACCTTGGCGTTGGCGGCAATCATGGGATAATCGAAGGATGTGTGGTCGGTTGTAATCACCACGATATCGTACTTCTTCACCACCGAAGGAGTCAGCGAGCGTACCGATGAGAGTGTGGTGCCAGCAACGTGGACCTTCGGAATAAAGGGGTCGTGGTACGACACATGTCGGAACCCGTCCTCAAAGAGCAACTCGGCCACCTTCAGTGCCGGTGAGTGCCGAAGATCATCCACATCACGCTTGAAGGCCATACCCAGCAAGAGAACCTTGGCATCCTTCATGGCAATCGGCTGCTTGGCAACTTCGCGCTCGATCATCGAACGCACGTAGAATGGCATCGACTCATTGACCTCGGCGGCAAGCGTCACGAAGTTGGTGACGAAATCCTTTTCGCGAGCCATCCAGCTCAGGTAGTAAGGGTCGATCAGAATGCAGTGCCCACCGATACCCGGTCCCGGGTAGAATGGCATGAAGCCAAAGGGTTTGGTGGATGCTGCATCAACGACCTCCCAAATGTTCACTCCAATGCGATCGCAGAGCTGGGCCAGTTCGTTCACCAGCGCAATGTTGACGCTCCGAAAGATGTTCTCAAGGAGCTTTTCCATCTCGGCCACCCGTGGCGACGAAACGGCAACCACTTCGGAAATGATGCGCTGGTTGATCGCTACGGCAACCTCGGTACAGGCCGGTGTAACGCCCCCTACCACAACGGGGGTATTGGACGTATTCCACTTTTGATTGCCGGGATCGATACGTTCGGGTGAAAATGCCAGGAAGTAGTCCGTTCCACAACGAAGCGACGTAGCGTCCAACAACGGCTTGACGTAGGAGTCGGTGGTTCCGGGAAACGTTGTACTCTTCAGAATGACCAGCTGACCCTTGTGCAGAATCTTGGCAATGGCCGACGTAGCCGCAACGATATGCGAGATATCGGGATCTTTGTTGTCTGTAAACGGCGTTGGGACGCAGATATAGATGACGTCGCACGTGGCCAGCTCACCAAAATCCGTTGTTGAATGCAGCATACCGTTCTTGACCACCGCACGGATTTCCGACGAGCTCAAATCCTGAATATAATTCTTCCCCTTCTGCAGCGAGGCTACCTTTCGAGGGTCGACGTCGACCCCCAGAGTTGGTACTCCTGCCTTGGCAAACTCTAGGGCCAGGGGCAGTCCTACGTAGCCAAGGCCAACGACACCCACACGGCACGTTCCGGTGGTGATGGCACGCAGGAGCGTGCGGTGAGATGTTCCCCCGGCCGTGGTTGTCTTCGTTGACGTTGTTGGTTTTCTTGGCATGTGCACTTTCTAAAACGTCGACTGATAATGGTGTTCGTAGTACGTCCGGTAGCTGCCGTCTCGCACGGCGGCGCACCAAGCGCTGTGCTCCTGATACCATGTAATCGTAGCCGCAAGTCCTTCCCCGAACTCCACCTGTGGGGTCCAGCGCAGTTCGCGCTGCGCCTTCGTGATCGCCAAGGCATAGCGGCGGTCGTGACCGGGACGGTCGGAGACGTACTCTAGCAGCGACGGTGAGCCCCCTACATGGCGGACGATTTCGGTTGCAAGTTCCACATTCTCGCGCTCGCAGGCTCCGCCGAAATGGTAGATCTCGCCCGAGCGGCCATGTTCCAAGGCGGCAATGATTCCGGCGCAGTGGTCATCAACGTGGATCCAGTCTCGACGCTGCCGACCGTCGCCATAGATCGGCAACGTCCGGCCTTCGATGGCGTTGACAATCATCAGCGGGATGAACTTTTCCGGAAACTGATATGGTCCGTAGTTGTTGGTGCAGCGCGTGATGATCGCATCCATCCCGTAGGTACGGACAAAGGCCTGAACAACGAGATCCGATGCCGCTTTCGACGCCGCATATGGCGATGATGGTCGTAGTGGTTGTTCTTCGCTGTAGGGTTCGGCATCGATCGGCACGTCGCCGTACACCTCATCGGTAGAGATGTGGACAAACCGACGCACCGAGGCGTCGCGCGCGGCCTCCAACAGAACGGTTGTCCCACCAACATTCGTATCGATAAAGGGCTGCGCCGAGGCGATCGATCGATCAACATGAGATTCGGCCGCAAGATGTAGGACGGTATCGACGGCATACTCTGCCATCACGCGACGCACTAGATCACGATCGGTGATCGATCCGCGCACAAAGACACACGACGAGCCATCAAGAAGTCCCTCGAGATTGCCAAGATTACCGGCATAGGTCAGCGCATCCAGGACGACCAACGGCCCGTACCCCTGTGCTCGCATTGCGCGAACCAGGTTACTTCCGATAAAGCCAGCACCGCCGGTGATGAGAATCGACATCGGCGTGAAATTACGACTTTCTCAGTCAGGTCTGAGTCACGATTGAGGCTCCCGACCGATCAAACGCAGCACGCTGGCAGCCAATGATGGGACGGTATCTGAGTATGTCAGCAGAGTGCAGTCCGAGGCGATCTCGTCGATGCCGTAAGGACTTCCAGCAGCCACCACGATTCGTGGTCTACCAGCCGACAGCGCGTCAAGAACCTCCGCCAATCGATCCTGCCCAGGGATGCCACCCGCCACGCCGCCGCGATGAGCAACGGCCCGTCCAAAGAACGCAAAGACCACAACCTCTGCGTCCTGTGTCCCCTCGATCAGTCCGGCAAGGTCCCGGTCGGCGATCGTACCGTCGATGTAGCCCATATCGATGTCGAGCTCCGTGGCCTGGGCCAGATAATGGAACCACGTAGTGGCCGTGTCGGCATCGCGTTCATCGATCACCGCGAAGACAGCCACGCGCTCGAATTGCTGCAGCGGCAAGTGCGTCGGATCACCTGCGACGTGGATGGCTACGGATGCGGCCTGCAGCGCCATCATCGCATGCGCTTGCTGGTCCACCGGCAGCACGGA
>CAZBOW010000011.1:30818-38294 GCA_964493635.1 uncultured Hyphomicrobiales bacterium
CGGCAGCACGGAGTCCGTCCGACCATACCTACGGCGGACGCTCTGCCATCGCCGTTCACTCTTGGCGATGTGATCCTCCGAGATGCGCCCTTCCAGGGCCGCCTCAACCAAGGCATCAATTGCGGCATCGGGATCGGCGGGCAACAGCACCACGTCGCAGCCTGCCACGACGGCAAGCACCGCAGCCTGACCCGACGTCCACTGCGTCGTAATGGCTCCCATATCCAGAGCGTCGGTTGTAATCAAACCGTCGAATCCCCATTCCGTGCGCACCAGACCCGTGACAATCTCTGCCGAGAGCGACGCCGGCAGAGCCGGATCCAGTGCGGGAATCATCAGATGCCCCATCATCAGGGACCCAACATCGGCCGTAATCGCCGCCTGAAACGGCAGGTATTCGCGACACTCCAGATCCGATCGGGATAGCGTTAGAACTGGGAGCGACAGATGACTGTCCACAGTAGTTGCTCCATGGCCCGGTACGTGTTTGGCACAGGCAAGAACGCCACCGCTCTGCAGCCCTCGAACAAAGGCTGCAACATGTGGACTGACTGCGTCCGGATTCTCCCCGAAGGCTCGGGTGTTTACAATCGGATTGTGCCGATTGGAGTTCATATCGGCCACGGGAGCCCAGTTCCAGTGGACGCCCAAGGCCCGCATTTCCCGTGCAATCGCCGAGGCGATGTGTTCAGTGATTCCGGGAGATGTTGCACCCAAGGCCATGGCGCGCGGGAAGGCAATCCCACCGTCCCGCAATCGCATCGGAAGCCCATACTCGTAGTCTGCTCCGAGGAACAGGCGCTCGGGACTATGGCGTTGCAGGTCGCCGATCATGGCGGCCGTTTCGGCCAACGTTCCAGAAAAGAGTCCAAAGGCTCGAACGCCTCGATCAATCAGGGCATAGGCCTGCTGGCGGTACGAGGCATCGTGCCATTGGTCGGCATCCAGGCGAGGCATCACAAGGCTGGCGAGGCGAGATTCTACGGTCATACCCACTAAATTACGTGGCACGATGCGCATACTGTAACATCCCACCGACGACCCGGTCACTGCACACGGATGGATCCTATTCTCACCACGCTCGATCCTGCCGATCAGGATCTCTTCTGCCAGTTGTCGGCCGGCGACATGCAGGCCCAAAAGGCATTAGCGGTACTCTATCGGCGGTACGCCCAGCGGATCTACACCTATTGTCGCAAGATCATCGGTGATGGACAGGTTGCCGAGGATCTGCTGCAGGATACCTTCGTGAAATTTTTCGATGCCGGTCGTCAGGGCCGGAACGTGGAGAATGTCCCAGCCTACCTGCTGACGATTGCGCGCAACCTGTGCTTTACGCACCAGGTTCGAGCCAAGCGCCAGTTCGTGCCGTTCGAAGACGTCCACTGGGTGGACGCCGATGTTCCCTACGAACAGCGGGAATTGCTGCAGCTGATTCAGACATCGCTGGAGCTGCTGCCCGATGAGTATCGCGAGGCCTTTGTTCTGCGCGAATACAACGGCCTAAGCTATGCTGAGATCGCCGAGGTGATCGGACAGTCGGTCGACCTTGTCAAGGTGAGAATTTTCCGAGCCAAGAAGAAACTGCGAGAGATTCTCGCCCCCTACCTTCACGATTTGAATCAACAGTAGACGTACAACACGACCTATGACATCATCACATCACTTCTCGTCGGAAGAGGCCCTCGATGCCTTCCTGGATGGAGAGCTCCCATTGGCGAGCGAACAGGAGCTGTTCGACGAGCTACAGTCCTCTGCCGAACTCCGAACGATCCTACGAGACACGCTGTCCATTCGCCGGGCCGTGCATCGCGACTCCATGATGCCGCCAATCGGCGGTGAAGCTGCGTTACTTTCGGCCGTGGGACTGCCCGCAGGCATTGCTCCTCCTGCGGCGACGGTAGCGGGATCGAGCATGATTAGTTCGCGCCTGACACCCATGCTGACCGCTGTAGGGGGCTTAGTGGCCGGGTATTTCCTAGCTACCGCCATCGTCAACAACGCCCCCCCCGCGAGGGACTCTGCACCGCCCGCTGCGGCAGCAGTAGCGGCAGAAGCAGCGGCATCGCCCGCACCCCCCGTGGCCATCGCTCCCGACACCGTCTATGCGGTGCGCTACGTAGCCGTTGCCGCTGGCCCTGCGCAAGCAGAGGCTCAAGCAGAAGCTCCAGCAGAAGCTTCAGCAGAAACTCCAGCAGTTGTTTCGTCCATGCAGGAGCAACAGCCACCGTCGCTCCAGCTCCAACACTGGATGCAGACTGACGCTCCAGCGCTTGCCGTGGTACCAAGCATTGATCACCCAGCGCTGTTGGCAACGCATTCCTCGGCCGTGCCGGTCACCTTCCGAGCACGGTCGCTTTCCAGCGGACTGCCGTCGACCGAGCCAACACCGGCTTCGGTGCGAGACGCCATCCTGCCGAATACGTCGTTCGGCTTGTTGTTGCCGATCAACCAACACCACGCCGTTGGTGTAGAGATGGGCACCGAATCATTCCGGCAACAGTTCACGGGAACGGCCAATGATCGACAAGTGCAGTACACCCAGACCCCCGTCCTGTTCTGGATGGGAGCGTCGTACCGGTGGACACCCATGGAGTTCTCGTTTCTTCCCGGCCTGATGCCCGTGCTCGATGCCACCGTAGGCGTTGCCGTCCAGCAGGGACCCCTCGCTCGTGCCAGTGTGGGCCTTCAATACCAACCCGTGGGCCCCTTGCAGATCACTGTTGGCCTTGACGCCGCTGCCTTACTGTATCGCCACGAGGGCACGTGGTTCTCATCGACAAAATGGGGCCCCGTCATCGGCTTGGGCTTCAATCTGGGAGCACTGCGATGAACCGTCCGATACAAACCGTACTGTTGATCGTTGCCATGGCCATCGGTTCGTGCACGTCGCCGTTGGAACTGGACGTTGATCGCGATGCGACGTTCATCGATGGCTCGGCACATCCCAAGCGCGTGTCGGTGTACTACCACTTTGCCGATAGTGCCTACGAGGCCATTATCGTCGATCCAGCATGGCTCGAAACCGTCTGGATCGAGCGCAACGCCGCGCCCGGCACTTCGGATGGCTATGCCTATACCGTAACGATTCCACAACTGGTCTTTGAGATTCCACAAACGATTCGCCCGTCGAAAGATCGCCCAGTGATGATCCACAGCTTTAGTTTGTCGTGTCGGAAGCAGAAGGCGGACGGTCAGTTTCGCTACTGCGTTAATCCGGGCTCGTGGATTCGCGGACTCATCTTCGACGAACGCGGCGGCGATCCGGAACCATTCCAGTGGCTCGCCGACGAACGTGGACGCCAGGTACGACTCGCCTTCTTTGCCGTGCCGGAGCAGAGGATCATCAAGGGGTCGATCCAGCTGGCCGTGGTTGAGCCGCGCGGCCAGAAGTTCAGCACCTATCGAGCACTCATGACGCTGGAATATTAGAGCCGTCGGAGTCCTCTTCCCAGCGGACGTTGTCGCCCTCGAACTCACGAACAAGCTCGCGGTAGGCATCCGGAATACGCTCGGGGCGGTGAGTTGCCGGATTGAGATGCACTAACACACCGCGCGCTACCGCCAGCAACGTTCCGTTATCGTGCCGAATGACATGCTCAAATCCGAAGGACGAGTTCCGAACCCATGGAATGCGGGTAAACACCGTGTACGGGTCGTCGAATTGTGCCGGTGTATGGTAGTCGATCTCGGCGCGTACAACCACAAAGCGGTGCTTGGTGACAAAGCTCTGACGGTCGATCGGCACCCCAATATCCCGGAAGTATTCGATCCGAGCTGCCTCTAGCCAGTACAGGTAGACGGCATTATGGACGATGCTCTGACGATCAACGTCGTAGGAGCGTACCCGACTGTGGAGTCGGTGATGGAACTGACCATAGCCCTCCACGTTCGTGGACTGATGGTCGATGGTTGCCTCGTTCTTATCAGCTGTTGCCATGGTAGTCACCTTGCTGCAAAGATAGGATGTGATTCACAGCTGTAGCGGCTGCGGTAGCCGCTTCGTCGGAAATCTGATGGTGGAACACCGCCCGCAAGACGCCGGGCCGAATCTGAGCAATGCGCACACCCTGCTGATGCAGGGCGTCAATAAACGGTTCGGTGGGCACGTTCACACGGAACATGACGATGTTGGTCTGCACGCGATCCAGGTGTACCTGGACTAACGGATGCGTAGCGATGGCCTCCGCAAACTGCCGCGCTCGACGATGGTCCTCGGCAAGCAGTGGAAGCACATGATCAAGGGCATAGAGTGCCGCCGCGGCCAGCATGCCGGTCTGGCGCATGCCCCCTCCCAGCATCTTCCTCCACCGCCAGGCCTGATCGATACGGGCTCGTGTCGACAGAATCAGCGACCCCACCGGGGCCCCAAGCCCCTTGCTCAGGCACACACTCATGGTGTCGAACACCGCGCCGTAGCGATCTGGAGACGTCCCTGTTGCCACCATGGCATTCCAGATGCGGGCTCCATCGCAGTGCAGCGCGATTCCTCGGCGTTGGGCAAGCGACTGGACGTCGTGCAAGTAGGAAAGGTCTAGAACCGTTCCGCCATGACGGTTGTGACTGTTTTCAACCGCGATGACCGCCGTTCGGGGATAATAGTAGGCCGCGGGTCGAATTGCCTGCTCGATGGCTTCGAGGGGCATGGCACCGGAGAAGGACGGCACGGCGTGAATCTGCGCTCGGGCAATCACACTGGCTGCGGCGTTTTCATAGTGCAGGATATGGGCATCGGCCTCGGCAATCACCTCGTCGCCGGTCGTGGCATGTAACGCCAGGCAGATTTGGTTGCCTTGCGTTCCGCTGGGAACAAACAACGCGGCCTCTTTGCCGAACATCGCGGCAACGCGCTCCTGCAGAGCATTGACGGTAGGGTCCTCAGCATAGACGTCGTCGCCAACGGGTGCCTCAGCCATGGCGGCCCGCATGGCGTCGCCGGGAACGGTTACGGTATCACTGCGCAGATCGATCATCTGCGAAGTTACGCGACGATCCACCGTTCGCGCTCGTAACTTCGCGCATGATGGATCCACGAACATCGGTGGTACGCACGGTTGATGGCCTGCTGCCGGCGGACTTCTCCACGACATTCCGATCGTGGGGGGCACTCATGGCCCACCAGCACGCTACGAACCTTGAAAAGCCGTGGTTGATCTACATTGATGAACATGGCCAGCGGTCGGTATGGTCGTACGCCGTCTTCATCGATACCGCCCAACGTCTGGCCCAGCTTCTTGCCACCCACGATGTAGTGCGTGGAAGCCGCGTTGTCATTGCCGGCCACAACCATCCCGACACCATTCTGGCCTACATGGCCTGCTGGTTGATTGGTGCGTGTGCCGTCCCGCTGAACATGACAGAAGATCCCCAGAGGTTACGGTACATTCTGGGAGCGTGTGGCGCTTCGATCGCACTCTGTCGGCCAGAGTATGCCGAACAGCTCGGGGCGGATCTTCTGGAACGGAACTACCAGACCATCCTCGTTGACACCGACGATGCCAGCGCATCGGCGTTCTACGCTGCCGTGCGCGCTCACGCCCCCTATCCCTTCCCCGACGAAACGGTCGATCAACGGTGGGATGAGTGCCTAATGGTGTACACCAGTGGTACCACCGGACATCCCAAGGCCGTTGTACTCATTCAGCAGAATCTGTTTGCCGACGGCGAGGCGATCGCGGCGTGGCACGGCATCACGGCGACGCAACGCATGATGTGTGTCCTGCCGGTGCATCACGTCAACGGAACTATCGTGACGCACGTAACGCCATTTATCGCCGGGGCCTCCGTTGTTCTGCATCGAAAGTTTTCTGCACGACGGTTCTTCCCCTCGATCGTTGCCGAGGGCGTGCACATTGTGAGTGTGGTGCCAACACTGTTGGCGATGGTCCTCGAGGCACAGGCACCCGCCGACGGGGTTCATGAAGGGGGCTTCCGGCACATCATCTGTGGTGCTGGGCCGCTCACCTGCGAGCTGGCCGATCGCTTCGAACAGCGCTACCAGATTCCCATTATCCATGGGTACGGCCTGAGCGAAACCACGTGCTACTCCTGCTTCGTGCCGGTGCATCACACTCCGCAGGAGCATCGTCACTGGATGCAGGACTATGGTTTTCCATCCATCGGCGCATCACTTCCCTGTAATGAGATGGCCATCATGCGCCCCGACGGTTCGCTGGCCGAGGCCGGGGAGCGAGGCGAAATTGTTATTCGGGGTGCCTCGGTGATGATCGGCTACGATCGCAACCCGGAGGCCAATGCCACTGCCTTTGCCGGCGACTGGTTTCACTCCGGCGACGAAGGATTCTACGTTCGTGACAGCAGCGCAGAGGCCTTCTACTTTATCACGGGCCGTTTGAAGGAGCTCATCATCCGCGGTGGCGTCAACCTCGCTCCTTTAGAGATCGATGAAGTGATCAATCGCGCGCCGGGCGTGGCCGCTGCCATCTGCGTTGGGTTCGAGCATACGCTCTATGGCGAAGAGGTTGGCGCCCTGGTGGTTCGAAACGATACCGCGGTAACCGAGGACGACATTCTCGCGTTCTGTCGGAGCCATCTTCCGTTTAGCAAGGCTCCGAAGGTTGTGGTGTTCGCCGATAGCTTGCCAGTGACAAGTACCGGGAAGTACCAACGCAACCGAGTCAAGCACCTGTTCGCGGCCTGGAAGGATGCCCAGTTCCGGGGGGAGTGAGCGCTACTGAACGTCGTGCGCGCTCAATCCAGGCCGAGGGATATAGAATGCAACCTGGGCTGCCTCGACCCGTTCAGGATGGATATGTCCGGCTGGCAAGACGGCTCGAACAATCCAACCGTGTGGTACCTGCAGCAGTCGCTCTGTTGGATCGGCAAGGGCCGGATGACGATACTGCACCTCATCGATCATTTCTTGGGTAAGTGCCGCCGTGTCGCCCACGACGTAGAAATGATACAGGTAGGTTCTGCGACGACCGTGGTCCAGCGACCGGCGCTCTACTTGGCTGCGCGTTAAGGATTCGGCAACCTTCAGCAGATGGAGGGAATCATACTCGTCCACCTCAACAAACAAGATCGAGGTGTGCTCCACACCAAGGGTATCGATCACCACATCGGACACCCGATAGGTACCGGTGAGGTCTCTACTGGCCCCATACCACCAGATATAGGCCACCATCAAGGCCAGTCCCGCGGCTACAAGCACTGCGATGATGATCGTGGTCGTTCGTTGCTGCATTAGGATACCAGGGACGAGGAATGTTGTTACGGAAGGAGGTGAACAAACGACGCGCTGTGCATCAGGTGGGTTGTCCACTCCCCCATCATGAGTGTTACGGCAAAACTGAACGGGATCGTGATGTTATCGTCCATGTGCAAGCGCACGCTACCGGCCTCGACAACACTGCTGACCACGGAGGCAACAGCGCCCCATGCGAGGTAGGCCATGGGCATCTGGTACAGGAGCCCATAAAAGATCACCACGGCCATTCCACTGATGGCAAAGGC